>JAHEKJ010000088.1 GCA_024638385.1 Gammaproteobacteria bacterium | reverse complement strand
CCGGTTGAGCATGTACAGATTCCCCTCGGTATTATCCAGCAGCTCGTCGACCACCGAGTCGAAATGCAGGCAGGAGATGATCGCGACCAGGTCGGCGGCCGATTCGTGAAAGCCGTTGTACTCGCCGGTCTCGCCTTCGGGGTCGGGCAGGCCGACGGTGCTGTAGATGATGCCGTGCCCGACTTCGTGCGCGATGATGTCGAAATTGGTCGCGTCGAGCGTGGCGACGCCGCTTTTGCTCAGGCTCGAGCCGAATTCGATGAAACCGAAGCCGATGCGGCTGTTGTCGTACTCGGGCAGGTGGACCAGCTCCATCTTGTCGAAGGCGTCGGCCGAGTGCCACTCGAGCGGCTCGTCGAAATACTCTTCCCAGACGTCCTGCACGAAGCGCACGCAACCGAACAGGTGCGCCACCAGAAACTCGGGGGAATCTTCATCGATATGGTCGAAATGACCAGCCGCATCCGGCAGGGCCGGCGCGTGGATATCGCCGCCCCACGGGGGCAGGTAGAGGTAAGGCGAGCCATCGCGACGCGTTTGCACGCCGTACGGAGGCCATTTTTCGATCGGATTGATCGCGTACATGCGATCGTCTTCCGGGCCGGGGCCGACGCTTCCCGCGGGACTGGACACAAAAACGACTTCGGGCTCCCGGTCGGGATCGAGAATCGGAGCCTGCGGATACAGACGGAATCGAGTCCCGCCTGTCTGGTCGCGCCGAACTGCCATGTCCCCCTCAGTATTTTTTATTATGGGTTTTTTTTAATACCGCGACCAAGTTCTACTGCTTTTCGGCGTCGATTGCAAGCGTCGCCAGATACTGTTGTTTGAGCAGGCGATAAAATTCCGCGCGGTCGCGAAACCCCGATTCGGACAAATAATCGTCGAGATCCTCGGGGATGGATTCGCCCAGCTGCGACTCGAAATACCAGGCAAGCAGCTGCGGGGGCCTGATATCGACACCGGCAAAGGACGATAAATCCAGCCTGCGCCTGGCCTCGATTCGCGACTTCAACGCGGTGTAACTGCCCTCGAGTCGCAGCTCTTCCAGCAGCAATTGACGATCGACATCGCCCAGGTTTTCGACCAATGCCAGCAGTTGTTGTTGATGTTCGAGCGCTTTTTCCAATGCCTTCGGAGTCCAGTCATTATGCTCGATCCAGCTGTCCAGTTGCGCCCGCGTGAACAGGCCCCGGGATTCCTGGAATTTTCCAAGCTGCCGGCGTCGTTGCGCGTCGTCGACCCTGAGACGCGTACGGCCGGCATCGCGCAGTGCAAGCTGCTTGAACTGGGCGCGCAACCTTACTTGCTGGTACAGCCTGGGATCCATTCGGAGCTCATCGAGAACCAGCGAATCGAAATCAGCCCGGGTATCGTCACCTTCCGCCGGCGAACAGCCGGAATCACCACTGACCACTCCGTCCCACAAGACGGTCCAGGCAAACTCATAGTCGCATCGAAACGCTTCTATCGGGGATGCCATCAAATCAGCCAGCTGCGCCAGCAAGGCGCCGGCGTCCTGTTGCTTGACATCCTGTTCATTGCGCTCCAGCCAGGACTCGAATGCCGCCAGAGCAGAGGCGTCGATTCCGTTTGCCCGTGCCAGCGTGAACACCTGCGCCCACTGGCGCTCCTGGTAAAAAATCGACTTGGCCAGAGCGACCAGGGAATCGGCGACCGGTCGATCGATGATCGCGGCTTCCAGCGCCATCGCAATCGATTTGCGCGCGTTGACCATGGCCAGCGAAAGCGACTGATAACCCAACTCCGCGGGACCGTGCAACACGGCCACTTCATCGTCATCCTCGAGAATGCCGTCCCGAAAAGCCTCGAAGACCTCACCCACGCCGCGCATGCCGAACGGGTACAATTCCGCGGCTCGCAAAGCCCCCATGCTGCCGGCGCCGAGCACGTGTATTCCGCTCGACAAAGCCCACAGAATCTCCTTGTGCCAGACCGATGGCACGCCCTCGAAATAGCCGTCGATTATCGCGATGACATCGGGTGACGTTTGCGCGCCACGATAGACGTCGCCCTGCGATACCGGTGGCCGCCACTCGACCCCCGGGATCGCCTCCACCTCGTCACGGGCTACACTTGGGCCGGCAAATACGATAGCTCTCATGCCGCTCGCCCGGCAAGCGCACGGACACGCGGCCCGGGAATATAATCATCTTCGTCGTGCGGCCCCTCGAGCCCGGGAATAACGACGCGTACCACCGGAATGTCGAGTTCCGATTTACTCAGGTCGACGCAAACAACCTCCTCGATGCCGATGTCGACCAGCCGCGACAAAACCCATTCGACGTCTTGTTCGAAAGTCTCGAACTGCTTGTCGGGAATGCTTTCAAAATCGACAACACCTTTTTCGCTGCCCGCCATCCTGCGCAGTCGTCGGTTTTTTTGCTCGAGCTCCGGCAGTTCGTATTCCCGGTGGCTCAAATCATCACGCGCTCCGGAGATATAGGTCGTGCGCACCTGTGCCGCCTCGGTCAGCGCACGAACCAGGGCCACCGATCTGCATGGATGACAACCCGACCCCAGCCCGGGGTGCGAATGCATGTTTTGCCGATCGACCAACAAGCAGTCGAAACTGGGAATGGCGGTATCGCTGGTGCTGTTCCAGACGGCCACCGTGAGATTCGCCGCGCGCAGTCTTGATATCAACTCCCGACAGACAGCATCGCCGACACTCTCGAGATCGAGCTTTGTGGTGTCCCTGTCCTTTTTGCTCCTGTAATACCACAGGCAGCTTGCATCACGTTCGATACATTCGCATATCGCATGCGACAGCGCTTCCAGATAATGATTTCCGGAGGCCAGGCCGTTACTGCTTTGCGCAAAGCATCCACTGCCCGATGGCGCGGGCCGGGCGTAATAGGTATGCACGGTTTCGTAGGGCAGCCAGACCGCGGAATCGGAAATCAAGTTCGTGCCTTCGATCCACAGGATAGGCAACTTGCCGTGGTAAAGACTGTCTTGCATTTTCGGCAACCGATCGATATCGATCGTTGCGTGCCGACTCGAAAAATCATCAAAGTTAGCAAGCTTCAGCGGCAACTCGATGCGCTCAGCATGCCAGGTTTCGATCGACTCCATCAATCCCGAGGCTTTTGCCGCAGCGAGCGTAAAGCCTTTGCCTTGCGATACAGAAACGGAATACGAGTTGGGTCGACAGACCATAACCACGGGAATGCCGATACGATCCAGCCCGGTGACATTGGCAATGCGGGTAATACCCAACTCCGGCATGAAGGGCTCGATTCGTGCCAGCGTTTGCACCGGGTCGACCAGTAAATGCGCCCCTTGTTGGTATTTTTTACTCGCCTTCATCCTCACCGCACTTTTACCCGGTGATCTATCCGAACCGATTATAACCTCATGTCAGAGTATCAAGGATAAAGCGCGCAGAACCTGGTTCTTCGGTTCGGGTGGCAAGGCCGAAATCGAACGGCATCGGATAGCAGGCAGATGGCACGGAGCGTCTTGCGCCTGCGCGGCCCGGCCGAAATCCAACACCGCTATCGGCGCTCGCAGCAGCCCCAACCAGTGGCATCTGAAAGCGCCCCTCAATAAATACTGCTCGCAAAAGTTTCTGGGCGTCGTGAGTGCGTCGATCGCAAGGCGAAATTTTTTGCGATACCGCGAGCAGTACGAAAAAGTACGCGAGCGGTTCGCAAAAAATTTCAACGCAGCGAGCGGCGTACTCACGGCGCCCAGAAATGGTGGCTACGAAAGCACTAACCTTACAGGTATCACTTGCAAAGGTTCTGGGCGTCGTGAGTGCGTCGAGTGCAAGGCGGAATTTTTCGCGATAGCGGGAGCAGTAGGCAAACCTACGCGAGCGCTTCGCGAAAAATTCCAACGCCGCAATCGGCGTGCTCACGGCGCCCAGAAATGGTGGCTACGCCCTGACTTGAACAGGGGACCCCATCATTATGAGTGATGTGCTCTAACCAACTGAGCTACGTAGCCATGATTCCGGCGGCCGGATTGCCCGGCCTCGAGGAGCGCGCGATTGTCGCGTGAAGCCCCGGAGCTGTCAAGCGAGGCCGTCAGACGTTGAAACGGAAATGCACCACGTCGCCCTCGCGCATGACGTAGTCCTTGCCCTCGAGGCGCCACTTGCCGGCATCCTTCGCGCCCTGCTCGCCGTTACAGGCGATATAGTCGTCGTAGGCGATGACCTCGGCGCGAATGAAGCCCTTCTCGAAGTCGGTGTGGATCCGGCCCGCGGCCTTCGGCGCGGTCGCGCCGGCCGGGACCGTCCAGGCGCGCGCTTCCTGCGGGCCGGCGGTGAAGAAGGTCTGCAGGCCGAGCAATCGATAGCCGGCGTGGATCACGCGGTCGAGGCCGGGCTCGTCGAGTCCCATCTCGGCGAGAAACTCGGCGGCGTCGGCGGCATCGAGTTCAGCGAGGTCGGCCTCGATCGCGGCGCAGACCGCGACCACCTCGGACTCCTCGGCGGCGGCGTGCGCGCGCAATGCGTCGAGGTGCGGATTGTCGGTGAAGCCGTCGTCGGCGACGTTGGCGATATAGAGCACCGGCTTGGCCGTAATCAGGTGCAGCTCGCGCAACCACGGGCGTCGCTCGGCAGTGACCTCGAAGCTGCGCGCCGGCCGGCCGGCCTCGACGTGCGCTTGCACCGCGCGGGTGAACTCGTGCTTCGCCATTGCCTCCTTGTCGTGCGACTTGGCCTGCCTGGCCGTGCGCTCGGCCTGGCGCGCGACCGATTCCATGTCGGCGAGCAGCAGCTCGGTATCGATCGTCTCGACGTCGGCGAGCGGATCGATGCGGTTACTCACGTGGGAGACGTCGCTGTTCTCGAAGCAGCGCACGACGTGCGCGATCGCGTCGGTCTCGCGGATGTGGGCGAGGAACTGGTTGCCGAGCCCTTCGCCTTTGGACGCGCCGGCGACCAGTCCGGCGATGTCGACGAACTCCATCGTCGTCGGCACGACCTTCTTCGGCTTGACGATGTCGGCGATCAGCCAGAGCCGCGGGTCCGGCACTTCGACCACGCCGACGTTCGGGTCGATCGTGCAAAACGGGTAGTTCTCGGCGGCGATGCCGGCCTTCGTCAGCGAATTGAACAGCGTCGACTTGCCGACGTTCGGCAGCCCGACGATGCCGCATTTAAACCCCATCGTCGGGCTCCGGAGGTACCGGCGCGGCGGTGTGCAGCGCCTGCATCGCCTTGTCGATGCGGCCGTCGAAAACCAGCGGCATGACCGCCAGCGTGTCGCGGTTGGCGGCGTCGATTGCCGCGCGATCGTCGGCCGACGGGCGCTTCAGCACGTAGTTGATGACGTCGGCGGCATTGCCGGGATGGCCGATGCCGATGCGCAGGCGGAAGAAGTCGCGGCTGCCGAGGTGATTGATCAAATCGCGCAGGCCGTTGTGCCCGCCGTGGCCGCCGCCCTGCTTGAGCCGGTTGACGCCCGGCGACAGATCGAGCTCGTCGTGCAGGATCAGCATTTCTTCCGGCGCGATCTTGAAATAACGCGCCAGCGATCCGACCGCCTGGCCGCTGCGATTCATGAAGGTCAGCGGTTTCTGCAGGAAGACGTCGCGGCCGCCGTGGCGAAACTTGCCGAGTTCTGCGTTGTCGCGTTTCTCCGGGCGCAGCTCGACGCCGCGCTCGGCGGCGATCGCGTCGAGCAGCCACGCGCCGGCATTGTGGCGCGTGTCAACGTAATCGGCCCCGGGATTCCCGAGGCCGACTACGAGGCGTATCTCTGCGGTCAACGCAGGCAAGTGGCGGACTACTCCCTGTTTTCGTCGTCGTCGCCGGCCCGCTCGCCGCCCTTGTCCTCGGCAGAAGCTTCCTCGCCTTCCTCGCCTTCCTCGCCCAGCAGCTCGGGCGCTTCGAGATCCTCGGGCGCTTCTTCCTCGATTTCTTCTTCGCGCGGCATGATGACCGAAACGACGCCGAGGTTGTGCATGTCGTGCTCGATATCCTCGACATCCTCGAGGTGCGACAGGGCTACGATTTCGACACCTTCCGGCGGCGTGATATCGGTCAGCCGCAGCGTGTCGCCGAGATGCAGGTCCTGTACGTCGATCTCGAGGTACTCGGGCAGGTTACGCGGCAACGCGATGATCTCCAGCTCGTTCAACAGCTGCGTCAGCATGCCGCCCTCGGTCTTGACGCCGAAACAGGATTCGGCGTTGGCGACGTGAATCGGCACCGTGATGTGCAGCGTCTTGTTCTGATCGATGCGGTAGAAATCGGCGTGCAAGACCCGGTTCTTGTACGGATGGCGCTGCAGGTCGCGCAGGATGACGTCCTGCTGCTTGTCGCCGACGCGCAGCTCGATGACCTGGGTGTAGATCGTCTCGTTTTCGAGTTCGTGGATGAACTCGTTGTGCGCGAGGCTGATCCTGGCGGGATCGCGATCGCCGCCGTAAACGATAGCCGGCACCAGGCCCTCCTTCCTCAGGCGGCGGCTCGCACCTTTCCCCGAGTCGGAGCGCAGTTCGGCATTCAGATGAATGGTTTGTGACATTGCCTTACTCCAAAATTAAAAAAACCGTCCGCGGACGGGTTCCCGCCTTGCGACCAGGCGGAACGTTACAACCGGCCACCGGCCGGTCGGCGTCAGTCCATGTACAACGAACTGACCGATTCTTCGCTGTGAATCCGGCGGATCGTCTCCGCCAGCATTCCCGCCACCGACACCTGCCGGATCCGCGTGCAGGTCGTGGCTTCGTCGGATAACGGAATCGTGTCGGTGACGACCATCTCGTCCATTTCCGAGTTCTCGATATTATCGATCGCCCGCCCGGACAACACCGGGTGGGTGCAGTAGGCGTAAACGCCCTTGGCGCCGTGATCCTTCAGCGCGCCGGCCGCCTGGCAAAGCGTGCCGGCGGTATCGACCATGTCGTCGACGATGATACAGGTGTGCCCGTCGACCTCGCCGATGATGTTCATGACCTGCGCCTGGTTGGCCTTTGGCCGCCGCTTGTCGATGATAGCCAGTTCCGAATCGTCGAGTTGCTTGGCGATCGCCCGCGCCCGCACCACGCCGCCGACGTCCGGCGAGACGACGATCATGTCGGGATACTTCTGTTTCCAGATGTCCCCCATCAGGATCGGCGACGCGTAGACGTTGTCCACCGGGCATTCGAAGAAGCCCTGGATCTGGTCGGCGTGCAGGTCCACCGTCAGCACCCGGTCGACGCCGACGCTGGTCAGCATATTGGCGACCACCTTGGCCGTGATCGGCACCCGCTGCGAGCGCACCCGCCGGTCCTGGCGGGCGTAGCCGAAATACGGGATCACCGCGGTCACCCGGTCCGACGACGCGCGCTTGATCGCGTCGATCATGACCAGTAATTCCATTAAATTGTCGTTGGTCGGCGCACAGGTCGGCTGCACGATGAAGACGTCCTTGCCGCGCACGTTCTCGCCGATTTCGACCGAGGTTTCACCGTCGCTGAAGCGGCCGACCGAGGCGATGCCGAGCGGGATGTCGAGATGGCGGACGATGGTCTTCGCCAACTCGGGGTTGGCGTTCCCGGTGAAAACCATCAAATCGTTCGAGGTTACACTGCCAACCATCCGGCTCTCTCGTCTCGCTAAACTTCGCTTCCCGGCCCCGTCACACCGGCGGGCACGGCCGGCCGGGCGGCGCTTGTCGCGCCATCCGGCCGGCGCCCTTCACATGGCTGGGCCGGCTGGATTCGAACCAACGAATGCCGGGATCAAAACCCGGTGCCTTACCACTTGGCGACGGCCCAAATTCTGTCTACCTCGACAATCCCAACTGCCGATGCACCGGACTCCGATTCATACCGGCGGCGACGTGCGCTACCCAGGATTCCGGAGTTCGCGATTCTACCTCTTTCGCCGCATCGAGGCTATCGAACGCGGCGAATACGCAACTACCCGTACCCGACATCCGCGCCGGCGCGAATTCCCCGAGCCAGTCGAGCGCCGCGCCGACCTCCGAGTATAGCCGGCGCACGACAGCTTCGCAGACGTTCGTGCCCGCGCCGTCGAGAAAGGCGCGTATTGTGATCGGATCGCTGGAGCGTGTCAATTCCCGCGCGGCAAAGATCTCGGCGCTCGAAACCGCGGTCCCGGGATCGATGACGAGGTAATAAGGCTCCGCCAAATCAATGGCTTGCAGGCGTTCGCCGATACCGCTGGCGAATGCCGCGCGGCCGTGCACGAAAACCGGCACGTCGGCGCCGAGTCCGAGCCCGAGTTCGGCCAGCCGCTCGAGCGGCCAGTCGAGCTGCCACAGGCGATTCAGGCCCAGCAGGCAGGCCGCCGCATCGGAACTGCCGCCGCCGAGGCCGCCGCCGATCGGGATGTGCTTGTCGATCGCGATGCGCGCCCCCTGCGTGGCGCCGGCGGCCGCCTGCAATGCGTGCGCCGCGGCCAGCGCGAGGTCGTCCGCGGGCGCCACCGGCGAGCCCCCGGGCAAACGCTCCAGCGCGCCGTCGTCGGTTGCCTCGAGCCGCACGCGATCGCACAGATCGATAAACTGGAACACGGTTTCGAGCAGGTGGTAGCCGTCGTCGCGACGACCGGTGACATGCAGCATCAAGTTGAGCTTGGCCGGGGCGTCGAGTTCGAGGCTGGTCACGTCAGTCGAAATCGGGAAACAGGTCCGGCGACGGCGCGTCGAGCTCGGCCGCCTGCCAGCGCTCGATCACGAGCCTGAGGCTGATCTCGTCGCGCTCGAGATCGATTCGTCGCGGCAGCCCGGCGCTGGCCGCGACGTCGTCGCCGAAGTAGGCGAGATAGTCGATCGACCAGTCGTCCTGGCGAATCCAGCGCGCGCGGCCGTCGCCGTCGCTGCGATATCGATAGTCGCTGTCCGGACGCGGCAGGCCGCGGATCCAGTATTCGAGCCCGTCGACCGGCAGCGACCAGCCGGTCACTTCCTCGAGCAGGACCTCGGGGCTGTCGCCGGCGAATCGCTGGCCGTCGGGCAGGCCCAGCTCGTAACCGCCGAACGGCAAGGCATCGATGCGGATGACGCCCTGGCCGAACGGCGCCTCGAGCAGCAGCGTGAAGTGCTCGGGGCCGCGCCGCCAGCGAATTCCGACCTGGTAGGCTTCGCCCTCGAGCCGCAGCGCCGCGCGCGCATGCAGGTCCCAGCGATCGACCCCGCGCAGCAGTTGCTGCTGCGCCTCCCAGACGGCGCGCGCCGCCGCATCGGACACGCCGGCGGGGCGGGCGCAGGCGGCGAGCACCAGGACCGCCAGAACGATGAGCGGAAGCCGGATCAAGCCGTGCGTGGCATCAGGGAATGAAGCGCTGCATCACTTCCAGCAGCAGCGGGTCGTCGGGCGCCTTTTGCAACGCCCTTTGCCAGACCTCGCGCGCTTCCTCGCGCTGGCCGGCGACCCACAGCACCTCGCCGAGATGGGCCGCGATTTCGGCGTCGTCGAGGCGTGACAGTGCTTTGCGCAGCAGCCGGATCGCCTCGTCGTAGCGGCCGAGCCGATAATGCACCCAGCCCCAGCTGTCGATGATCGCGGCGTCGTCGGGCATGATCTCGATCGCACGCTCGAGGTAGCCGTAGGCTTCTTCGTAGCGGTCGGTCTGATCGGCGAGGGTGAAGCCGAGCGCGTTGAGCGCGTGCGCGTTGTCCGGCTCGGTCTTCAGAATCGTGTGGATGTCGGCCTCGAGCTGGTCGATGCGGCCGAGTTTTTCCGCGACCAGCGCGCGGGCGTAGAGCAGGTCGCTGTTGCCGGGCACGATGTCGAGCGCGGTGTTGAACACGTCCATGGCTTCGGGGAAGCGCCGCGCGCTGCGCATCAACTCGCCCTTGGCGATGTAGATTCGCACCAGCGAGCCGGTCGACTGGCTGCCCTTGAGCATCGCGTCGAGCATCTCGACGGCATCCTCGGTGCGCTCGAGCACGCCGAGCAGCTCGGCGACTCGCAGGCGAGCGTCGAAACTGTACTCGCCGGCACGAACCTGCTCGTACCAGCCGATCGCCTCGTCGTAGAGCCGCCGATTTTCGTAGATTCGGCCGAGGTAGTATTGCGCCTCGCCCTGGCGCTGATCCATTTCGACGAGCCTCAGCATGTACATCTCGGCGTCGTCGAAGCGCTGTGACTCGAGCGACAGCAGGCCCAGGGTATAGAGCAGATCGGCATCGTCGGGCGATGCCCGATGCAGCTTTTCGAATTCGGCGCGCGCTGCCTCGTAGTCCTTGACGTCGACCAGCAGCCGCGCGTAGGTCAGGCGCAGGCTCTGGTCGTCCGGATTCTCTTCCACGGCCTTCTGCAGGCTGTCGACAGCTTCGGCCGATCGACCGACCTTGAGCAGCGCCCGGGCGCGGGCCGAATGCACGCCGTCGATTTCGGCGAGCGCCAGCGATCGGTCGAAATACTCGATCGCTTCCTCCGAACGGCCGTTCTGCGCTGCCAGCATCGCGTGCAGATACTGCGCGTAGGCGCGACCGGCGTGATCGTCGGCAAGTCGTTTGCTGACCGCGAGTACCGTGTTGGCGTTCTTTTCGCGCGCGAGAATGCCGAGCAGCGGCGGGAACAGTTCGTCGTCGGCCAGCGGACTGGTGCGAATCAGGTCATCGACGTAATCGAAGGCTTGCTGGATATCGTCCTGGCGAATGTAGATCGCGGCGATGACCTGGCGCGCCTCGACGCGCTCGGGCTCGAGTTCGATCCAGCGCTGCGCGGCCTCGACCGCGGCCTCGAGATCCTGACCGTAAACCGCGACGCGCACCGCGCGTTCGGCGATCGCCGGATTGGACTGGCCCCGCGCAAGGCGCAGATAATGCTCGACCGCGAGCGCAATCTGGCCCTGGTTCAGCGCGATTTCGGCGACCATCAGATCGTAGGCCGCGTCGGCAAACGAGTTTTGCGTCGCCGGTTGGCCGTTGATCGGCGATTGCTGGCGTTCGAGCAGGGCTGGATTCGGGCTTGCGCCGCCGGAAACACCGGCGCAACCGACCAGGCCGAGCAAGGTCAAAAGCGTCAGGCCGAGTTTTGTCGAATTCGAAAAAATCAAGCGTTATTCCATGCGCTACATAAGCCAATGATTTTAGCACTTCGATTTAGGATTGTATTTATTCCGAAATGTTCCGCGGCAGTTGTATTTGCCAGTTTTATGCCGGAAAATCAATCGTTAGCCATAAACTTTCCTTGAATCATGGCCTTACTGTCGCTAGGCATCAATCACCAGACCGCACCGGTCGACATTCGCGAAAAGGTCGCGTTTGCGCCGGCGCAGATGCGCGAGGCGCTCGGCGAACTGCTCGGCATGCCGGCGGTCAACGAGTCGGTGATCGTGTCGACCTGCAATCGCACCGAGATTTACTGCAACGCGGCGGATGATTCCGGCGACGTCATCACCGACTGGCTGGCGGAATATCACGGCCTGAACAACGGCACCCTGCTGCCGCACATTTACCGCCACGTCGACCACGAAGTCGCGCGCCACCTTTTCCGCGTGGCGTCCGGCCTCGATTCGATGGTCATCGGCGAACCGCAGATTCTCGGCCAGCTCAAGGAATCCTACGACCAGGCACGCGGCGGCAACGCGGTCAACTCCATTCTCGACCGGCTGTTCCAGCACTCCTTCAGCGTCGCCAAGCGCGTGCGCACCGATACCGAGATCGGCGCCAACCCGGTGTCGGTCGCGTTCGCCGCGGTCAGCCTTTCGAAGCAGATTTTTGGCAATCTCGACTCGCTGCACGCGCTGCTGATCGGCGCCGGCGAGACCATCGAGCTGGTCGCGCGGCATTTGCAAAGCCAGCAGATCGGCGCGATGACCATCGCCAACCGTAGTGTCGACCGCGCCCGCGCGCTGGCCGAGCGGGTCGGCGCCGACGCGGTACAGATCAACCAGGTGCCCGAACAGCTGGTGCGCGCCGACATCGTAATCTCGTCGACCGCGAGCCAGCTGCCGATTCTCGGCAAGGGCGCGACCGAATCGGCGCTCAAGCAGCGCAAGCACCGGCCGATTTTCATGGTCGACCTCGCGGTGCCGCGCGACATCGAACCCGAAGTCGGTTCGCTGCAGGACATTTATCTCTATACCGTGGACGACCTCCGCAACGTCGTCGACGAAAACCTGCGCTCGCGCGAAGTCGCGGCCGAGGCGGCGCAGGAGATCATCGATCTCGAGGTCGCCGCTTTCACGCAGTGGCTCAAAACGCACCAGTCGGCGGATCACATCCGCGAGCTGCGCGACGGCGTCGAGACGCTCAAGCAGCAGGCGATCGCGCGAGCGCTGACGCAGCTGCGCCAGGACGCCGATCCGCAGCAGGTCATCGAACGCCTCGCCAACGACCTGACCAAAAAACTGCTGCACAAGCCGACGCTCGAGATGCGCAAGGCGCTGCAGGAAGACGACGCCGCCCGCATCGAATTGCTCAAGTCGCTGCTGTCGCTCGACTCGCAATAAGCCATGCAAGAATCGCTGCTGCAAAAGCTGGAATCGCTGTGCGCCAGGCACGAGGAGATCGCCGGGCTGCTGGCCGACATCGAGGTCATCAACGACCAGGACCGGTTTCGCGCGCTGTCGATGGAATACGCCCAGCTCGAGGACGTGGTGCGCAGCTTCAATGCCTACCGTGAAGCGCAGGCCACTCTCGATTCGGCGCGCGAAATGCTTGCCGACGACGACGCCGAGCTGCACGCGCTGGCCGAGGAAGAGATCGCCGCCACCGAGGCCGAGATCGAACGCCTCGAGACGGAGCTGCAAAAACTGCTGTTGCCGAAGGATCCCAACGACAACGCCAACGTGTTTCTCGAAATTCGCGCCGGCACCGGCGGCGACGAAGCGGCGATCTTTGCCGGCGACCTGTTCCGTATGTACAGCCGCTACGCCGAATCTCAGGGCTGGCAGCTCGAGGTGCTCAACGCGAGCGAGGGCGAGCACGGCGGCTACAAGGAAATCATCGCCCGCATCATCGGCCGCGGCGCCTATTCCCGGCTCAAGTTCGAATCCGGCGCGCACCGCGTGCAGCGCGTGCCCGAGACCGAGTCGCAGGGCCGGGTGCACACGTCGGCGGCGACGGTCGCGATCCTGCCCGAAAGCGAGGAAGTCGAGATGATCGAAGTCAATCCGGCCGATCTGCGCATCGATACCTTCCGCGCGTCCGGCGCCGGCGGCCAGCACGTCAACAAGACCGACTCGGCGATCCGCCTGACCCATTTGCCGACCGGCACCGTCGTCGAGTGCCAGGACGAGCGCTCGCAGCACAAGAACAAGGCGCGCGCGATGTCGCTGCTGCAGGCCAGGCTCTACGACGCCGAGAAGCAGAAGCAGGTGGCCGAGCAGGCCGCCGAGCGCAAGTCGCTTGTCGGCGGCGGCGACCGCTCCGAGCGGATCCGGACCTATAATTTCCCGCAGGGCCGACTGACCGACCACCGCATCAACTTGACCTTGTACAAGCTCGACGAAATCATCCAGGGCAGCCTCGGCCAGGTCGTCGATCCGCTGATGCACGAGTACCAGGCCGAGCAACTCGCCTCGCTCGGCGAGGCCGACGCCGGTCTGAACTGAGCTTCCGGCTCAGCGGTCGTCACGGGATACGTAGCGATCGTAGTAGTCCTGCGCCAGCCAGCGCCCGCGGCGAATCTCGTCGCTGTTCATGTGCGCCTCGATCTGGCGCAGCTTGCGTCTGGCCGGGCGCGAGTCCTGAATAGCCGCGACCCGGCACCAGGCATAGGCGCGCGGCAGGTCCTGGGCGACGCCGAGGCCGCGCGCGTAGAGGCTGCCGAGGCGATGCTGCGCGCGGCGGAAGCCTCTGCGCGCGGCGATCCGGTACCATTTGAAAGCCTCGTCGTAGTCGCGCTTGCCCGGTTCCCCCCTTTCGTACATTTCGCCCAGCTCGAACTGGGTGATGCAACCGCGCTCTTCCGCATAAACTACCATCTGTCGACCCCGCGTCGAATTCACGCCGTAAGACGCCGTCGAGGTTAGCGAAAGCGACACAGAGCGGCTGTGATCGATTTGGCAGACGGGCGGGATCGACGGGCGGTTTCAGTCGCGCACGATTCGCAGCCGGTCCTCGCCGTTGAGCGAGGCCTTGTCGTAGGTTTCGGCTTCGATCAGGATCCGGTACTCGCCCTCGTCGACGCGAAAGCCGGTGGTGCGCATTTCGCAGACCAGGTCGAGATAGCCGTCGCCGTTGATGTCCTGCTGGCGGCAGAGGCTCTTGTCCGACTTGCCGACGAGCAGGACGTCGACGCCACTGAGTCTCAGCGTGCGCGGGTTGATGTCGCCGACCTCGAGCCGCTGCGAACCGAGCACCGCGACTTCGATGCTGCGGCCCTGTCGCGGGTTGACGGTATTGTCGGCGCTGCCCGGTAGCAGGTCGACCTCCATCGAGGCCGACGGTTCGCCGCCGAACAGGCGGCTCGATTGCGCCAACAACAGCGGCGCGGCGGCGTCTGCCGCGCCAGGCTCGCCGGCGACCGCCGCTTCACCCGCCAGAGCGGTGGCCAGCAGGCTGACGATTCCGATTGTTGTCTGACGGTTCATGTCGATACTTACGTGCTCCTGTCCGGCGCGGATTAAACTCGCCGGCGCCGTCCGGCCCGGCCTGCAAAACGCCAGACATCAGGGTATAGTCCCCGCACCGTGTTAGCAATATCCGAACGAATCGAGATTCCGGATGCGGAAATCGAAATCCAGGCGATTCGCGCCCAGGGCGCGGGTGGGCAGAACGTCAACAAGGTTTCGAGCGCGGTGCACCTGCGTTTCGATATCGACGCGTCGTCACTGCCCGACGAGACCAAGCAACGGCTGCGCGCGCTCAGCGATCGACGCATTTCGAAGGACGGCATCGTCGTCATCAAGGCGCAACGCTATCGCAGCCAGGAAAAGAATCGCGACGAAGCGCTCGAGCGGCTGCGCGCGCTCGTGCTGCGCGCGCTCGCAACCCGCAAACCGCGCAAAGCCACCCGCCCGAGCCGCACGGCGCGCCGGCGCCGTGTCGACGAAAAGGTTCGCCGCG
Source organism: Gammaproteobacteria bacterium (assembly GCA_024638385.1). Taxonomy (GTDB): domain Bacteria; phylum Pseudomonadota; class Gammaproteobacteria. Next base: position 558 of record JAHEKJ010000088.1, on the reverse strand, counting down.
GCCACCTCAAGGACCTGCGTCGCAAACCCGACCCCTGAATTTCGGTCAGCGTTATTTAAGGTCAGAGTAGAATGGCACTTACTGTAGCCTGTGATATTCATCATAGCGCCGCGTCATTGCGATGAGGCGTCAGCCGACGAAGTAATCTCGCGGACCCGGCCCGATCTCGGGAGATTGCTTCGCTGCTTCGCAGCTCGCAATGACGGCAAGTATCGGGAGATCCCTTCGCGGAGCCTGCCCCGGCCCCGGCTCGGGGGCCGGGGTAAACTTCAGCCGGGGCTCGGGACGCCGGCGGCGGATTGCTTCGCTGCTTCGCGGCTCGCAATGATGCTGGTTTTGGGGCTTATGTAAATGCCGTTCAGGTCAGAGTAAGAATTATTCCGGTATCGGGCAAGGCCCTGAAACAAGGGAACGACCAGGATACAAATGACATGCCCCTGGCGGATAAACCCTGAGGGGACGTAAGAGCAGGGCGAACTTTTGCCGACTATCGGGAGCAATACGAAAAGTATGCGAGCGTCTTGCGTAAACCGGTGCGGGTGAGATTCTGAGCGTTAC
>JAHEKJ010000202.1 GCA_024638385.1 Gammaproteobacteria bacterium | reverse complement strand
GGCGAACTATGGAAGGGCGTTTAAACGATGGACAGGGGTTTCACCAACCGCTTATCGAAACAACCTCGTTTGACAGAAGCTCATCGCGAGAACATTGCTCGCGAATGTCATGACAAGAAAAAGCCCCTCGTCACTAGCTATGGGTCAGGTCTTACATTTGACAGATATTATGCGAGCAAGCGTCGTATTTGGGTCGGTTTTTGCCGCTCATGGCAAATTTTTGAGCGTCCGCTCTGTACGATTATCGCCATTTACAGTACCCATAGTGAACGTCAGTTTAAACCGGAACTGGGAACTTATTGATAGAGAGGTAAATTAGCCAGCAGCAGAGAATAATTGGTGGGTTAAGTGGTGGGATCAAATTTAACTTTAATAAAAAAAGCCCTATCTATTAATTAGATAGGGCTATATCTGGCGGAGAGAGAGGGATTCGAACCCTCGATACCTTTCGGTATACACACTTTCCAGGCGTGCTCCTTCGACCGCTCGGACATCTCTCCTGAAGGTCGGGAAGACTATCGTATTCACGCCGGCCTCGCAATCTGTGGCGAAAACCTCCCAAGATGAATATTTCAATCGCGCGGCGGCTTCTCGACAATGGCGACATGATGACGAGAATCGCGCCGTTACGGACCTTTGCCATCCTGCTGCTGGTCGTGCCGCTGACGAACCGCGCCGGCGACTATACGCCGATCACGGTCGACATGCGCCTTGAGCAAATCACGCCGGACGTCTACTACGTGCAGGGCGCGGCCGGCGTCGCGACCGACAACCAGGGATTCGTGTCGAACTCGGGTTTCGTCATCACCCGCGACGGCGTCGTCGTATTCGACGCGCTCGGCACGCCGGCGCTCGCGCATGCGCTGCTAAAACTGATCCGGGCTCGAACCGACCAGCCGATCCGGCGCGTCTATACGAGCCATTATCACGCCGATCACGTCTACGGACTGCAGGTGTTCAAGGAGGCAGGCGCGAGCGTGCATGCGCCGCTCGGCGCCGGCGATTACCTCGCCTCCGAGATCGCCGTCGAGCGCCTCGAGGAGCGCCGCTTCTCGCTCGACCCGTGGGTCGACGAGAACACCTATCTCGTACCGCCCGACGAAATCATCTCGCATTCGAGCAGCTTCGAGCTCGGTGGCAAGCGCTTCACGATCAGCTACCAGGGCAAGGCGCATTCAGACGGCGACATGATGATGCTGGTCGAACCCGACCTGGTGCTGTTCTCGGGCGACCTGATCTTCGAGGGGCGGATTCCGTTCATCGGCAACGGCGACACCCGCCACTGGCTAGAGACCCTCGAGCGCCTCGAAACCACCGGCCTGCGCGCGCTGGTGCCGGGGCACGGACCGGCCTCGTTCGAACCGGCGGCGACGCTGTCGTTGACCCGGGAATACCTGGCCTTCCTTCGCGACAGCCTCGGCCGGGGAGTCGAGGAGTTGATGAGTTTCGACGAGATCTACGCCGCCACCGACTGGTCGCGGTTCGCGCATTTTCCGGCATTCGACGCCGGCAATCGCATCAACGCCTACCAGGTTTACCTGTCGCTCGAAAGCGAGATGCTGGGGCAATAGCGCGGCCCCTCCGGCGCGGCTTTCGACGGTGGGCCGATTCGAGTAAGCTCTCCTTCTCCGCAACCGCCAACCACGGGAGACTTCACATGTCCGAGCGCGAGAACTTTTTCAACGTCGACGCGACCGAGCAGGGCATTGCGCGACAACTCGCCGACGGCCTGACGACGCGAATTTTTCCAGGCGAGCAGGCGATGGTGTCGATCGTGCGCGTCGAGCCCGGCGCGAGCGGCACGGTGCATTCACATCCACAGGAACAATGGGGATTTTGCCTGCGCGGCTCGGGCGTGCGCACGCAGGGCGGCGAGGAGATTGCGGTCGGCGAGGGCGATTTCTGGCGCACGCCGGGCAACGTCGAGCACGGCTTTTGCGCCGGTCCCGACGGCGCGGTCATCATCGACCTGTTCGCGCCGCCGCGCGACGAATATCGCCAGTCGGGCTCGGGTTTCGCCGCGGACTAGGCGGAGATGTCAGCGGACGACCAGTACCGAGCAGGGCGCGTGGCGCACGACGCGCGACGCGGTCGAGCCGATGAAATAATCTTTCAGCCCGGGGCGGTGCGACGAGATGATGATCAGGTCCGCGCCGATGCTCTCGGCCACGTCGAGAATCGTGTTGTAGGAATGGCCGTAGCGCACGTCGATCTCGGCGTCGATGCCGCTGCGCTTGGCCAGAGCCTGCAGTTCTTTCTCGACGTCCGCGATCGCCTTTTCGCGGAAATCGGCCGGCAGCTCGATCGCCGCGTAGTTCGGAATGTTCTCGATGACGTGCAACAGCACGATGCGTGAATCCTCGGCGGTGTGCTGCTTGGCGATGTCGATGATGGCGTCGCTCTCGGCGAGATGCGCCATGTCGACGGGCACCAGTATCTTTTTGTACATGGTTGACGGTTCCTCCGTATGCGGTTGACGATCGGGCGTCGGTCACGGCCAGTGTCGTCGTCACTGTAAAGCCGGCCTTGATCCGAATCAAGCGGCTCTTGATTATCGTCGATCTGCGGGTATCACGGCAAATAGCCCTCGCATTGCGACACTTCGCGTCTGCTAGCCGGCGTAAGCGTGCGTCGGCCGCTGCGCGGCGCAATTAACGTCGCCGGGGTTTGCAGCGTCGGCGCGAGGCCTTAAACTGCGTTGCTGGGCCCACAGATTTCGCGATGAAACCGATTTTCGACAAACCCTTCGGCCTGCTGTTGCTCTGCCTGAGCCTGTTCGGCCTCGAACTGTTCGCGCTGCTGCTGCTGGCCGACGCCGGCCTGCTGCAACGGCTGCTGGCCGAGGATTACAGCTTCATCTCGCGCGTGATCCTGCTGATCTACGCCGCCGCCAGCCTGCATGTGCTGATCGTGGCTTACCGCCTGTCGCGTGAAATCGATGCGGTGGGCCCCGGCGTGGCCGGCGCGCGGCGCGGCCACGTACAGCGCTATTACGCGCTGCTGCGAGAGCCGGCCAGCGCGGCCGACGACAGCGGCGAAATGCTGCTCGACGTGCTCGACGGCCGTTGCCGTGGCCATTATCGCTTCGGCTACGTGATCGCCGACCTGATGCTCAAGCTCGGCCTGCTCGGCACCGTGATCGGCTTCATCTTCATGCTCGGCGCGCTGGTCGATCTCAATAGCATCGATATCAACGTCATGCAGAAACTGCTCGCGCAGATGAGCGGCGGCATGAAGATCGCGCTGTTCACGACGCTTGCCGGCATGAGTTGCGGCGTGTTGCTCAACATCAAGTACCAGCTGCTCGACTGGAGCGTCGACAACCTGCTCGACGACGTGCGCGAGCAGACCTACCGTCTCGGCGCCCGATGAAACGCCGCCGCCACCGCATCCCGCTGACCGATCCGTTCACCGATCTGCTGTTCAACACGCTGCTCGGCTTCACCCTGCTGTTCTTCATCTCGATCATGTTCATGAACCCGATCGCGAAACTCGGCAACATCAATTACAAGGCCGAGTACATCATCACCGCGAGCTGGCCCGACAGCCAGCCCGACGACGTCGACCTGTGGGTGCAGGATCCGTACCGCGAGACCGTTTCCTACCTGCAAAAGGAAGCCGGCTGGCTCAATCTCGACCGCGACGACCGCGGCGACCTGAATGACACGGTCATGATCAACGGCCGCCGCATGGTGCACCCGATCAACCAGGAAGTGGTGACGATTCGCGGCATCATTTCCGGCGAGTACATCGTCAACCTGCATTACTACGAATCGCACAGCGATGGGCCGGTGCCGGTCAACGTCAAGATCGAGAAGGTCAACCCGACGCTGCGGCTGGT
>JAHEKJ010000087.1 GCA_024638385.1 Gammaproteobacteria bacterium | reverse complement strand
GTCGCGCGTCAGTTCCGGGTAGACCACGTACGCGGGGCGCTGAATCCGCGGCGCCGATTCGACCTCGAACAGCGCGTCCTTTTCGATATGCGGGCGCACCACGCGCATCGGGAAATACCCCGAACCGCCGTTGCTCAGGATGTATTCGAGACCGAGCGAGCCGAGCCCGACCGAGACTGCCGGTGTTTGCATCTCGGGGAAGGCTTCGCCGTGGCGACGCCGGTATTCGCGACCCCAGTCGACGAAGACGTAGTCGTCGCGCCAGCCGCCCTCGACCTCGCGCGGTTGCGTCGACACCAGCACTAGCGTCTCGACGAGCAAATCCTCGACGATCAGGCCGGGGGTCTGGCGCGGATTGTACATAACGCCGATGTCGAGCAGTCCGTCCGCCAGCTGGCGCATCAGGCTCGGCGAATAATCGGCCTCGACGTGGATCGCGACGTCGTTGGCGTTGTCGCGCATCCACGGAATCCATTCGAGAATCAGGCTGTCCCACAGGCTGACCTGCGAACCGAGACCGATCGCGTGGCTGAAACTCTCGGGCAGCGTGATGCGTTGCTGGGCCTGCTGCCAAAGGCGCTGGATGTTGAGCGCGTACTGGCGAAAATGCTGCCCGGCCGAGGTCAGCTCGACTCCCGAGTGACCGCGCTTGAACAGCGTGCGGCCGAAGCGATCCTCCATCGCCTTGACCCGCGCGCTGATGGTCGACTGGGTGACGTTTAGATTTTCGGCGGCGCGATTGAAGTTGCCGCATTCGGATATCTCGAGAAACGTGCGAATGTGATCGAGCTTCACGTCGTTCGGCCTCCGCGCAAGTTAATCGGAAAACTCGATAATACTAGCCAGAAAAATTCACTTTTCAAATATACCCCGTCGATTAGACTCGAAGCGTTTCGAACGATCGGCTTCCATGCGCGCAAAAACGGTCATTTCCTCGCTCGACGCGACAAGCGGCGCCCTGATCCTGGTTTTCGGGCTGTTCCTGTTCTCGATTCAGGACATCATCATCAAGCACTTCAGCGACCGCTACTCGGTGCTGCAAATCGTCTTCCTGCGCGGCATGATCGCGATGTTGCTGTTCGGCTTGCTGTTTCGCCTGATGCGCGAGCCCGTCGCACGGGTCTCGCGCCGACCCGGCCTGATGCTGCTGCGCGGGCTGCTCGGTTTCTGCTCCTATACCTTCTACTACCTCGCGGTCGCGGCGATGCCGCTGGCCGAGGTCGTCGCTATCACGTTCACGATGCCGCTGTTCGTGACCGCGATGTCGGCGCTGATCCTGCGCGAACGCGTCGGCGTCCGCCGCTGGAGCGCGGTGTTCGTCGGCTTCGCCGGCGTGCTGGTCATCCTGTCGCCACGCGGCGAGTTCAACGCCCTCGCGGTCGCGTTCGCGTTCGGCGCGGCTCTGACCTACGCGTCGCAGACGATTCTCACGCGCTTCCTCGGCGGTCACGACCACCCGCTGACGATCGCGTTCAACGCGATTTTCATCTTTACCGTCGCCAGCGGCATCCTGAGCCTGCTGCTCGCCGGCGGCGTTATCGCGATCACGTCCGAGCACCCGTCGCTGGCGTTTTTCGGCCGCCCGTGGAAACTGCCGGAAATACTGGATTTGCTGCTGCTGCTCGTGATCGGAGGGATTGCCGCGGTCGGCTTCTACTGCCTGTCGAAGGCCTACGTGATGTCGGAGGCGAGCGCGATCGCGCCGTTCGAATTCACGTATATCCTGTGGGCCGTGCTGTTCGGCTACCTGTTCTGGAACGAGGTGCCGGGCGCGACGACGTTTGCCGGCGTCGTGATCCTGATCGGCAGCAGCCTCTACATCTGGTACCGCGAGCGCCGGCTCGCGCGCCGCGCGACCGCGCTGGCGACGCCGCAGCCGGCCGAGCTGACCCAGCCGCAGTGGCCGCCGGCTACCAGCGATAGGCGCTCGCGGTGAAATGCGCGACCGGGCCGCGGAACGCGAGCACGGCCGGACCGCCGCCGATGCCGTAGCAGACCATCAACGGCAACAGGTGCTCCTCGCGCGGGTGGCAATAGCGCGCGTGCGGCGCCGAGGTCCAGTCGGCGAGGCGTGCGGCGCGCGCCTCCTCGTCGAGGCTTGCGTCGGTGCAAGTCTCGCGCAGCCAGTCCTCGAACGCGAGGTTGCGCGGGTCGGGCGCGTCGTCGCGCTTCGCCATCAGCGCCTGCATGTTGTGGAACGAAAAACCGGAACCGAGGATCAGCAGCTTCTCCCGTTGCAACGCCGCCAGCGCGCGGCCGATTCGGATATGCAATCCGGCGTCCAGGCTGGCGCACAACGACAGCTGAATACAGGGAATGCCCGCATCCGGATACATCAGCATCAGCGGCACGAACAGCCCGTGATCGAAACCCCGGTCGGGATCGAGCCGCGCGTCGATGCCGGCGTCGGCGAGCAGGCCGTGCGCGCGCTCGGCGAGGTCCGGCGCGCCCGCCGCAGGGTACTCGTATCGGTAGGTTTCCGGCGGGAAGCCGTAATAGTCGAAGATCAGCGGCGGCGCCACCGCCGCGGTCAGCGTCGGCTCGGCCTCTTCCCAGTGTGCGCTGACGACGACGATCGCGTCGGGCCGCTCGATGCGGGCGGCGAAATCACCGAGAAATCGCGCCAGTTCGGCATGGCTCGGCTCGTCGAGCAGCGGCAGCGGGCCGCCGCCGTGCGGGATGTAGACAACGGTCGCGCCGCTCACGCCGGGTCCTCGGCAAACAGCCGATTGATCGTTTTGTCGACCTCGGCGCGCAACGCGTCGTCCCCGATCTCGCCCCGCTCGACGTCGAAATAATCGCCGAACCTCGGCAGCGACAGGCTCGCCCTGACCTCGCCGCCGTAGCGCGGCACCTGCGCAAGCGCGAGGTCGAGCACGCTGCGCCCGCCGCGCCCACCCGGCGAAGTCGCGAACAACACCATCGGCTTGCCCTGCCAGACCTTAGGATCGATGCGCGACACCCAGTCGTAGAGATTCTTGTAGGCGGCGCTGTAGCAACCGTTATGCTCGGCGAACGAGATGACGATCCCGTCGGCGGCGCCGATCCGGTCGAACAATTCGCGCGCGAGCGGCGGCGGTTCGCCGTAATCGTCCTCGCGGTCGACCGAAAACAGCGGCAGCTCGAAATCGTTGAGATCGAGAATCTCGACCTCGGCGTCGCGCAGCATGCCGCAGGCGCAGGTCAACAACCGCTTGTTGATCGAGCGGCGACTGCTGCTGGCGGCAAAGGCGATCACGCGGCGGTTCATGTCTCGTTCCTCATCAGAATCAGGTTCTCGCGGTTGATCAGTTCCGGGTCGTCCTGGTAACCGAGGATTCGCGGAATTTCGCGGCTCGACTTGCCGATGATCCGCTTGCATTCGTCGGACGGGTAATTGACCAGGCCGCGCGCGATCTCGCTGCCGTTAGGATCGATGCAGGCGACGACTTCACCGCGGTTGAACACGCCGCTGACCGCCTTTACCCCGATCGGCAGCAGGCTCGCGTTTTTGTTCAACAGGACGTCGGCCGCGCCGTCGTCGAGGCTGAGTTCACCGGCGCAGCGCATGTGCCCGGCGAGCCATCGCTTGCGCGCGGCGAGATGGCCTTCGCTGGCCTCGAGAAAGGTGCCGAGCGCCTCGCCGTCGACGATGCGGACGATGACGTCGTGCTCGCGGCCCGATGCGATCACGGTGTGGGTGCCCGAGCGCGCCGCGAGCTGCGCCGCCGCGACCTTGGTCTGCATGCCGCCGCGACCGAGATAGCCGGCGCTCGGTCCGGCGTAGCCGGCGAGTCTCGGGTCGCGCGCGTCGGCGCGCTCGATCAGTTTCGCATCCGGGACGTCGATCGGATTGGCGTCGTAGAGCCCGGCCTGGTCGGTCAGGATGATCAGCAGATCGGCCTCGATCAGGTTGGCGACCAGCGCGCCGAGCGTGTCGTTGTCGCCGAAGCGGATTTCCTCGTTGGAGACGCTATCGTTCTCGTTGACCACCGGCACGGTGCCGAACTCGAGCAGCGTGCGCAGCGTAGTGCGCGCGTTGAGGTAACGCTGCCGGTTCGACAGGTCGGCGTGGGTCAGCAGGATTTGCGCGCTGTGAATGCCGTGCGCCTGGAAGCAGGCCTCGTAGGCCTGCACCAGCCCCATTTGCCCGACCGCGGCGGTCGCCTGCAGTTCGGAAATGTTGCTCGGCCGGGTCTTTAGCCCGAGGCGTGAAATGCCCTCGGCGATCGAGCCCGACGACACCAGCACGACGTCGACGCCGGCCGCTCGCAGGCGGGCCATCTGCTCGGCCCAGGCCGCGATCATCGCGTGGTCGAGACCCTTGCCGCCGGCGGTGATCAGCGCCGAGCCGATCTTGACGACGACTTTGCTATAGCGCTTCATCGGACTCGAGAAATTTCATAATGTCGTTGCACAGCTCGTCGACGCCGTCGCCGGCCAGCGCGCTGACCGCGTACACCGGGCCGTCCCAGCCGAGCCCGGCGACGATGCCATCGCGAACCGCGTCGCGCTCGGCCGCGGGCACGAGGTCGAGCTTGTTCAGTACCAGCCAGCGCGGCTTAAGGTACAGCGATTCGTCGTAGCGTTGCAACTCGCGCAGAATCTTTTGCGCCGCGATAGCCGGCTCGTCGGCGCCGTCGCCGGGCAGCACGTCGACGAGGTGCAGCAGCAGGCGCGTGCGCTGCAAGTGCCTGAGAAAACGGATGCCGAGCCCGACCCCGTCGGCGGCGCCCTCGATCAGTCCCGGAATGTCGGCGACGACGAAGCTGCGATGAGCCGAGACCCTGACCACGCCGAGGTTGGGATGCAGCGTCGTAAACGGGTAATCGGCCACCCGTGGCCGCGCCGCCGAAACCGCGCGGATGAAAGTCGACTTGCCGGCATTGGGCATGCCCAGCAAGCCGACGTCGGCGATGACCTTGAGCTCGAGCCGAAGCTCGAACTGCTCGCCCGGCGTGCCCGGCTTGCACTCGCGCGGCGTGCGGTTGGTCGAGCTCTTGAAGCGAGCGTTGCCGATGCCGTGGAAGCCGCCGCGCGCGATGAGGATACGCTCGCCCGGCGCGTCGACGTCGGCAACCATCTCGCCGCTGTCGGCGACCGTGATCTGGGTGCCGAGCGGCAGTTCGATGACGACGTCATCGCCCTTCGCGCCGGTGCGGTTGCCGCCCTCGCCGTTACCGCCGCGCCTGGCGACGAAGCGTCGCTGGTAGCGGAAATCGGCGAGCGTGTTGAGGTTCGGCGTGCCGACGACGTAGACCGAGCCGCCGTCGCCGCCGTCACCGCCGTCGGGCCCGCCGCGCGGGATGAATTTCTCGCGACGAAAGCTGACGATGCCGTTGCCGCCATCGCCGGCCTTGACGAATATCGTTGCCTCGTCGACGAATTTCATCGCGGGATCATATCACCGGCAGAAAAAAAAGCCCCGCGGGTGCGGGGCTCGAACTATCAATCCCGGGATCGCCTCAGTCGACGACGCTGACGAAGGTGCGGTTGTGGCGCCCCCTGACCCTGAATTCGACCTTGCCCTCGGCCTTGGCGAAGAGCGTGTGGTCCTTGCCGCAACCGACGTTGTCGCCGGCATGGAACTTGTTGCCGCGCTGGCGCACGATGATATTGCCCGGTATGACCGCTTCGCCGCCGAACTTCTTGACGCCGAGACGCTTGGATTCCGAATCGCGTCCGTTGCGCGTGCTGCCCGCTGCTTTCTTGTGTGCCATGGCTGGACCCTATGCCTTGATGTCGGTGACTTCGATTTCAGTGTAGCTCTGGCGATGCCCGGCCTGGGTGCGCGAATTCTTGCGGCGCCGAAACTTGATGATTTCGACTTTGTCGCCGCGCCCCTGGGCCGTGATCCTGGCGGTCACGCTGGCCTTGTCCAGCGTCGGCGTGCCGATCTGGACCTTGTCGCCGTCGGCGACCATCAGCACGCGGTCGAGCTTGACCGTCGCGCCTTCGTCGCCGTCGAGTTTTTCCACCCGCAGGGTTTCGCCCTTGGCGACCTTGTACTGTTTCCCGCCGGTGGCAATGACCGCGTACATCGTGTGACTCCGGAGCAATCCTGAAAAAGGCTGCGCATTCTAGCCGCCGGACCGGCTCGCGTCAATGGGCGGTTTGCGCGGAGGATACCCGGACCGAGCTACCGCGACGCTGCGAGTATTCGCGCTAGCCGGGTCGGTTGTGAAACGCGCGTTTCGCGGCGAGGCTCAGCAGCAGCAGCGCGGTCGCGCTGACGACGATCGCCGGGCCGGTCTGCCAGTCGAAACGAAACGACGCGCCGAGCCCGCCGGCGAGCGCGACGAGACCATAGAGCAGGCTCAAGACGACCATTTGCTCGGGGCCGCTGCTGAACAGGCGCGCGCTCGAGGTCGGAATCACGAGCATCGCCGCGATCAGCAGCACGCCCATGACTTTCATCATGACCGCGATCAGCAGCGCGATCATCGTGAACATCAAAAACTGCACACGCTGCACCGGGATGCCCTCGGCCTGGGCGATTTCGCGACTGACCGACACCGCGACGAAAGCGCGCCAGTGCATCAGCAACAGCGCCAGCAGCACCACCGCGGCTATCAGCAGGCGCAACAGATCGCCCCTGCCGGTCGCCAGCAGATCGCCGAACAGGATAGCCTCGAGACTGACCGCGGGCGTCGGGAACAGGCCGAGCAGGATGATGCCGCCGGCGAGACCGGTGTGGGAAATGATCGCCAGCGTGGTTTCGGACAACGCGTTGTTGAGGCTGGTCACGCGCTGCAACGAAAATACGATCAGCAGCACGATCGCGAGTATGCCGACGATCGGCTCGACGCGCAGAACCAGGCCGAGACCGACGCCGAGCACCGCGGCGTGGCCGAGCGTGTCGCTCAAAAACGCGAGTCGCTGCCAGACCATCAGGCAACCCATGGGCGCGGCCACCGTGACCATGATGAGACCGGCGGCGACGCTGCGAACGACGAAATCGTCGAGCCAGTCAATCATGCGAATGCCCCTCGGGTCGGCCCGCCACGTCGTGCACGTGATCGTGCTCGTGCGCGTAGATCGCGATTGCCGCGGCCGCCTGTTCGCCGAACAGCGCGAGATACTCGGGATGTCGGCTCACCGACTCGGGCTTTCCCGAACAGCACAGGTGCCGGTTCAGACACAGCACCTGGTCGGTGCGCGACATGACCAGGTGCAGGTCGTGCGATACGAGCAATACTCCGCAGTCGAGCTCGTCGCGCAAATCGCCAATCAGCTCGTACATCTGCGCCTCGCCGGTGATATCGACCCCCGCGGTCGGCTCGTCGAGCACCAGCAGGTCGGGCGCGCCCAGCGTCGTCCGCGCGAGCAGCACGCGCTTGAGTTCGCCGGCCGACAGCGAGTTCACCTGGCGCGCGCGGAGCTCTTCGACCCCGGTGCGGGCGAGCGCCGCGCGAATCTCCGCGGCGCTCGCGCGCCGGGTCAGCTGCATCAGCCGCGCGACCGTCAATGGCATCAGGGTATTGACGTAGACTCTCTGCGGCAGGTAGCCGATGCGAAGGTCCGGGGCGCGCTCGACGACGCCGGAGTAATCGCGCAGCAGGCCGTTGACGATGCTGGTCAGGGTCGATTTGCCGGCGCCGTTGGGGCCGATGATCGTCGTGATCTGCGCGCGCCTGAGTTCGAAGCCGACGCCGTCGAGAATCAGCCGGTCGCCGATACGGTAACCGAGGTCGACCGCGCGCAGCAGCAGGTCAGCTTCCATTTTTCTGGCACGCAGCGCAAACGCCGGTGATCTCGACGACCGAATGATCGACCGCGAAACCGAGTCGGCCGGCATCGGCGAGCAGTCGATCGTCGCGGCTCTCGAGTTCGGCGACGCGCTCGCAATCGCGGCAAATCAGAAACTGCGCGCTCGACCGATGACCCGGGTGGACGCAGAAAATGAACGCATTGCGGCTCTCGATCCGATGGATCAGCCCCGCCGCCAGGAGGTATTCGAGCGCGCGGTAAACGACCGGCGGCGCCAACCGCTCGTTGCCCGCCGCCCGATTGAGTTCGGCCAGAATATCGTAGGCGCCCATCGGCTGGTGACTGGCGAGCAGGATCTCGAGAACCTTTCGCCTGCGCTCGGTCAGGCGCAGCCGTCGCGATTCGCAAAGCTTGTCGGCCGCAGACAGCCGCTCGCGCTGGCAGCGACGGTGATCGTGGTCGCGAAACGCGATCGCATCGGGATGGGGCTTGCTCGACATTATGTTATATTATAACGTTACATTTCCGGATTACGATCCCCCCCGATTCGCATGCGCTACCTGATACTGCTGCTCGGTTTGTACGCGGCATCGCTCGCGGCCGCGCCTCGCGTCGTGACGTCGATCGCGCCGGTACACGAATTGACCGCGGCGATCATGCGCGGCGCCGGCGAGCCGGAACTCCTGATCGAGCGCGGCGCGTCGCCGCATCACTTCAGCTTCAGACCGTCCCACCTGCGCCGCCTCGAACGCGCAGACCTGGTGATCTGGATCGATCGCCGCTTCGAGAGCGGCTTCGCGCGCCTGCCCGGGATATTGCCGGCCCGGGTCGCGCGCCTCGAGTTGTTACCGCTGCTCGGCGCGCGCGGCGACGACGGCCACATCTGGTACTCGGCGCGGCGACTGCTGGTCGCCGTCGGGCTGATTCGCGACGAACTGATACGCCTCGACCCGCCGCACGCCGACCTTTATCGCGACAATGCCGCGGAGCTCGGCAGCGAAATCGAGCGCTGGCGCGAGCGTCTCGCGCGCGAACTCGGCGAACGCCGCGTCGCGGTGCTGACCGACCACGCCTTTCTCGACTATCTCGGCGCCGAATTCGGCGCGCTCGCGATCGCATCGATCCACGATCGTCACGACGATCACGGCGGCATTCGGCATCTGCACGAGATCGAAGCCTGGCTGCGCGAGCAGCGGCCGCGATGCCTGCTCTCGCAGGAATCGATGCCGGCCGCGCTCGCCGACCGGCTCGCGCGGGAATTCGGTCTCGAGGTGATCGATATCGAAAGCCCGGGTGCAAGCGGCGGCGAGCCCGGTATCGTCGCCCGACTCGAACGCCTGCGCGCCGCGCTCGAGCGCTGCGCGACAGCGCAATGAAGATAAGTCGACTCTATCCACGCCCAACGAGAATCGATTGCCAACGCGCGCGCCAGCCGCTAAATTGAAACCCGACCGGAGGGGGAACCAGGCGATGATCAAACCTGTTGGCGCCGATGCGCTGCTGCCGCTTTACGTCGACGACGCCGATGCGCGCGCCGCGCTCGAGGCCGAGGCGCGCGGGCTGCCGTCGGTCGTGGTCAGTTCCGCGACCGCGGCCAACGCCGTCATGCTCGGCGGCGGATATTTCACGCCGCTCGCCGGCTACATGAATCTCGCCGACGCGCTCGGCGCGGCCACGGACATGCGCCTCGCCGACGGCCGCTTCTTCCCGGTGCCGATCCTGAATCTGGTCGAATCGGTCGACGCGATCGACGGCGCCGGTCGAATCGCGCTACGCGACCCCAACGTCGACGGCCAGCCGGTCATCGCCGTTCAACAGGTCGACGCGATCGAGCAGGTCGACGACGCGCAGATAGCCTTGATGACCGAAAAGGTCTACCGCACGACCGATCGCGAGCACCCCGGCGTCGCCGAGTTCAACGCGCAGGGTCGTTACGCGATCAGCGGCCCGATCGAGGTGCTCAACTTCAGCTACTTTGCAACCGATTTCCCCGACACCTTTCGCACCGCGGTGCAGATCCGCGCCGAGATCGAGCGGCGCGGCTGGCGCCGCGTGGTCGCGTTCCAGACGCGCAACCCGATGCATCTCGCCCACGAGGAGCTGTGCCGCATGGCGATGGAGCGACTCGACTGCGACGGCCTCGTGATCCACATGTTGCTCGGCAAGCTCAAGCCGGGCGACATTCCGGCCGACGTGCGCGACAACGCGATCCGCACGATGGTCAAACTCTACTTCCCCGAAAACAGCGCGATGATCACCGGCTACGGTTTCGACATGCTCTACGCCGGCCCGCGCGAGGCGGTGCTGCACGCCTACTTCCGCCAGAACATGGGCGCGACGCATTTCATCATCGGCCGCGACCACGCCGGCGTCGGCGATTACTACGGCGCCTTCGACGCGCAGGAAATCTTCGATTCCGAGGTGCCGCCCGACGCGCTCGAAATCGAAATCTTCCGCGCCGACCATACCGCCTGGTCGAAAAAACTCGGCCGCGTCGTCATGATGCGCGAGGCGCCGGATCACGCGAAGGAGGACTTCATCCTGTTGTCGGGCACCCGGGTACGCGAAATGCTCGCCAACGGCATCGCGCCGCCGCCGGAGTTTTCTCGCCCCGAAGTCGCGCAAATCCTGATCGACTACTACCAGTCGCTGTAAACCGACGTGCGGACACGATCCCGCGATCGCATCGCAAGCGCGCGCAGCACCGCCACGGGCTAGATCAGCGGCGGTCTCTTTGCCATACTCCCGCCTATGTCAGAAGCCGCCGCGACATCGACCGAGGGATTCACGCTCGACGACCTGAAAGCGCTGACCGACGCCGACATGCGCCGTGTCAACCAGGTCATTACCGACAACCTGGCCTCGCCGGTCGCGCTGATCAATCAATTGAGCCAGCACATCATCCTGTCCGGCGGCAAACGCCTGCGGCCGATGCTGGTCATACTCGGCGCGCGCGCCTGCGACTACGGCGGCGACGACGACGCGCTGCTCGCCGCCGTCATCGAGTTCATCCACACCGCGACGCTGCTGCACGACGACGTCGTCGACGATTCGGACATGCGCCGCGGCCAGCAGACCGCGAGCGCGATCTGGGGCAACGAGGCGGCGGTGCTGGTCGGCGACTATCTCTACTCGCGCGCGTTCCAGATGATGGTGCGCGCGGACTCGATGGCAATCATGGACCTGCTCGCGAATACGACCAACACCATCGCCCAGGGCGAAGTCATGCAGCTGCTCAATATCCACGACGCGGACACCAGCGAGGCGCGCTACCACGAAGTGATCTACGCCAAGACCGCGTGCCTGTTCGAGGCGGCCGCGCGCATCGGCGCGATGCTCGCCGACGCCGGCGAAGCCGAGCAGGAAGCTCTGCGGAATTACGGCAAGCACCTCGGGATCGCCTTCCAGCTGGTCGACGACGCGCTCGACTACGGCGCCGACAGCGATGTGCTCGGCAAGAACGTCGGCGACGATCTCGCCGAGGGCAAGCCGACGCTGCCGTTGATCCACGCGCTCGAAAACGGCAGCGCCGCGCAGCAGGCGCTGATCCGGCGCGCGATCGAACAGGGATCGAGTGACGACTTCGACGCGATTCGCGAGGTCATTGGCAGCACCGGCGCGCTCGACTATACCTTCGGGCAGGCCGAAACCCACGCGCGCGCCGCGCGCGCGAATCTCGACGCGATTGCGCCCGGCGAGTACCGCCGCGCGCTTTTGTTTCTCGCCGACTACGCGGTGCAGCGATCCTTTTAGCCAGGATATTTCGCGCGGGCGGTGCTGGCTGTCGGCAGATGGCGGGAATTTCAGGGTCTCGAGGCGGGTTTCCCGGAATACATCCGGGCGCAGATTGCCGCTGAACGAAATCAGGAAAGATCCGCCCCGGCGCGCGCCGTTCAGGCGGCCGAGTCGACCGGCTGCGCGGCGTGGTTCGCGCCCAGCGCGAGGCTGATGTCGAGACACAGGTCGCTCTGGTTCAACGTGTAGAAATGAATCTGCGCGACACCCTCGTCGCGCAATCGCTCGCACAGCGTGACCGCGAGCTCGACGGCGAGGCGGTAACGCGCCGCCGGGTCGTCGCCGGCCTGCGCGAACAACGGACCGAAGCGTGCCGGCACGGTCGCACCGCAACGGCGGCTGAATTCACATACCCGATCGAGATCGTGCACCGGCAAAATCCCCGGCACGATCGGCGCGGCGATGCCGGCTCGCGCCGCGGCGTCGCGCAGGCGCAGAAAGCAGTCGGGCTCGAAGAAATACTGCGTGATCGCGCGCGCCGCGCCCGCGTCGATTTTGCGCCTGAGGTGCTCGAGGTCGTGCCGGCGCCCGCGCGAATCGGGATGCGGTTCCGGGTAGGCGGCGACGCTGATGTCGAAATCGCCGATCCGGCGCAGCGCCGCGACCAGTTCGACCGCGGACGGGAAGGCCCGCGGCATGGCATCTTCGCCGGCCGGTGCGTCGCCGCGCAGGGCAACGATGCGGCGCACCCCGGCAGCCTGCAACTGGCGCGCGACGGCGAGCACCGCGGCGGCATCGGCGCCGGCGCCGGTCAGATGCGCGGCGAGCGCAACCGGCGACTCGCGGTGCATCGCCAGCGCGGTGTCGACGCTGACCTGTTGCGCGCTGCCGAGCGCGCCGTAGGTCATCGAATAGAATTCCGGGCGCAGGCGCTCGAGCTGACCCATCGTGCGCCACAGGCGGCGCTCCATGCGCGGCGAGCGCGGCGGAAAGAACTCGTAGGAAAATTTCAACGGCCGGTCGTGCTTCATCCTGATCTCCGGGTTAGTCGGTTTCAGCCGGCGCGCGCGGAGCCGAGCGCATGCACGGTCCGCGGCCGCCGCGCGAGCCAGAATTTGACCGTCAGCGGGTCGCCGACGAGTTGCTCGAACGCTTCTGCCGCGACGAGCCCGGCGGACTCGAAGCAGTGCCGGATCTCGCTGTCGGAAAAGCCGAGGCGGTGGTGGTTGAACTCGGTGCGCAGCCGTTCGTCGGTATGCGCGGCAAAATCGACCACCAGCAGGCGCCCGTCCGGGCGCAGCACGCGCGCGGCTTCGCGGATTACTTCGTGCGGATCGTCGCTGTAGTGCAGCACCATGTGCAGCACCGCCAGGTCGACGCTGGTTTCGTCGAGCGGCAGGCGGTACATGTCGCCCTTGCGCACGTGCACATTGTCACGGCCGCTCCGCTCGAGGTTGCTGCGCGCGACCGTCAGCATGTCGTTGCTGAGGTCGATGCCGACGCCGCGCTCGACCCGCGGAGCGAGGATTTCCAGGATCCGCCCGGTGCCGGTGCCGATATCGAGCAAATCGCCGACCGGCTCGTCGCCGACCAGCCGCAGCAGGGTCTTCTCGACCTGCGGTTGCGGCACGTACATCGAGCGAATCTCGTCCCACGAGCGGGCGACCGTCTGGAAGTAGTCCTGCGCTTTCTTGGCGCGCGCGTCGCGCACCTGCTGCAGGCGCGAAAAATCCCGCGCCAGCCCGATATCCCCGTCCGGAATCAATTCCGCCAGCACCTGGCCGAGTCGCGACATGTCGCCGCCGTCGGCGAGGCGGAAAAAAACCTGCGCGCCCTCGGGCAGGCGCTCGAGCAGACCGGCCTCGACCATCAGTTTCAGATGGCGCGAGACGCGTGGCTGGCTCTGGCCCAGGATCTGCACCAGCTCCGACACGCTGAGTTCACCGCGCGCGCACAACGCGAGGATGCGCAGGCGCGTGTGTTCGCCGGCGGCGCGCAATCCAACGAGGAGAGAATCGAGATTTTGCAATTCTTGTTGTCTGTCTTATAAAGATATGTTTATATGTTAATTCGTTTGTGAGACAAGTCAAATGAAAAATACCCTCGATGCGCTGACCACGGCGCTGCGCGAACGCATCCTGTTGCTCGACGGCGCGATGGGCACGATGATCCAGGCTCACGGGCTCGATGAAGGCGACTATCGCGGCGAGCGCTTCGCCGATTCCGATCTCGCGCAGCGCGGCAACAACGATTTGCTGTCGCTGACGCAGCCACGGATCATCCGTGACATCCACGCCGCCTACCTCGACGCCGGTGCCGATATCGTCGAGACCAACAGTTTCAATTCGACCGCGATCGCGCTCGCCGACTACGGCCTCGAAGATATCGCCGTCGAGCTCAACGAGGCCTCGGCACGGCTCGCGCGCGACGCCGCCGACGAGTACAGCGCACGCACGCCGGCGCGACCGCGCTGGGTCGCCGGCGTACTCGGGCCGACCAACCGCACCGCGAGCCTGTCGCCCGACGTGCGCGACCCGGGCCTGCGCAACGTCGACTTCGACACGCTGGTCGCGGCCTACAGCGACGCCGCGCGCGGGTTGATCGCCGGCGGCGTCGACCTGCTGATGGTCGAAACCATTTTCGACACGCTCAACGCGCGCGCCGCGTTGTTCGCCCTCGAGACGCTGTTCGACGAGCTCGGCGAACGATTGCCGTTGATAATTTCGGGCACGATCACCGACGCCTCCGGGCGCACGCTGTCCGGACAGACGCCCGAAGCCTTCTGGCATTCGCTGCGCCACGCGCGGCCGCTCGCGATCGGGCTCAACTGCGCGCTCGGACCAAAGGAATTGCGCGCGCACGTCGAAACGCTGGCGGTGATCGCCGATTGCGCGGTCAGCGCGCACCCCAACGCCGGTCTGCCCAACGAGTTCGGCGGCTACGACGAGTCGCCCGAGAACGTCGCCGGGCATCTGCGCGAATGGGCCGAGTCCAGCCTCGTCAATATCGTCGGCGGCTGCTGCGGCACGACGCCCGAGCACATCCGCGCGCTGCGCGAAGCGATCGAAGGCATTGCGCCGCGCGAGCCCGCAGCGCCCGCGCGCGCGTGCCGGCTATCCGGGCTCGAGGCGTTTGCGATCGACGCCGATTCGCTGTTCGTCAACGTCGGCGAGCGCAGCAACGTCACCGGCTCGGCCGTGTTCAAGCGCCTGATCGTCGAACAGGACTACGAGGCCGCGCTCGGCGTCGCGCGCCAGCAGGTCGAGAACGGCGCGCAGATAATCGACGTCAACATGGACGACGGCCTGCTCGACGCCGAGGCCGAGATGCGCCATTTCCTCAATCTCGTCGCCGGCGAGCCCGACATCGCGCGCGTGCCGATCATGATCGACTCGTCGCGCTTCGACGTGATCGAGGCCGGCCTCAAGTGCGTGCAAGGCAAGTCGGTGGTCAACTCGATCAGCCTCAAGGCCGGCGAGGACGAGTTCCGGCGCCAGGCGCGACTGTGCCGGCGTCACGGCGCCGCGGTCGTGGTCATGGCCTTCGACGAGCAGGGCCAGGCCGACACGGTAGAGCACCGGCTCGAGATCTGCGCGCGCGCCTATCGAATTCTCGTCGAAGAGATCGGTTTCGAGCCCGAGGACATCATCTTCGATCCCAATATCTTCGCGATCGCTACCGGCATGGCCGAGCACAACCATTTCGGCGTCGCCTTCATCGAGGCGACCCGGCAAATCAAGCAGAACCTGCCCGGCGCGCTGGTCTCGGGCGGGCTGTCGAACGTATCGTTTTCGTTCCGCGGCAACAACCCGGTGCGCGAGGCGATCCATGCGGTTTTCCTCTATCACGCGATCCGCGCCGGCCTCGACATGGCGATCGTCAACGCCGGCCAGCTCGCGATCTACGACGAAATCCCCGCACGCCTGCGCGAAGCCGTCGAGGACGTCGTGCTGAATCGCGACGACGGCGCGACCGAGCGCCTGCTCGCGCTCGCCGACGAGTTTCGCGGCAGCGGCGAGGCCGCCGAGGTCGAGCAGGCCGAGTGGCGCGACTGGCCGGTGTTCGAGCGCCTCAAGCACGCGCTGGTCAAGGGCATCGCCGACCACATCGAGGCCGATACCGAGGCCGCACTGGGCGAACTCGA
>JAHEKJ010000086.1 GCA_024638385.1 Gammaproteobacteria bacterium | reverse complement strand
ACGCGCTCGATCAGGCGGACGAAATCGTCGGGGCTCAGCCAGGTCGACAGCATGCGGTGGTTGGCCGGCTTCGGCAGGCACGAGCCGATGCGCACGCAGGCGGTCTCGATGCCGAATTTCTCGAAATACATGCGCGCCAGCGCCTCGCCGAAGACCTTGGAGACGCCGTAGAGCCCGTCCGGGCGCACCGGCGCGGCGGCGTCGATGCGCTCGGTCTGGCGGTAAAAACCGATCGCGTGGTTGGAACTGGCGAACAGGATGCGCGGCTTGCCGTGCGCGCGCGCCGCCTCGTAAAGGTTGAACAGCCCCTCGATGTTGGCGTCGCGCACGACCGGCCAGGCGGCCTCGACCGACTGGCCGCCGAGATGCACGATGCCGTCGCAGCCGTCGATGAGCGCCGCGACCGCGGCCTTGTCCGCCAGGTCGCAAACGATTAGTTCCTCGTGCGCCGCCGCCTCGCCCAGCCCGGCGATGTCGGACAGGCGCAGGGTATCGGCGAGATGAGTCAGGCGCGGCCTGACAAGGCTGCCGAGATTGCCGGCCGCGCCGGTTATCAGTAGTCGTTTCATCGAATCGTTCCCGGGCCACGATAGCGCTGCTGCAACATGATAACCCAGGCCTCAGCCGGCGAAGCGTTTTTGCGCGACGCCGGTCGCGCCAAGCCCGGTCACGGCGAACAGCCCGCCGGCCTGCGGCTGGCGCGATTCGGTTCCCGGCGTGATGCCGAGCGCACTCGACGTCACGTAGAGCACGTCGAGATCGCGACCGCCGAACATCGGCTTGGTCGGGCGCTCGACCGGCATGTCGACGACGCGGTCGATTTCGCCCGCGGGCGTCAGCCGCAGCAGTTGCCAGCCGCCGACGCCGGCCATCCAGTAGCAGCCGTCGGCGTCGACGGTGCCGCCGTCGGGCCGGCCGGCTACGGCGCGGGTATCGAAAAACAGCCGCGGTCCGCCTGGCTCGCCGCTGTCGGGGTCGTAGTCGCAGCAACACAGGATTCTGACGGCCGGCGCCGAATCCGAAAAGTACATCCGCTCGCCTCCGGGACTGAAGGCCAGGCCGTTGGTTAAATGCACCTGCTCGAAATGAGTCGTTACCCGGTCATCGGGATCGAGGCGATAAAAGCGACCGCGCGCCAGGCCATCGGCGCGCTCGCTCGTCGTCCCCGCCCAGAAACGGCCGCGCGGGTCGGTAGCGCCGTCGTTGAACCGGCTGTCGGGCAGATCGGCCTCGGGATCGGCGATGGCGCGCCGTTCACCCGATTCCGGATCAAAACGGTGAAAGCCGCTTCGAGTTGCGAGCAGCAGCCCGCCCGCTTCGCGCACCGCGAGGCAGCCGACCGCTTCGCCCCATTCCCAGCTCCGGTTCGCGCCCGCCGGATCGTGACAGTGAACCCGGCCGGCCGGAATATCGACCCACCACAGCAGTCCGTCGCGATGGTCCCAGAACGGGCTTTCGCCGACTTCGGCACGACTATCGACGATGCAATCGATGGCTACGGGCATGGTTCGAACCGGATCCCCGAATCAGCGCTTGACCTCGGTCGCGTTCACCCGCGCCAGCATGTCGACCAGGTACGGCACGAACTTTTCGCCGAAGCCGAGATTGTCCGCCATGACGTAAGTCTGGTGCACGGCCTCGGCGATGAAGGACGTGGCCGGCTGCTGCTGTGTCATGGTCGTGTAGTAGCGCAGGTCCTTCTGCGCGTTGCGGATCGCGAACTGGAACACCGAATCGTCGGCCTCGAGCAGGTTTTTCATCACCCGCTCGAACATCACCGAATTCGATCCGCCGGCCGTCACCAGGTCGCGCAGACCCTGCAGGTCGACGCCGCCCTTGATCGCCGCGACGATGGCCTCGGCGGCGACGGCGGCGGTGCCGAGGCCGATGAAGTTGTTGATCAGTTTCAGCTTGTGCGCGGCGCCGACCTCGCCGGCGTGAATGAAGGTATCGGCGAAGCATTCGAGCACCGGCCGGATTTCGGCCAGCGTCGCCGGATCGCCGCCGGTCATCAGCGCGAGCGTGCCGGCTTCGGCCTCGGTCGGCGTGCGCACCATCGGAATGTCGACGAAGCGGCCGCCGCGGGCCTGCACCTTGTCCGCGACCATGACGGTCGATGCCGGCTCCGCGGTCGAACAGTCGGCGATGACGAGGCCGTCGCGCATGCCTTCGAGCAATCCGTCCTCGCCGAGGACCACCGCCTCGACCTGCGGGCTGCCGGTGACGCAGAGGATGACGACGTCCGCCTGCTCGGCGACGGCCCGCGGCGACACCGCCTCGGTCGCGCCTTTTTCGAGCAAACTTTCGATGGGTTTGCGATTGCGATGTGCGAGAATTGTGAGCGGATAGCCGTGCCGCAGGATATTCTTGCCGATACCATGGCCCATCAGGCCGATGCCGATCAGGCCGACGCGTTGCAGATCCGACATGAGTTTGTCCCGTTAACCGCTTCGATGGCGGTTAACGATACCATACCGGCATCGGCAGCCGGTCCTAAAAAATCGTCAACAGGAGCCGAACCCGGTGGCCGAGGCCGAACCCGTCAGCACGAGCCTGCAACGGACCCGAAATCTACGGGGTTTGTTGTTCATGCTCGCCGGATTCGCGTCGTTTGCCTGCGGCGATGTCCTCGCCAAGATCCTGACCGCCGATTACCACCCGGTGCAAATCGCCTGGACGCGGCAGTTCGGCGTGTCCGCGGTGGCGCTATTGATCCTCCTGCTGCACGGTTCGGCATTGCTAAAGAGCGTAGCGCCGGGCACCCAGCTGCTGCGCGGATTGTGCGCCGTGGTTTCCGCGGTCTGCTTCATTTTTGCGCTGCGCTACGTGCCGCTGGCCGACGCGGTCGCGGTATCCTTCGTCGCGCCGTTCATCGTGACCGTGCTCGCCGCGGCCCTGCTCGGCGAGCCTGTCGGCATTCGCCGCTGGACCGCGGTCATCATCGGGTTCATCGGCACGCTGGTGATCATCCGCCCGGGACTGGGCGTGTTCCATCCGGCAATTTTGCTCGTGGTGGTGGCGGCGGCGGCCTTCGCCGCGCGGCAAGTCGTCTCGCGCCACATCGGCCGGCGGGATCCGACGATGACGACGCTGGCCTATACCGCGCTGACGTCGTTCGTCGTGCTGGTGCCGCCACTGTTCTTCTTCTGGCGGACCCCGCAGAACGCGACCGACCTGGCGCTCATGATCGGCCTGACCGTAGTGTCCGGGCTGGGCGAGCTCCTGATCATCAAGGCGCTCGAAATCGCCCATGCCGCCGTGGTGTCGCCGATGCACTATTCGCTGATCCTGTTCGCGACCCTGCTGGGCTACTTCGTGTTCGGGGATTTCCCGGACGCATGGACCTGGGTCGGCAGCGCGATCCTGATCGGCAGCGGTCTCTACGTGTTTTACCGCGAACACCGCCGCAGCGGCGTCTGACCCGGCAAGCGTCGATTCCGTCGACCGGCGGCGGAGAGAGCCTGCCCCGGCGGCGAAACGGGAATCGCGAGTCAATATGAGATACAGTGACGCCAACGTCTGCCGGAGGGGTTCGGATGACCGAATTCGTCGATGCCGCCGCGTCGCCGCGGGTCAGAACCATGCGCGTCGTGCCGGTCGCGGGCCGGGACAGCATGCTGTTGAACCTGAGCGGCGCGCACGGCCCCTTTTTCACGCGCAACATCGTCGTGCTCGAGGACGACGCCGGGCATACCGGCGTCGGTGAAGTGCCGGGCGGGGAGAGGATTCGGCGGACGCTCGAAGACGCGCGCGAACTGGTCGTCGATCGGCCGATCGGAGCCTGGAACGGTATTCTCGGCCGCATGCGGCGGCGGTTCGCGGACCGCGATGCCGGCGGTCGCGGCGCGCAAACCTTCGATCTGCGCGTCGCGGTGCACGCGATGACCGGGGTCGAAGCCGCGCTGCTCGACCTGCTCGGACAGCACCTCGAGGTTCCGGTCGCGGCCCTGCTCGGCGAAGGCCAGCAGCGCGACGAAGTCGAGATGCTCGGCTACCTGTTCTACATCGGCGATTGCCGCGAGACCGGCCTGCCTTACCGCGACGAGGCCGACGCCGGCGACGACTGGCTGCAACTGCGCAATCGGCAAGCGCTGACAAGCGATGCGATCGTGCGCCTGGCCGAGGCGGTGCACGAGCGCTACGGCTGTAACGATTTCAAGCTCAAGGGCGGCGTGCTCGCCGGCGACGCCGAGGCAGACGCGATCCGGGCGCTGGCCGAGCGCTTTCCCGCGGCTCGCGTCACGCTCGACCCGAACGGCTGTTGGTCGCTGGCCGACGCGATCCGGATCTGCGCCGGCCTGAAGGACGTGCTGGCCTACGCCGAGGATCCCTGCGGCGCGGAAAACGGCTTCTCCGGCCGCGAAATCATGGCCGAGTTTCGCCGCGCGACCGGCATGCCGACCGCGACCAACATGATCGCCACCGACTGGCGCGAACTCGGGCATGCGCTGCGCCTGCAGGCGATCGACATTCCGCTGGCCGACCCGCATTTCTGGACGCTGCAGGGTTCGGTCCGGGTCGCGCAGACCTGCCGCGAATGGGGCCTGACCTGGGGATCGCACTCCAACAGTCACCTGGATATCTCGCTGGCGATGTTTACCCAGGTCGCGGCGGCGGCGCCGGGGCGGATTACCGCGATCGATACCCACTGGATCTGGCAGGACGGGCAAGGCCTGACGCGCGAGCCGTTGAAATTCGAAGGCGGCAAGGTCCGGGTGCCGGACCGGCCCGGTCTCGGTATCGAGCTGGACATGGAGAAGCTCGCGCGCGCGCACGATCTCTACAACAGCCAGGCGCTCGATGCGCGCGACGACGCGGCCGCCATGCAGTACCTGATTCCGGGCTGGACTTTCGACAACAGGCGCCCTTGCCTGCTGCGCTGATCAACTTTACGGGAGCACGACATGCGTGAAAACCGACTGCGAACCGTCTGGGCCCGCGGGGGCGCCATCGTCAACGGCTGGCTGGCGATCGCCAACACTTTCTCGGCCGAGGTCATGGCGCACCAGGGCTGGGATTCGCTGACCGTCGACATGCAGCACGGCGTCATCGACTACCAGGCGGCCGCCGGCATGCTGACCGCGATTTCGACGACCGGCACGGTACCGGTCGTGCGCGTCCCCTGGCTCGAGGACGGCATCCTGATGAAGGCGCTGGACGCCGGCGCCTATGCCGTCATTTGCCCGATGATCAATAGCGTCGGGGATGCCGAGCGGCTGGTGGCCGCGACCCACTACGCGCCGATGGGGCGGCGAAGTTTCGGCCCCATTCGCGCGCTGCTCTACGGCGGTCAGGATTACCCGAAGCATGCCAACGAAACCATCATCGTGTTCGCGATGATCGAGACCCTGCAAGGCCTCGATAACCTCGAAGACATCCTGCGCGTGCCGGGCCTGGACGCGATCTATATCGGGCCCTCCGACCTGTCGCTCGCGCTCGGTTGCACGCCGGCCTTCGACGAGCTCGACCCGCCGGCCGCCGAAGCGGTCGAATTCGTCATCGCCAAATGCCGCGAGCACAAGATCGTCGCGGGGATCCACAATGGCTCGGCGGAATACGCGCTGAAGCGAATCGGCATGGGTTTTCAGTTCGTCACGATCGGCTCGGACGCGAGGTTGATGGCCGCCGGATCGCAGCAGGTACTGGCGGCGATGCGCGCGGGGCTCGAAAGCGGCAATTAGTCGTCGGCGATCCCGGGGCCGGCGCCGCGACGCCGGTCGCGGTCGCGAGTGCGGCCGTTATTCGATCAGGTTCGGGAAGACGGGTAGTAGCGCAGGTACTTGCGTTGCGTGACGATATGGTCGGCGACGAACTTCGCGTCGTGCCAGACGCCCCAGATGAACGACGACGAGCGGTTCGATTGCCAGGGCAAGCCGAGGAAGTAGACCCCGGGCTCGGCCGAAATGCCGCGCCGGTGCCGCGGCTTGCCGGAGGCGTCGAACGCGTCGACCTGCAGCCAGCCGTAGTCGAGCGAAAATCCGGTCGCCCAGAGGATAGTCGTGATTCCCGATTGCGCCAGGTTCAGCTCGAGGATCGGGTCGGTCACGCATTGTGGGTCGGCGCCGAAGCGGCGGGCCTCGGGCTCGTCGGGCAGATCGAGGCCGTTGCGCTCCACGTAGGCGTCGGCCTCGTCGAGCACCGACAGCGTGTTCGCATCGCCGCGCGCGAGATTGTCGGCGAGGTCCGGCGCGAAGCTCATCACGCCATCGGCGAATGCCCCGGCGCGGCCGACGAGCGTCATCCCGCGCGCGGCGAGACGCCGGAAGTCGACCGTTTCGCCGCCATGGGCACCGCTGACTGCGATCGTCACGTGTTCGCGACCCGGTTCGAGCGCGGTCTCGTCCCACTTGCCGAGAACGCCGAGCCACCAGACGAAGTCGCGCCCGCGATAGGCGCGCGGCGGGCGGTCGTGCGGGCCGACCGACAGGTAAACGGTCCGGCCCGCGCGCAGCAGTTCGTCGGCGATCTGCGCTCCCGACGAGCCGGCGCCGACCACCAGCACCGCACCTTCGGGCAGCTGGCCGGGATTGCGATAGGCGCTCGAGTGGAGTTGCGTGAAGCCGGCATCGCCGGGCACCAGCGGCGGAATGACCGGCTGCTGGAATGGCCCGGTGGCGGCGACCACGCGGTCGGCCTCGATTGCGCCGTCGGAGGTTTCGACGTGAAACCCGGGACGGCCGACCTTGCGGTGCACCGCCGTGACGTCGACGCCACAGCGCAACGGCGCCGCTATCTTAACGGCATAGGCGGCGAAGTACTCGGCGACCCTCTCTTTCGGTGCGAACGCATCGGGGTCGATATCGGCAAATTCCATGCCCGGGAAGCGGTCGTGCCAGGCCGGACCGTTGGCGACCAGCGAGTCCCAGCGTTCCGAGCGCCAGCGTTCGGCAACGCGGTGACGCTCGAGCACGACGTGCGGCACGCCGCCATGGCTCAGATGCTCGCTCATCGCGATGCCGGCCTGGCCGCCGCCGACGACGAGCGTATCGGTTTTTTCAGTTGGCATATCCGGTTTTCATGCTCGAAATGCAGGTATTATTGCGCGGACACCGATATTTAATAAATTATTCCTTTTCGAGTTTCTGGATTAAAAAAATTGAAACAGGACCCGGCGTATCGAGCCGCCGCGTCGCGCCGCTTCATTCGTCGGCGGGAAAATCGACGTGGATGTGATTGCCGTCCGGATCCCACAGGTTGATTTGCACAAGACCGAATCCGGGAATGTCATTGCGCTCGTAGCGCTCGTCCAGTGCCCGCAGTCTCGCTTCGAATTCGGCGCGGCCGCGCGCGCCGAAAGCAAAATGCTCGAGCTTGAGCGCGGCCTCGGAACCGGCTCCGGGCGCGTCGTCGATGCCGACCAGGTGGGCGGCGCCGGCGTACCCCCACGCGCCGGGAGACGGGAAATCGGGGCGCCTGCCCCCGCGCAATCCGAGCACCTTCAGTATACCAGTCGTCCAGGGTGTCGAGCCGGGTGGTTCGCAGGTTGACGTGATCGAGTGTTTCAATCGGCATCGCAGGCTCCGGCCGGCGACAGTCTCGTCATTTCGTTGAGGGTGAAATTCGCCACCGCGGCGGCGGTCGCGCGCGTACCCGGCGATGTGCGGTCTGTCCATGTGCGTTTGCCAGAGATCGCGACTTTTCCAGTTCTCGTCGAACAGAAAAACCGCCGGGTCGTCGTTGTCCTGGTGCAGGCCGTACTGAAGACAACCGGCTTCGTCAGTCCGGTCTTCGCCAGATCGACGCGGTCGGCTCGGGCCTCGATTCGCGCCACGATCGTCAAAATTTCACTCATCGGAAATACCTCGTCACTTCCGGAGAACCGCCATTTGTCGCCGATTAGAAAAGCGCGCCGGAACCAGTATACTGACCGCGCAATCTTCATGGCAGCACTCCCGAACCATTCGATCGATAAAATAGTGGCGCGCTGCGAACCCGTGCTCGCGGGGATCGTGAACCTGGACATCTACGACTATGCCCCGTGCTATCTCTGGTACGACAGCCCGTTGTACGATTCCTTCGGCGACGTAATCGGCCGGCTGCGCGGCGATACCATCTATCTCGACCGGGAATCGGCGACGCCGGTGCGTGATTTGTTTCACGAGCTGGGCCATGTCGTCGGTCGCAAATGCGACCTCGTGGGACACGTCGAGAACGGCTTTCGCGGCGGCTGGGATCAGTCCAACCGAAGGTTAATTGCGCAGGTCTGCGCGAGGAAACACTGGAGTAGTTACCTGAACCTGCTGGCGCTCGCGCGCGACGATTTCGTCGCCAACGCCGGCAGCGAAATCTGGGCCGAACTCTTCATGATCTGGCACCTGCACCCGGATTGCGAGGAAGCCAGGTTGCTCGACGCACCGATGCGGGCCTTGCGCGACCACCCCGTTTGCCGTGCTATCGAAGACCTCGTAAACGAACTGGGGTTCGCTCGCGGTCCACGCGATACGGCCGCTAGAAGTGGAAGCTGACAGCTTGTTCCACCGGGGATTCGAACGCTTTGAAATGCGTCGTACGGGTAACCCGGTCAGGGATTCTTGATATCCCGATAGATGGTGTCGGCGGCCGCCAGGATATCGGCGTACAGGTACAGCCCGACGATTTCCGCGGTTTTCAGGTTGATCGCGATACTCGGGGTTTCCTCGAATAACTGCTTGAGCTGCCGGGGCCTGGCGCCGTTGAGAATCTGCGCGATCGTCGCCGACAGGAAGATGCCGGCGGGTTTGAAGCCCGGTCGCGAGATACTGAATAGAAACCCCTGCTGGACCTCTTTCGCGCCCAGCTGCGAGAAGGTCGGAATGCGGTTGCGGTTGGCGATCTCGACGAGTTGGGGAATGGATTCCGGGTTGACGCCGCCCTGGATCGTCACGTAGATCGCGTCGACTTCTTTCGCCAGTTCCTCGAAACAGCGAATGACGCTCTCGGAGGCGATGCGGGTGTCGGAGATATCGCTCCTGGTGTAGCACTTGACCACCTCGAAACCGATATCCGCGGCCACCTTTTCGACCGTGTCGATGGCCGAATAGCTGCGCCCGTAAATGGAGTCCTCGAACGCGATTCCCAGTTTCTTGTACTTGATGATGTCGTGGAAAATCCTGAGTTGCCGCTCGTAACGGTAGGGATCCACGCGCGCGTGCACGTGGTCGTAGCCGGAATCGTCGACGCTCTTGATGATCCCGGATTCGACCGGGTCGCTGGTCGACATGACGACCGTCGGCACCGAGTGCTCGTTGTTGGCCAGGTCGAGACCGGCCCAGGTCCCCATCGCGATCACCAGGTCGATATCGGTTTCGCCTTTGAGGGTCTCCAGGATCAGGGCCCGGTTCTCCTTGCGCTGGTCATCGTCCCAGTTGGCCGAATAGTATCCGTCCTCGACAAATTCGAGATATTCGCTGCGGGCATCCTTGACCAGCCAGTTCCACAGCCTGCGGGTATCCTTGCTCTTGCTCTGGAGCTTTTCGATGTCGGCTTTTTCGATCCAGCCGAGTTTCATCAGGCCCAGCACCGTCGCTTCCAGGTAGTGGTAATAATTGGACGTGGGACCGCCTTCATAGAAGACGATTCGCCATTTCCGCCCGTTGTTCAAAATCGGCGCCGTGCCGAAATTTTCGGACGTTTGATGTTCGAGCGTTTGTTGTTCGAACGCTTCGATGCCCGCCCTTTCGGAGGGTTCCGCCCATGCCGAAACGTTGATAACGCAAAGCAACAAGGCCGCCAATATTTGTTGTTGGATTCTGCCCGCCATTGGTATGTCCTTCCTGTGGGACTGCGAACCGGGCGAACCGGTACTCGAATCGAGCCGGCCGCTTATTCGGATTTTTGTGCCGCTACGACGATTTCATCGAAAAATTCATCGGTTGCTCCCAGTAAGACGATGGGAGGATCGAAGCCGATGAGCTCCGCGGTTTTCAGGTTCAACGCGATCTTCGGCGGTTCCTCGAACAGCTGGTTCAGCTGGTTCGGCAGCGCGCCGTTCAATACCTTGGCGATCGTCTCGGCGTGAAACCGGCCCACGTACTTGTAGCCGGCCCGCGACAGGCTGGCCAGAATTCCGTACCTGACCTCGCGGGCGCCGGATTGCGAGAACGTCGGGATCTTGTACCGGTTGGCGATCTCGACCAGGGTCGGAATGCTGCGGCTGTTGACGCCGCCCTGCTGGGTGACGTAGATGGCGTCGGCTTTCCTGACCAGTTTCTTGAAGCAGTCGATTACGCCCTTTTCGGCGAGCTCGGTATCGCTGGTGTCGCTCTGGGTATGGCAGCGAACGATGTCGAAGTCATGACTCCTGGACAGGGCCTCGATCGTATCGATGGCCGCGTAGCTGCGCCCGGCGATGCTGTCCTCGTAGATGACGCCCAGCTTCTCGAAGCCGATCATTTCGTGGAAAACCTTGAGCTGGCGCTCGTTTCGTTTCGGGTCGACCCGCACGTGCACGTGATCGAAGCCCGAGTCCTCGACGCTCTTGATGATGCCCGAGGAGATCGGGTTGCTGGTCGAAAAGACCAGCGTATTGACCCGGTGACGATAGTTGGCCAGGCCCTTGCCCGCCCAGGTGCCCATCGCGATCATCAGGTCGATATCCTTCTGGTGGTTGAGGCGAGCAACGATTTCGTCTTCGACCTTGCTGCGCTTGTCGTTTTCCCAGAAAGCGCTGTAGTGCGCATCGCCGACAAACTCGATGTAGTCGCTCCTGATCTCCGTGCTGAGCCATTTCCAGAGCGTGTCGGTGGCTTCACCGGTCTGCTTCGGCAGTTCGGCGGTTTCCAGCCAGCCGAGCTGCATCAGGCCCTTGACGGTCTCGGTCAACTGCTTCTGGTAGTTGATATAGGCGCCACCCTCGTAGTAGCCGATGCGCCATTTCTGGCCATCGTTGGTGACCGGGTCGACCTTGAAGATCTGTTCGCCGGCGAAACCGGCCCCGGACCATATCAGCAGCAAACTCGTGCAAAGCAGGGCCTGCAGTTTCGATTTCAAGTTCATCGTGTAACCCTTTTCAAACGACTTTCGTCTCGTTGCCGCCCGATTGCGCCGCGCGAATCAGGGCCTTCGGACAAGTAAACAATGAGTATAGGCAAGCTTATTGATTTATCTGGATTTTTATCGTATATCGCGAGCTGTTTCTCAATTGGCGCGGGGCGTGTAGCCGAGAACCCCGCGCTCAACCGGATTGCCGGGTCGGGTCGAACGAAATCGTCACGATCCGGTTGCCGACGCTGTCGTGCACGAGCCGCGAAATATCGTGCTCGACCCGATGCAAATAGTGGCCGCGGGGGGCGACGTCCATGACGAAATCGAACAGCGAGGCGATGTGCGATTGCCCGACGGTGACTTCGCCGATTCGCGCATACTGCTCGTCGTCGATCCCGCCGCTGGCGATGATTTCCAGCGGCCCCGCCGGCAGCAGTCGATCGCCGGCGCGAAACCCGACCGCCTGCATGCCGGACAGATACAGGTCCGGGCTCGCCGCGCCGTTGCCACGGGTTCCGGCAGGCTCGCCGGGTTCGTTGCCCAGGGCTGCGCCGACCGCACGCTGCATGGCCGGCAGGTAATCCGCCTGGTAGTAACCCCCGATGCAGGCGACGCCCCTGGCAATTGCGATCAGCAGGTAGGACGTGAAAATCGACGGCAGCAGCCGGCGGTCCCGAAGTTCGCGCGCGATCTCTTCCGGCGTGAGCGGGATCGACCAGGCATTGCCGCTATCGTCGACGCCGAGCAGTCGCGGGGTCGTTCCGTTGTGACCCTCGGCGACGTGCAGCGGAACCTGCCGGCCCTTCGCGTCGACGCCCCAGAAAAACATCGTACCGATGGCGGAATCCGCACCGCGCGCGCTCGCCGGCTCGCAAGCGCGCCGCGCCAGCCCCTCGTGCAGCCAGCAGCCGCGCTGCCCGTCGAGTCCCGCGATCAATCGGCCGCGCAGCTCCGGATCGAACAGCAGCTGGTGACAGATCGTCGAGCGGTCGAACAGGTCTCGTTCCAGTAGCCGGCAGGCGATGCTCTCCATTTCGACGTAGACGAGTTCCGAACGGCATACCTGGCCTCGAAACAGGCGTCGCCAGAGGCGACGATTGACGGCCGTCGCCTGCCGGGCATAGTCGGGAAACGCGTGGCCGACCCGGGCCAGGTCATCGAATACGATATCCAGCGCCGAGCCGACGGGGCCTGGCAGTTTTTCGTCGGCGATCAGTTTCTTTGCCCTCGCCCGGGCGCGATCCAGCATTTCCGCGCTAAAGGGCCCCGCGGCGCTGACCAGTTTGCGCTTGTAGCTGTCCGGAAATACAGGCAGCTTGCAGATTCCGCCCTTGCCCGCGACGTCGTTGCAGGCATAGATCAGCAATCCCCGGGGATAGGTCAGGTTATTCAACGGCACGCTGCCGCAGGCCAGCACCGGGATCGTTTTCATGGCCGCGCCGTCGCTTCGCTTGCGTAGCGAAAACAGCAGGTTCGACTGGGTCGACTGGGCAAAGGTGTCGATCCCGTGATGATTTGCGGTCAGGACCTGCGGACTTTCCCGCAGGTCCTCGGCGATCGCGGTACCCAGGTCGGGACCGACGGTTTCGCGCGTATAATGCGCGACCTCTGCAATAAAATCCTCGCCGGACTGCAAGGGCGAGGCGCGCCGGTGCTCCAGCGCGTCGACGTAGTCGCTCAGTTTCGTCGTGTCGTGCCGCGAAATCAGCGCGTCGACCGCCGGCAACAGGTCCCGGATACCCGCAAAACAGGCATCCAGCGATCCCGGTCTGTCAGTTTTGGAGTGCAAGTTTCTGATCTTCCAGTTTGCCGGGGTGATTGACGACGAAAACGGCCAGTATCAGCATCGCGCCGATATACAGGAACCCGAACCAGTTGATGACCTCGGTCAGGTCTCCCGTCAGCAGGATCCAGCCGAATATCATCGGGCCGACGACCTGCCCGATACGGCTGATCGATCGGAAAATGCCGAGCGCGGTACCTTCGCCCAGTTCGCGCGATTCATTCAGTTCCAGCACGATGGTGCTTTGCGACGACAGCACGAAACTGCTCGACAGGCCGAGCAGGAAGACCGATACGATGACCGAGGCGATGCCGAAGTCCGTATTGAAGGTCGCAAACGCGAGGCCGCCCAGCAAGCCGCCAACCAGCATGTAGTACTTCTTGCTGCCCGATCGATCGATGAAGCGTCCGATCGGCGGGCCGAAGTAGATCAGGCAGATTCCGTAGAGAATCAGGACCTGGCCGATCGTCGAATCGCGAACCCCGATCTGGTCCAGGTAGACCGGCGTGAAGAAATGCAGGAATCCCGCCACCGCAATCGACGCGGGCAGGCTGCTCAGGAGATTGAGCGCAATGAACACCGGGTTGCCGATCAGTTTCAGCAACGGCCGCAGTTCGACCTTTCGCCGGGGCTGGCCGGCCGGCCGGGCGGCCGGCGCCCGCGACTCGATGACCGGGTGCAGGAATTTCCACGAAAATGCGATCAGCACCAGCACGACAACTGAGCCTACGAGGAACACCTTGCCGTAGCCGAGCCGCTCGGCAAGAATCGCGCCCGCCGCGGCACCGCAGATGCTGCCCGAGTACAGGCCGGCGAAAAGGCCGGCAAACCCGCGGGCGCGCCCGTTGGCGCCACTGTGTCGGATGACCAGGCCCTGCGCCGACATCAGCGTCAACCCGTAGCCGATGCCGACCAGCGCCCGCGACAGGATGAATAACAGGGCACTGTCGGTCGCCCAGGACCACAGGCTGCCGATGGCGACGATGAACAGCCCGGCAAAAAACGGCTCGTGCCAGCCACGCCGGTCCATCCACACGCCCGCGACCAGCAGAAATATCCCGACGCAGAAAAATTCGGCCGAAATCGGCAGCCCCGCAACGATGTCCTTCGACAGGCCGAACAGTTCCGTGTCGAACAGCTGCATGCGCAGCGGCAGGAACGACATCGACAGGTCGATCGCAAACAGGAACAGGAACATGGCCGGCCGCACGAATCCCAGTTCGTAGCGTGGCAGCTGCTCGCGGGCGGGCCTGCGCTTCGCGAGCAGGTGCAGGTACAGCAACAGGCATTCGACCATGACCAGCACGGTCAGGAAAAGCATGGTTATCCCCTTGATCAGCATCGCAACCGCGTTCCGGTAGATGTCGTCCCTGGAGATTCGAATCACCGCCGTCGCGTCCGGGCCGTTGCTCAGTTCGATGCCGTGCAGGCGCCGCGTCACCGTAAATCGTGCTGCATCCAGGTGGCCGATGACGATGGATTGCAGCAGGGATTCGATCGCCGAGTTCCCGGGACGGTCGGGCGCATGTGCGAAAAACGGCTTCCCCGTTTCATCGGTCAACGCGATGCTTTCGAAATTGTCGAATCGACCGAAAAATTCGCCATGGGCCGGCTGCCGTTCGGCGGGAGTCGCGCCGGTCTCGGCCGGCGGCAACCGCCCGCTGAACCCGGCCGAAACTTCCGCCACGATCTGGCGCGCGTTGTCCGCCGAAGCGGCGAGAATCTTGCGCTCGAAAATGACCGTGTTGGTCAGCAACGAGCAGGCGAGCGAAACCAGCATGATCAGTACGAAATCGACGACCAGGTCCCGCTTGCCGATGAGGCGGTTTTCCAGCACGAGCCTGAGGTTGAGCCACAGGATGCCCAGCGCGCTGAACAGCCCGATGATGATCGTCGGCAGGTAGTGGGCCCGGAGGCGCGGAGCGACGGAGTATCTCAGCGCATCCTTCTCGAATTCGAAGACCAGGCTGACGAACCAGCGCCCCTGATTGTCGAACAGCAGATAGGGGACGTAGAACTTGTCGCTGTCCTCGACGAACCCCAGGCCGGCCTGGGCTCGGCCGCTCGAGATTTCGACGATTTGTTCGACCAGCTCTTCGAGCGTTTCGTGTTCGCCTCTATCGCTGTCGGTCGTAACCAGCATGGATCCGCTCCTGAGAACGATCGAAAGATTGACCAGGTCGTACTCGCGCGAAAATCTCGCGCCCGGGTCCGCGTCCGCTACGCTTCGCCAGTGCCGATTGAGCGCCTGTCGTTGCCGGTCCAGAACCTCCCTTATTTCGGCGACCGACAAGCGGGTGTTGCTGCCGAGCGTCCGTTCGATCGACTCCCTGGACGACTCGATCGGCTCGAGATATCGCTTGATGTCGGACACCTGGTAGCCGTCGGAAAGGGCCGCGAGGAGAAACGCGGTATTGATGACGAAGGCAATCGCCAGCAGGGTCGTCGAACCTATGACCAGTTTCGCTCGCATAACGCTAAAGGGTTTCTTGCTGCCGGCAACCGGCGGCACTACCCGGGGCTGGTCTGCAGGCGCGGCAGGTATTCGGATTCGCTGTGCGGCGGTTCGAATCGGAAATCGATTTCCGCAACGATGTCCGGCTGGCCCTCGAGCAGCCAGCCGTCGTCACCGCCGTTTACCGCCATGATCGCGTCCGCCTTGTACCACCTGCAGCGGTGCGGCAGGATTTTGATGCCATCAGGCAGGAAGCCGTGGAAATGCCCCATAATGAAGGCGACCGCCACGGCCCCGGTGCCGCAGGCCAGCGTTTCCTTGAACACGCCGCGTTCGTAGCAACGGTACTCGATCGCCGTCCCGTGCCGCTCCTTGCGCGCGAAGTTGACGTTGATACCGGCGGGAAAGCGGTCGCGATAGTGGGTATTGAGATAGTGCCCGATGTGTTCCACCAGCCAGGTCCCGAACCCGCT
>JAHEKJ010000201.1 GCA_024638385.1 Gammaproteobacteria bacterium | reverse complement strand
AAGACGACCACAGCTCGGACGAGTACAAGAAGTACGGCCGCAACCGCGTCGCCGAAGGCAAGTTGCCGCTGTGCGCCGAGATGTGCTCGACCAAGGCTCTGCTCGCCGGCGATGCCGACGTGCTGTCCGACATTTACCGCAAGCGGGTTATCAACCGCGGCGCGGTCGCGTTTGACTGGGGCGTGAATTACAACAACGCCAAGCTCAAGCCGTAATCGCGGTCGGCGCATAAAAACGATATCGATACAGGGACGTATCGGCATCCTCCGGCCGGAGCCGGGCGCCGCAGTCTGACCAAGCAAAAGGGTAGAGTCGTGAAAATCCGTAGTCTGCTGATATTACTGTGTCTGCTGGCAGTGCCGATGCTGGCGCAGGCCCAGGCGCCGAAAGCCCCGCCGCCGCCGCCCGGCCTGTATCAGTCCGATCCCGGTATCGAGCTCTGGAACCAGATTCGCCAGCGCGATGGCCAGAACGAGGGCATTTCGCAAGTCAAGAGCCCCGGCGCCAACGTGCTGATCAACGTGTCGGGCGAAAACTGGCGGCAATACCGCATGAACACGTTGGTGCCGCGCGCCGGCGGCGCGGTCGTCGTCGTGCTCGCGCTGATCATCATTTTTCGCATCATCCGCGGCAAGATTCCGCTGTCCGAGGGGCGCTCGGGCAACAAGATCCAGCGTTTCACGAACCTGCAGCGCTTCGCCCACTGGAGCACCGCGATCCTGTTCGTGATCCTCGCGCTGACCGGCATGATCCTGCTGTTCGGCCGCACCGTGCTGATCCCGATGTTCGGCAACGCCGCCTTCGGCAACATTGCGATCGTCGCCAAGGTCATGCACGACTATCTCGGGCCGGTGTTCATGCTGACGCTGACGCTGCTGTTCGTGCTGTTCGTGCGCCACAACATCCCGCAACCGAAGCTCGACTTCCTGTGGCTCATCAAGGGCGGCGGGCTGTTCGGCAAGCACGTGCATACGCCGCGCTACAACGCCGGCGAGAAGCTCTGGTTCTGGATCGCGTCGATCGGCGGGCTCGCGGTGATCATCAGCGGCCTGGTGCTCGATTTCCCGATCTTCGGACAGACGCGCGCGACCATGGAGTTCTACCATTTCGTGCACAGTGTCTCCGCGGTCGTGTTGATCGTTGTCGCGATGGGACACATCTACATGGGCACCGCGGCGCTGGAGGCGACTTTCGAGGTCATGCAAACCGGCTATTGCGACGAGACCTGGGCGAAAGATCACCACGACCTCTGGTACGAAGAGGTCAAGCAGAAACAGGCGTCACCGGTCGGCGAAGCGTCGCCGGCCGCCTCCGGCGAAGCGCCGGGTCAGCGGCAATCGACCGACCCGGCCTGAGGCGAATTTTTCCGGATCAATTGTCCTGGATCAACTAGCGGGTCGCTAGCGCTTGCCAGCGTGCCGGTCCGTTTACTATGCTGCGGTCGCTGGTAGATTTCCCGGATGACCGCATGCTCTCGAAGCCACCCGTGCCGGCCGGCCTCGTCATTTTGCTGGCATTACTCCTTGCCGTCTCGTTGCTGGCGCTGGCATTGCCGCACGCCGCCAGCGCCCAGGTTCCGCAAAAACACCCGGACTTTCCCGAGGGCGTCTCGGCGATCAATCCGGGTGCCGACCTGTGGCGCGACGTGCGCCAGCGCGATTTGCCCACGGCCGGCATCAGCCAGGTCAGGCAGGTTGACAGCGGCATCCTGATCAACGTCCACGGCGATCGCTGGGCGCGTTTCCGCATGACCAGTCTCGCGCAATACAGCGGTTATGCGCTTGCCGCTATCTTCGTCATCGTCGTCGCGTTTTACGCCATCCGCGGCAGAATCCTGATCGAAGGCGGTCTCTCCGGAAACATGGTTCGGCGGTTCAGCGATTACGAGCGCGTCGTGCACTGGACGCTCGCGATCGTTTTCCTGTTTCTCGCGCTGACCGGCCTGGTCCTGTTGCTCGGACGACCGCTGTTGATCCCGCTGTTCGGCAAAGAAATTTTCGGGCTGATCGCGTCGGCGAGCAAGGAGGGGCACAACCTGTTCGGGCCGCTGTTTCTCGTCTCGCTGGTCATGATGCTGATCAGTTTCGGCCGGCGCAATATCTACGAGAAGGGCGACATGAGGTGGCTGCTGAAGGGCGGCGGCCTGATCGGCGACGGCCACGTCTCGGGCGGCTTCTTCAACATGGGCGAGAAAACCTGGTACTGGATGGTCATCCTGATCGGCTTCGTCATCGCGATCAGCGGGCTGATCCTGGTGTCGCCGAACTTCGGCCAGGGGCGGGTCGTCATGGAAGTGACCCACGTGATCCACACGGCCAGCGCGATGCTGCTGATCGTCGTCTCGGTCGGCCACATGTACCTCGGCTCGCTCGGCAGCGAGGGCGCGCTCGAGGGGATGAAGACCGGCTACGTCGACATCAACTGGGCCGATGCGCATCACGACCGCTGGGGCAAGGCGTGCCACGCGCAGGACCTGATCGTCTCGGCCGACGAGTACGCCCGGCTTATCGGCACGCGGACAGTGCCGGCGGATGAAGCAGTGGAGCAGGGTAAATGATCGAGTATCTGATCGACGGCCCGTTGTGGTACTTCTCGCTCGCGGTGTTCGCGATCGGGGTTGTCTGGCAATTGCTCGCCATCCTCTTCCGGCGGC
This sequence comes from Gammaproteobacteria bacterium, assembly GCA_024638385.1. Lineage (GTDB taxonomy): Bacteria > Pseudomonadota > Gammaproteobacteria. Next base: position 1,223 of record JAHEKJ010000201.1, on the reverse strand, counting down.
GGCCGCGTGACCTGTCGGTCGCGCGCGGCGCGGCCGCGCCCGGCGCGTTGCGGACCCTGTTCAGTCGTTTCTGGCCGCACCGGGAGATCGCCGGCCAGATCACGCTGCCACTGGTCGCCGGCTACCTGTTTCACCTCGGCCTGTTCGCGCTGCTGTTCTTCGCCGCGCCGCATGTCGTCTTTCTCGAGGAAAACCTGCTCGGGTTCGGCTGGGCGCCGATGCCGCACTGGGCGTTCATCGTCTCCGCGCAGGCGGCGTTCCTCGGCCTGATCCTGCTGTGGCTGCGCCGCATCATGAACCCGGTCAGCCGCCTGCTGTCGACGTGGGACGATCATGTCGCCGCGATCCTGACCTTCGTCGTCATGCTGACCGGATGTTTCGCGCTGCTCGAGGGCGCCACCGCGCTGCGCCTGCTGCACCGGTTCACGGTCGAACTCTGGCTGATCTATTTCCCGTTCAGCGCGCTGATGCACACTTTCACTTTCATCCCGAGCCGCGCGCTGACCGGCGCCTGGTTCGGCCGCCGGGGGATCGATGCCTGAAGCTGCGAACATGAGCGATCGGTTGCAAACCGGGCTGGCGGTACTGCGCAACGAAATCGACGCCAAGGTCGATGCGTACTTCGCCAGCTGCGTCAACTGCGGCATCTGCGCCGAGGCCTGCCTGTTCTATACCGAGACGCGCGACCCGCGCTATACGCCGATCTACAAGACCGAACCGCTGCGCAAGCTGTGGCGGCGCGAGTACAGCTTCTGGGGCAAGCTGTCGTCGGCGCTGGGTATCTCGCGGCCGCTGACCGAGGCCGACCTCGCCGACTGGGAAGAACTGGTTTACGACGCCTGCACGATGTGCGGCCGTTGCAGCATGGTTTGCCCGGTCGGGGTGGATATCTCGGGCCTGATTTTCAAGGTCAAGCACGCGCTGGCCAAGGCCGGTTTCTCGCCCGACGGTCTCGTCGAGGCAACCCGGCGCGCGGTCGAGATCGGCAGCCCGATGGGCGTCACGCTGAAGACCGTGCAGGCGGTAATCAAGCACGCCGAGGCCAATACCGGGCTCGAAATACCGATGGACGTCGAGGGCGCCGAGTATCTCGCGCTGATGTCGTCGAACGAGATCGCGATGTATCCCGAATATCTCGAATCGCTGGCGAAGATCTTCGCTCATGCCGGCGTCAGCTGGACGCTGTCGTCGGCCGCGTACGAGGCGACCAACTCGGGCCTGCA
>JAHEKJ010000085.1 GCA_024638385.1 Gammaproteobacteria bacterium | reverse complement strand
GCATGCCGACCGCGTGAATGCGGCCGCCCCAGTGTCCCGCCCGGGGCTCGAGCGAGAACAGCTCTTCGAGCGTTTCGAAACTGTGCACGACGCTGGGCAGCAGGCGCTTTTCCCACCAGCGCCAGTAGTCGCCGACCACGATCGGCTCGGCGAAGCGAATATCCATGTCGGTATGCTTGAACAGCAGGTTGCCCTCGATGATCAATTCCTCGGCGAAGCGCTTGTTGATGCCCTTGTTGAACAGGCGCGCGGCCTGGTGGAGGATGTTGTCACTGACCCGTATCGGGTAGAAGGTGATGTGGCTCGGCACGATGACCGTCGGCTTGACCGCCTTTTGCATCAAAATTTCGACGTCGTCGAAGCCGAGCTGTTCGGCCCAGCGCTCGATGCGGTCGTCACGCCCGCGCGCGTGGTCGTGCAGTAGCGCGGTCTTGAAGGCGTCGAGCGCGAGCGCGATCACCGCCGAACCGCGATGGTGCTTGCGCCGCTCGTTGGCGCTGCGCGAGAAAACGCTGTACTCGCCGGCGTGATCGACCACGCGCTTGTCCTTGACCATGCCACCCTCGGGAAACACGACGAGCTTGCGGCCGTGCAGGATTTCGCGCACCAGGAACGAAAACAGATTGGGCAACTGGTTTGGCACGACGCCGATCGAATACAGGAACTGGGTGAAGCGTTCGTCGCCTTCGAAGAATTCGGTCGACGCGACCGAGCGGCAGTAGGCGCCGGTAGCTTCGTAGATCAGGTACTGCGGAATGAAGGTCTCGAAGCGGGCGAAGTGGTTGAATAAAAAGATGTCGCCCTGGTGCACCGGGTCGCTGTCGCCGCTGGGATCCTGGTGCAGCTTGATATTGAGTTTCAGCAGTTTTCGCGTGGTGCGGAACGCCTTGACGCAGAACTCGTATACCCGGGGATTGAGGTCGGGATCGGTCCGGATTTCCGTCATTCGACGTTAATCCCGGCAGCCGACCCGCGCAGCCATTCGAATTTCATGAAATCTGAGGCCATGTTTGTTATTCAGAAGTTCCGTGTTCGGCCGATATGCGCGATAACGGCCTGCTGTCTTATACCAATGCGATTACGTGTTTGTCTATACCTGCTCGTTCTCGGCTTGCCGCTGCCGCTGCTCGCGGCGCCGGTCGAGCTGCGCGTGCTGATCGACACGTCGAGCCGCTTCGCCGAACTCGATCCCGACGACAACCGCGCCGAGGCGCTGCGCCTGCTCGCCGGCCTGCTGCCGGACGGCGCCGCCGGCGGCGCCTGGTCCTATGGTCGCTACGTCGAGCAGATCGCGCCGCCCGGACGGGTCGACGCCGCCTGGCGCGAGCGCACGCTCGCCGGCGCCGGGCGGATTCACGCCAATGCCGGGCACGCCGACCTCGAGCATGCGTTCGGGCGCGCGCTCGAGGGCTGGCAGGCGCCGGTGGCCGACCAGCGCCGCCTGATGTTGCTGATCAGCGCAACTGGCGCCGAGCCCGCCGTCGATTCGGAGCAACGCGCGGCGTCGCGCCAGCGACTCCTCGGCGAGAGGCTGGCCGCGCTGATCGCCGCCGGCGTCGAACTGCACGCGATCACGATCGGCGACGGTGCCGATCGCGACCTGTTCGAACGCCTCGCGTTCGCGACCGGCGGCGGGCACCGGCATGCGCACGATGCCCGCGAACTGCTGCCCCGAGTCCTCGACTTCTACCTGCGCGCGGCGGGTTCGAACCAGCTCGGCTTCGGCGGCGAGAAATTCAGCGTCGACGCGCATGTCGACGCGTTGACGCTGGTGCTGTTTCGCCGGGCAGGCAGCAAGGTTCCGCTGCTGATACCGCCCGACAGCCCGGTGATCAGCGCGGCCAGGCCACGCGGCGCGCGCTGGCAGTCGAGCCGCGACTTCGACCTGGTGTGGCTGCGTCGCCCCGAAGCCGGCGACTGGCAAATCGTCGGCGACCTCACGGGCGATAGCCGCCTGCTGATGACCAGCAAGCTCGAATTGCGCGCCGACGTGACGCCGGCTCGAGCCTGGCCGGGCGAGTCGCTCGAAATTGGCGCCGAGCTGTTTCGCGGCGGCAACAAGATTCGCCGCAACGCGTTTCTGCGCTTCGTCGACTTTGGCGTGACCCTGACCGGACCCGACGGCGAGGTGTCGCGCCTGCCGCTGCGCCCTGCCGAAGTGCGTACCGACAAGGGTCGGTATTTGCTGGTGCTGGACGAGCCGCTCGCCGAGGGCCGTTACCACCTGCGCGTCGAGGCGCGCGGATCGAGCTTTCATCGTATCCGGGATCTCGAGGCGCGAGTCGGCTGGCCGGTCGAGATCCGCATCGAAGCCGCCACCGAACCCGGGCAATACGAATTTCGCCTGCGCGCGCGCGAAGCGCAGTTGCAGGCCGAGGGTCTCGCTGCCGACGTCGAGATCGAGAACCCGAAAGGCATGCGCGAAACGGTATTGCTGCAGCCCGCGGCGGGCGGATTGCGCGGGCGTATCGTGACCGGCGTCGACGGCGTGCACCAGGCGCGGGTGCGGGTGTCGGGCCGGCGTCACGACGACTCGGTCGTCGACCTGAACCTCGGGCCGTTCGCGTTGCTCGGCGCGGCCAGCCAGGCCGAAGCCGGCCTCGCGGCGCCGCCGCCGCCCGAACCGGTCGCCGCCGGGCCGACCGGTATCGATCGCAAGCTGATCGGCATTATTTTACTCGCCATCAACGGCACGCTGCTGTTCGCGGTGCTGGCGATCTGGCTCTACGCGCGACGCAAACGGCGAATCGCCGCGGCCGCCGATGACGGCGCGGAGCCGGTGGTCGACGACGCCGACGATGCGCCCGCGGTATCCCCGCCGCCGGAGAAGTACACGGCGCCGGCGCCGCCAGCCGACAGCGGCGACGATGCGGCTCCGGCTCCGGAAAAGGATGAAACGCCCGCGCAGGCAGCGGACGGCGGTGACGATGCCGTTGCGGCGGCGGCCGAGCCCGCCGAGAACAATGCCGCGACCGGCAACCGCAACGCGAATTCCGCCGCCAGTGAACCCCCGCCGGCCGCCGACGGTGCTGACGGCGAAGCCGCTGCGCCAACCGCTGCCCAAACCGATCGCAAAACGGCCTCGGGTTAGAAGTAGTCCGGCGCGTTGCCGGCGCGCCACTTGATGTTGCAGCCGATGCTCGGCACCTGCTCGGGCGAGATCGCATCGCCGGCGAGCAGCGCGGCGACCGCCGCCTTCAAGTCCGTGCCCGTGATCTCGACGTCGTTGCCGGGCCGCGCACCGTCGTACTGGCCGCGGTAGACCAGCCGGTGGTCGGCGTCGAACAGGAAAAAATCCGGCGTGCAGGCCGCGCGGTAGGCGATCGCGGAGGCTTGCGATTCGTCGTACAGATACGGAAATTCGAGGCCGTGCTCGCGCGCGAACTCGACCATCTTGTCGGGGCTGTCGGCGGGGAACCCGTCGACGTCGTTGGCGTTGATCATGACGACGCCGAGGCCGCGGGTCACGGCGTCGTTGGCGAACTCGGCGAAGGAATCGACGATGTGCAGTACGAACGGGCAGTGGTTGCACGAAAACACGACCAGCAACGGCCGGCCGGCATAGTCGCCGAGACTCACGGTTTTGCCGCTGGCCGGCTCGGGCAGCGAAAAGTCGGGCGCGGCCGTGCCCAGTTCGAGCATCGTGGAAGGTGTTCTGGCCATGGGGGTTCCTCGGTTGCGTTGACGCCGATTATACCGCCAATCCGCGCCGAAGCCGCGGTCGATCTCCCGGCGAGTCGATGATACGGGCTCGGGATGCCGGTCGAAGAGCACCGGCGTCGAATCCCGTGTTCGCGGGCCGAAAACGGGATTCGTCGCCGGGAGCAGAGTGCGTGGATCAGTAGTTCTGGTGAATTTCCCTGGCGACGCGCTCGCCGGACAGGACCGCGCCGTTCATGTACGACCAGTATTCCTCGTCGTAGGCTTCGCCGGCGAAATAGATTCGATTCTCGGTCTCCCACTGCGCGCCCCACCAGCCCGTCATCGTGCCGACCGCAGGTGACGTAAATGCGCTCCGCGCGAGTGGATCGCCGATCCAGTTCGAAACCAGCGCTTTCCCGGTGGAGCCGTAGAAATCGTCTCGAATGCCGGGCCAGATCTGGTCCGCCTGCGTCAGAAAGCGCTCTACGTCGGCTGGATCGGCCGGACCGTGAATCTCGGTGCTGGCCAGGTTTCTGGCCTCGAACCCGCCGTTGTAATTGACGATGACGCCGAGCGGGGAGGGATTGCCGGGCTCGCCTTCCCAGGTCGAGATAAAACCGGAGTAGGCTCCCTTGGCTTCGCCCGCAAACGAGTAGGCGCGGGCGGCCTGATGGACTTGCTGGCCGTTGATGGTTTGCACCATATCCCAGATGCGACTGCCGGTTTCGCACATGACCTTGCCGTTATCCGAGACGTTTGCGACGGGTGCGGCCGCGAAAGCATCGAGCTTTTTCGGATTGAAGGTGCCCTCGATGGCCGAGTCGATCTCGATGTCGTCGATCAGGTTCATCGGCAGCGCCAGCACCAGTACGTCGCAGGTGATGCTCGACCCGTCTTCGAAGTCCAGGGAGAAGGGTTGCCGGTAATTGTCGCCGTGGATTGCCACCAGTTTCTTGCCGAACTCGATACTCCCGTTCGGCAACGCGTCGGCCATTCGTCGGGGAATCAGGTCGTTGCCGCCGACGACGTGCAGGCGCTCGTCGGTACCGGCCAGCGGCAGGCCGCCGGAGCCGCGCCCGTTCCACGCGAGCAGGTAAATCAGGTTCAATGCCGAGTTGCCGACGGTAATGCCGTACTCGGCGACCAGGTCGGCCAGCAGCAGCTTGTGTACCCAGTGATCGCGGGAATAACCGACTTCAGGGCTTTCCATCCACTCGATGGCGTCGAGGTTGTCCAAACGCTCATGCTCCGGGTTGAACGCGTTGTAAAACGGCTGCCACGGAGCATCCATCTGCGCGCGTTTCATGGTCTCGTAGAGGCCGCCGACCCATTCGTCCATCAGGTCGGCCTCGGTATAAAGCCGCGGCACCCCGTACGAGTCCACGATCCGGTAGGTCTCTTCGTCGCCGAGGCTGAGCTTGTTGACGTCCTCGAGCTGCAGCCCCAGCTGGTGGGCGAGGTTGCGGATCGCGGTGTGCTCGGTCGAAATGAATTCGCCGCCGTACTCGACCACGCGGCCGTCGCTAAAGAAGGATCTGTCGGAGTACATGCGTCCGCCGACGCGGTCGCCGGCTTCGTAGACGGTCGACGGAATGCCGTATTGCTGCAGCCGGTGAGCGGTGCGCAAGCCGCCGGCGCCAGCGCCGATGATCGCGATGTCGGGCTGGTTGTCGTTGCCGCCGCCGTTATTGGCAAGCGCGGGTCGCGTCGACGCAAGCAGTCCGGCGCCGAGCGCGCCGCCGGCGGTGCGCAGGAAATCTCGCCGTTGACGCTGCTCGTCGCGCTCGCGCGCGAGCTTGCGGCGCAGTTCGCGATCCTGCTCGAGCAGTTCCGTGACCGGAATGCCGGTGGCGTCGGACTTTGCCTTGGCGCGGTGAATCCGGCGCAGCGCGGCGGTGATGCTGGAATAGTTCAGACTCTTCATGCTTTACCCCAAATTGGTCGGGAATGGACGCGCCGGCCGCCGGCGGGGCTCTGGTCCGCCGGCGCGATTCCGGTCACAGATAGTTTTTTCGGCTCGGGAAGTTCTGCGATTTCCCTCCTATACTTATAGTTCGATATCGATACGAATCAATCCTCTTGGCCACGAAGTCGAAGCAGCAGCCCGGAGCGGGGACATCGGAGCAGGCATTGCGCGACCAGATCGCCGATCTCGAACGCCGGCTGGACGAGGCGCGCGCGACCATCCGCTTTCGTGAAGATCGCAGCCGCGCACTGTCGAAGATGCTCAATATCGGCATCTGGGAATGGGACGAGGTCGGCGACCGGCCGCTGTTCTTTGCGCCGGAACTCGCCGACATCTTCGGTGTCGAGCGCGAACGCGTCGAAGCGGTTTTTCGCCGCAGCGAGGATTTCAAGCAATTCGTCCATCTCGACGACCTCGAGCGCTACCTCGCCGAGCTCAATTCGAGCAAGCGGCTGGAGCCTGGCACGATCCATGTCTTCGACTATCGCATCGTTATCGGCGACGGCAAGGTCCGCCAGCTGCGTGAATTCGAGCAGGGGGTATTCGACGACGCCGGCAATCTGGTGTCGACTTTCGGCATGGTGCAGAACGTCACCGAAACCGAGGCCGCGCGCCGTGCGCTCGAGGAAAGCGAGGAACGCTACAGCTCGCTGTTCGCGCAATTACCGCTCGGCGTGCAGGAAGAAGATTACAGCGCGGTCAAGAAGGTCATCGACAAACTGCTGTTCAAAGGCGTCAGCGACCTCGAGAAGTATCTTCTGGATCGCCCCAAGCTGCTGCGCGAACTCGTTGAGCAAACCCGGATTACCAACGTCAACGAAGCGCTGTTGCGCATACACCAGGCCGATTCGAAAGAGGAATTCCTCGAGGCCGAGGCCGATATAGACGACTGGTGGGACGCGCAATGGGTCGAATACTATGCCGCCGAATTCGCCGCGCTGGCGAGCGACGCCCACTGGTACGAGGCCGAGCGCATCGATTCGAGAATGGACGATTCGCTGTTCCAGACGCGTTCGATCGTGACCCTGGTCAGGGGATTCGAGGATACCTGGAAACGAGTCATCACGATCCACGATGACATTACCGCGCGCAAGAAGGCGGAGGCGTCGCTGATCGAGGCCAAAGAGCAGGCCGAACAGGCCAACCGCGCGAAATCCGAATTCCTGTCGAGCATGAGCCACGAGTTGCGCACGCCGCTGAACGCGATTCTCGGCTTCTCGCAACTGTTCGCCTACGACCGTTCGCTCGGTGAGCAGCACCTCGCCAACGCGACCGAGATCAATCGTGCCGGCAAGCATCTGATGTCGCTGATCGACCAGATCCTGGACCTGTCGCGGATCGAGGCCGGTGAGGTCGACGTTTCGCTCGAGCCGGTACCGCTGCGCCAGGTTCTCGAGGACAGCGTTCACTGGATTGCACCCCTGGCGCAGAATCGCGACATCGACGTATGCTTCGACCCCGCCGAATTCGACGGCCGTAACGTGATGGCCGATTCGATCCGCCTGAAACAGGTTTTCCTCAACCTGCTGACCAACGCGGTCAAGTACAACCGCGAGGGCGGACGCATCGACGTGATCGGCGAGGCGGTCGACGGCGAGCGTCTGCGCATCGGCGTGCGCGACACCGGCGGCGGGATATCGAAGGCCAAACTCAAGGAGCTGTTCCAGCCGTTCAACCGGCTCGGCGCCGAGTTCAGCGGCGTCGAGGGTACCGGCATCGGGCTCGTCATCACCCGCCAGCTGCTCGACCTGATGCGGGGCGAGCTCGAGATCGAGAGCAGGGTGGGCAAGGGCAGCACCTTCTGGATTCTGCTCGAACCGATCGAACTGAAGGCGCCGGCCGCCACCGTCGGGCAGGCCGATCAGACGGTTACGCGGTTGCGCCACGGCGACGGCGGGTCGCGCATTCTCGTCGCCGAGGACAACCCGATCAACCAGGAACTGATGGCGGCACAGCTCAAGATTCTCGGCTACGAGGCCGATTTCGCGGCCGACGGCGCGGCCGCGCTCGCGCGCTGGCGCGAGGGGAGTTACGACTTGCTGCTGACCGACATCCGCATGCCCGAGATGAACGGCTACGAGCTGGTGCGTGAAATTCGCCTGCACGAGGATGGCAAGAAACGGCGCGCCGCGGTCATCGCGATCACCGCCAACGCGCTCGAGGCTGATATCAGCAAATGCTTCGAAGCCGGCGTCGATCACGTCGTCTCGAAACCGGTGGAACTCGAGGACCTGCGTCATGCGCTCGAAAAGTGGAGCCCCGACCTGGTCGGCAAGATTCAGCCCGGGGATGCGCCGCAAGCGCTCGATTCCGACCTCGACGAACCGATCGATCTGAACGTGCTGGCGCAGTCGACCGGTAACAAGCCCGAGCTGCACAACCGCCTGCTGCGAACCTTTGCCGAATCCCTGCCCGACGCGATGGACGGATTGCAGCAAGCCTTCGCCTGGAAGAGCGATGAGCAGCTCGTCGAATACACCCACAAGCTCAAATCGTCGGCGCGCAGCATGGGCGCGCTGCGCCTGGCGAAGGCTTGCGAGCAGCTCGAGCGCGCCGCGCGTGACGCGGACTGGGAGCGAATCGACGGTATCTTTCCGCGGGTCAAGCCGCTCGCGAATCTTGCCGCCAAGTATATCGCGACCCTGCTCGACGAGAGCGTCGACGCCGAGCTCGATGCCGAGGATATCACCGGTTTCAACCTGCCCGAGCCGGACGATGCCGAGGACATTACGCAGTTCAGCCTCAAGCTGATGCTGGTCGACGACGATTACATCATGCACCGGGTCTCGACCGTGATGCTGAACGATCTCGGCATTTCGAAGGTGCTCAACGCGATGTCGGGACCGGCGGCGCTCGACCTGCTGGCCCAGAGCCGCGACGGGATCGACGTCATCATCTGCGATCTGAACATGCCGGAGATGGACGGCGTCGAATTCATCCGCCACCTGGCGCAGCGCGATTTCGATGGCTCGCTGATCCTGACCAGCGGCGAGGACGTGCGGATTCTGAAGACCGTCGAAAAGCTCGCGATCGAGCACGACCTGCACGTGCTCGGCGTGCTCGAGAAGCCGGCCACGCCGGCCAAGATCAGCGAGCTGCTCGATCAGCTCGACCAGATTCGCGCCGAGGGCACGATGATGCTGGTCGACGCGTTCAGCCTGGCCGAACTCGAGAAGGCGATCACCGACGGCGAGCTCGATACCTATTTTCAGCCGAAGGTCGATATTGCCAGCGGCGAGGTCGTCGGCGTCGAGGCGCTGGTGCGCTGGAATCACCCCGGGATGGGGCTGGTCAAGCCGAACTCGTTCATTTCGATGGCCGAGGAAAACGGCCTGATCGGCAAGCTCACCGACGTCGTCATCGACAAGGCGCTCGGCTACGCCGGGCAGCTCAAAAGTATGGGACACGAACTCAACATCGCGATCAACATCTCGGTCGATGCGCTGACCGACCTGGAGTGGCCCGACCGTATCGCCGACACCCTCGGCCAGGCCGGCCTCGACGCGTCGAACATCTGTTTCGAGATCACCGAGAGCCGTTTGATGGAACACCTGTCGGTCGCGCTCGACATCCTGAGCCGGCTGTCGCTGAAACGCTTCCAGCTGTCGATCGACGATTTCGGCACCGGCTATTCGTCGATGGAACAGCTGCAGCGCATCCCGTTCGCCGAGTTCAAGATCGACCGCGCCTTCGTCCACGGCGCGAGCCGCGAGGCGTCGGCGCGCGCGATTCTCGAATCGAGCGTGTTGCTGGCGAACAAGCTCGACATGAAGGTCGTCGCCGAGGGAGTCGAGGACGAGGACGACTGGAACCTCGTCGCCAGCGTCGGCTGCGACCAGGTCCAGGGTTATTTCATCTCGCGCCCGCTGCCGTTCAGGCAGCTGGTGCAGTGGCTCGAGGACCGCAAGGCGGCCTAGCCGCCGCTTGAAAAATTTTCGATCGATCCCATCTGTTAGCCCGTGGTTGCCAGGTCTCAGAGCAGAGTGGCGCCACCTGTTTAAATTGCTTCTTAACGGAGGATTGAAAGAAATGACCAATATCGATTTGACCCCCCTGTACCGCAGCAGCATCGGCTTCGACCGCATGGGTCGCCTGCTCGACAGCGCCCTGCGCGGCCAGAAGGAAGCCGTCGGCTATCCGCCCTACGACATCGAGTCGACCGGCGAGGATCGCTACGCGATCACGCTCGCCGTGGCCGGTTTCGAAGAGAGCGAACTCGACCTCCAGGTCGAAAACGGCGTGCTGCGCGTTCGCGGCAAGAAGGAAGACGATAGCGAAGGTAAGAACTATCTCTATCGCGGCATCGCCAACCGCGCCTTCGAGCGCAAGTTCAACCTCGCTGACTTCATCGAAGTCGAGGGCGCCGAACTCAAGCACGGCCTGCTGACCATCCGCCTGGTCAAGGAAGTGCCCGAGGCCATGAAGCCGCGCACGATCGAAATCGGTCAGAGCGGCGCGACGCTCGAGCACAAGAAGAAAGAGTCGAAAGCGGCTTAACGGCTGATCGATGCCGGAGCCGCCTGGCGGCTCCGGTCTTCTCGAACGAAGGAACCACGACGGTCGGGGCTCACGCCCCGGCCGTTTTTTGTTTACGATTGGCGAATCCGGGCGACTGCGGTATCGTCGCGCCATGCCCGCCCATTGCCGCCTGATCGCCGCGCTGCTCGTGCCGCTACTGCTGTGCGCGGCGCCGGTGGCCGCCGAACCACTGGTGATCGCGCACCGCGGCGCGTCGGGCTACCTGCCCGAGAATACGCTCGCGGCCACGGCGCTGGCGCACGCGCAGGACGCCGACTACATCGAGTCCGACGTCGTCATGACCCGCGACGGCGTCGCGATCGTGTTCCATGACCTGTATCTCGATGCGACCACCGACGTCGCTGCGCGCTTCCCCGGCCGCGCGCGCGCCGACGGCCGGCATTACGTCGTCGATTTCGACTACGCCGAGATTCGCCGGCTCGCCGTGCACGAACGCGTGCGGCTCGAGGATCGGCAGCCACGCTACCCGCGGCGCTTCTCGAGCGACGCCGGGCTGTTCCGCATCCATTCGCTGGCCGACCAGCTCGCGCTGATCCGGGGACTCAACCGGACGAGCAACCGCGCGACCGGCGTCTACGTCGAGATCAAGGCGCCGCGATGGCATGCGCGCCACGGGCTCGACGTCGCCGCCGCGGTGGTCGCCGAACTCCATCGCCACGGTTATCGCGATGGCCTCGATCGGGCCTTCATCCAGAGCTTCGATGCATCGACGCTGCGCGAACTCGCGGCCGCCGGTGCGACCCGGCTACCGCTGATTCAACTGATCGGGGAAAATGACTGGTGGCCGGATTCGCGCACCGATTACGATCGCCTGCGGACCCCGGACGGCCTGCGTGAGGTCGCAGGCTATGCCGCCGGCATCGGCCCGTGGTACCGGCAAATCCTGCTCGGCAAGACCGACGCCGGCGCGCCGCGCTACTCGACGCTGGTCGCCGACGCGCGCGCCCACGGCCTGCTGGTGCATCCCTATACGTTGCGCGCCGACGCGTTGCCGGATTTCGTCGGCGACTTCGATGAGCTGCTCGCCTTCCTGCTGCGCGAGCAGCGCGTCGACGGCGTGATTACCGACCACCCCGACCGCGTGCGCCGCTTCCTCGCCGGGGGTTGACGCAGTTTCGAGCGCCGATCCGGCGCTCGCTCGCCGGGCTAGTCGGAGGGCGACTCGCCGGCGCTGCCCGGGGAGGGGCGCGCGAGGCCGTATTTCTTGATGCGTTCGCGCATCGTGCTCGGCGCCATCGCCAGGCGCGTCGCGTCTGCATGCGGCGCGCGAGGGCAAGCACTCGATAAGCAGGGAGCAAAGTCGGTGCCAACGGGGTAAAAATCTAATTAAAATTATTTAAATCAATAAGTTAAAAGATTTTGGAGTGTGATTAATTTGCAACCAATACCGGCAGGCTTCGCGATATCCGTGGGCCGGCCGCGATTATCGAGGCGCGTCGACGCAACTCGGGGGAAGGCCGACGGAAACGCAATTCGGGGAAGGTCTTGGTACCGGGGGGGGGACTCGAACCCCCAAGGTGTCACCACCAGCGGATTTTGAGTCCGCCGCGTCTACCAGTTCCGCCACCCCGGCCAGGAGGGGCGCATTCTAAAGCATTGCCGGGGAGCGACACAATCCACAATCCTGGTTCGCTCGCCGGCTAGCGGTCGGGTCAATCGGATGGCTGTTGCTCGCGCCAGCGCTGAAAGGATTCGAATTCCTGCCAGAGCCTGAACTTCTGATAGTCCGGGGTGTTGTCCCGGCGCGCCCTGGACCATTCCTGAAAAGCGCGGAACTCGGTCTCGCCGCCGGTCTCCGGGAGGGTTTCGACGGAACCGCCCGGATTCGCCTCGTCCTTGCGGCTGCGGAACAGGGTGTAACCTTCGTCATCGTCCGAAAACAGGCGTCCGATACTGACCGACTCCTGCGAGTTGGCGAAACCGTCGTCGGCGGGACCGGTGATCGTACAGGCGCCGGGCAGGAACGCCACGAGCGCGATCGAGAGTGCTGACTGAGCTTTCATATGATTTATATTGCTGGGCGTACGCGGGCGTTATACCACAGGCGATCCGACTTCGGCTGCAGGTGCGTCGATCCGGCGATTGCCCGGGGAAGCGACGTGACCGCCGAAACCCCGGGCGCGACCGGTTCGCCCTAGAATCTGACGCGGCTGCCTAAGGCTATGAGGTCAATCGACTCGGTGCCCGATATGTCGGAATCGAGTTCGCGCCAGGTCGCGAATACCTCGACCCCGGGATGCACAACCGCGGCCCAGGTCAGGCCGAAGGTATCGGCGTCGGCCGATCCGGTTTCGCCGTCACCGAAATCGACCGTGAAGGCGTGGATACCTTCGCGGTAGCCGAGCTTGATTGTCAGCGCGTCCCGGTCGGGGCCGCCATCGACATCGGTGTCGGACATCGCGAGCGTGAAGTTGTAGCCATTGTCCAGCAGCACCGACCCGGAAAATCCGCTGAAATCGGTGTCCCCGGTATAATCGTCGCCGGAGACCAGGAACGCGCGCAGGTCAAGCTGGTAACCGTCCTGTTTGCCGGTGTACTTGAGCCCCAGCTCGGTCGCGTTGCCCTGGTCGAGACTGACCGCGAACCGCACGCCGTCGAAACTCGGCGTATCGTAACGCAGGCGATTTACGCGGCTGATGCCGTCGGCCATCGTGAAGATGGAATCCCATCGAACTCCGGGCGCGATGCGGTAGTTGCCCCAGTTGTCCTGGTGGTTCGAACTCGAGCTGAGCGCGGTGCCGGACAGGTCGGCCTCGGTGCTGCCGTCGGCCGCGCCGTCTCCCTTGCCGATCGAAAGCATGCCGAAATCGCCGGAAAAGTATATGTCCTGGTAGCGATTGTCGTCGGCGTCATCGGGCGCGTCGTCGGTTGCGCCACCGCTGACGCCGGCGTCGGACGACGGATTGGACTGCATCTGTTTTTCGAGCCGGAATCCGACCTCGAGGCCGTTGGCCATTTCTTCGCTGCCGGTAATCCGAAACCTCGAACCACTCCAGCCGATATCCTGGTGCTGGGTTTCGTCACCCTCCGCATCGTCTGGCATGACCACCATGCGACTGACCTGGCCCGAAATCTTGAGCTCGAATGCCTGCACGGCAACCGGGGCCGCGAGAAGGCCGGCAATCGTCGTCGCGATCAGGGGCTTTGCGATCTGCAAACTGGTTTCTGCGGTTTTCATGCTTGTCTCCTTTTGTTCGGATCAAAATTGTTGTAAACAGTGGGCGAAATTCGATCGGATGGCGTAAAGGCTTGTCGATCGATGCCGATATTCAAACAATGTCAGCCTGCTTCTGGATGAATTCGGTTCGCAAGCGCCACGCCTCCGATGCCACGCAACGTAAACGACGCGCGCTGGTCGACCGCGGACAGCATATCAGTACCGTCGTCGCCGCGCTCGCAATCGCTGACCGCCAACCGCGGCGCGCCGAGACCGGACGACTGCATCGTCCCGGGTCACGATAATGCCAACAGTTCCGGCAGGCGCATAAATTTTTCCAAGCCGCTGTTTTACGGTGTTACTCTCTGTTGGGTCGAGGGGTTCCCGGCTTGCGGTAGCCGCCCGCATCCGTTATCCGGGCGCGGTATCGGTGGCGACGGGTATCGGTGGCGAGAATTCCGCAGGCGCAACTGATATGCGCCGCGCCAGGTGCAATCGGTCGCCTCGAGCGGCAACGGATTGCGTTTGACGTTACGAGGAATCGAATTTACTCGCACGCTGCCTGGTTCCCCGCGGCGCCGATAATCCGCTATCATGCGCGCTTTTTAGCGCTCGAACCGGCCGATGAGACTCAGCGAATTCGACTACCAGCTACCCGAGCACCTGATCGCGCAGGCGCCGCTCGAGGCGCGTGGCGATTCGCGGCTGCTGCGGGTCGATCCGGCGCACAATCGCTTCGACGACCGGCAATTCGCCGACTTCGCGACGCTCGTCGAGCCGGGCGATCTGCTCGTGTTCAACGATACCCGCGTGATTCCGGCACGCCTGTTCGGGCGCAAGGACAGCGGCGGCCAGATCGAGGTGCTGGTCGAGCGCGTGCTCGACGAGCGCACGCTGCTCGCCCAGCTGCGCGCGAGCCGGGCGCCGAAGCCGGGCGCCCGGCTGATCCTCGAGAACTGTATCGAATGCGAGATGCGCGCGCGCGACGGCGACCTGTTCGTGCTGCAGCAGGACGGCGAACCCTGGCTCGAGTTGCTCGAGCGCCACGGCCACCTGCCGTTGCCGCCCTACATCCGGCGCGACGCCGCGGCGGCCGACCGCGAACGCTACCAGACCGTCTACGCCAGCAAGCCCGGCGCGGTCGCCGCGCCGACCGCGGGACTGCACTTCGACGACGCGATGCTCGCCGCGCTCGAGACGCGCGGGGTCCGCAGCGCGCAGATCACGCTGCACGTCGGCGCCGGCACCTTCCAGCCGGTGCGCGACGAAGATCTCGACAGCCACGTCATGCACGCCGAACTGGTCGACGTGCCGGCCGCGGTCTGCGCCGAGATCGACGCGACCCGCGCCGCCGGCGGGCGCGTCGTCGCGGTCGGCACGACCGTCGTGCGCAGCCTCGAAACCGCCGCGGAGGGCGGCCGCCTGCGCGCCTTCCAGGGCGAATCGAACCTGTTCATCAAGCCCGGCTTCGAGTTCCGCGTGGTCGACGCGTTGCTGACCAATTTTCACCTGCCGCGCTCGACCCTGCTGATACTCGTCAGCGCCTTCGCCGGGCGCGACCTGATCCGGCGCGCCTACGCGCACGCGATCGCGCAGGAGTACCGCTTTTTCAGCTACGGCGACGCGATGTTCATCGCCGGACGCGCGGCCTGATGGATTTCGAACTGCAGGCCACCGATGACCGGGCGCGGCGCGCGCAACTGCGCTTCGCGCGCGGCGTCGTCGACACGCCGGCGTTCATGCCGGTCGGCACCTACGGCACGGTCAAGGCGATGACGCCCGAGGAATTGATCGACGGCGGCGCGCAAATCATCCTCGGCAATACCTTCCACCTGATGCTGCGGCCAGGCACCGAGATCGTCAAGAAGCACGGCGATCTGCACGACTTGATGCACTGGGATGGCCCGATCCTGACCGACTCGGGCGGCTTCCAGGTCTTCAGCCTGGCGAAGATGCGCAAGATCGACGAGCAGGGCGTGACCTTCGCGTCGCCGGTCGACGGCGCCAAGGTATTTCTTAGTCCGGAAGTGTCGATGCAGGTGCAGCGCGACCTCGGCGCCGACATCGTCATGTGCTTCGACGAGTGCGCGCCGCACCCGGCGCCGCCGGCGGCGGTGCGCGAAGCGATGCTGCGCTCGATGCGCTGGGCCGAACGCTGCAAGCAGGCTTTTGCCGACAATCCGAACGCGGTGTTCGGCATCGTCCAGGGCGGCGTCGACGCCGACCTGCGGCTGGAATCGGCGGCCGCGCTGCTCGAGATCGGTTTTGACGGTTACGCGATCGGCGGGCTGTCGGTCGGCGAGACCGCCGACGAGCGCAACGCGACGCTCGACGTCCTGCTGCCGGCGTTGCCGCTCGACAAGCCGCGCTACCTGATGGGCGTCGGC
>JAHEKJ010000200.1 GCA_024638385.1 Gammaproteobacteria bacterium | reverse complement strand
CCGGTGCGGCGCGCGATGTAGCCGATGATGCCGAATACGATCGCGACGCCCATGTCGAACACGTAGGCGCGCGGCACGAACGAGCCGACCAGCGTGAACGCGATCAGGATCGGCGCCATGTAGACCGTCGGCACGACCATCACGCGCGAGAAGTAACGCGTCAGCGGCAGGATCATCAGGCCGAGCAGGATGTAGGTGATCAGCATCGCGGTAAACGAGCCGTAGGCGATCAGCGGCTGCGAATCGAACAGGTCGGGACCGAAGTTGACGCCATGGTACTCGAGCACGACCGCCATGATCGCCGCGGTCGCGCCACCCGGCACGCCGATGATCAACAGCGGGATCAGCGTGCCCGAGGTCACGCCGTTGTTGGCGGATTCCGGCGCGATCAGCCCGGGAATGTGACCGGTGCCGTAGAGTTCCGGCGTCTTCGACATCAGCCGTGACTGCTGGTAGGCGACGAACGACGCGATCGCCGCGCCGGCGCCCGGAATCACGCCGATGACGAGCCCGAGCAGGCTCGTCCAGACGACCTCCTTCCAGCGCACGAGCGTTTCGCGCAGGCCCTCGAAGGTCGGTCCCCAGCCTTTTTCGTGGTGCAACACGACGCCTTTTTGGGACAGGATGGTCTCGCGCTCGATCACGACGAAGGCTTCCGAGATCGCGAACAGTCCGACCAGCGCCGGGATCAGTGGCACCTTGTCGTAGAGCTCGAGAAAGCCGAAGGTGCCGCGCGGCGCCTCGTAGACGACATCGGCGCCGATGTAACCGATCATCAGGCCGAAGAGGCCGGCGATCAGGCCCTTGATCGTATCCTGCGCCGAGATCGTCGCGATCAGCGAGATGCCGAACAGCATCACGACGATCATCTCGACGCTGTGCAGGTGAAACGCCACCTGCGACAACCACGGGATCAGGATCAGCGCCGCGACCGTCGTGATCAGGCCGGCCGCGACCGACGCCGCGAACGAAATCGCGAGCGCCTGCTGGCCGCGCCCCGAAACCGCCATCGGGTAGCCGTCGAGCGGCGTCGCCGCGGCGCCGGCGGTGCCGGGAATGTTGACCAGGATCGCCGGGATGCCGGCGCCGAGACGCGACGCGGTGTACAGAGCGACCATGAAGATCATGCCGCTGGCCGGCTCCATCGCCAGCGTCAGCGGCAACAGGATGATGATCGTATTGGCCGCGCTGAATCCCGGGATCGCGCCGACGACGATGCCGAGCAAGGTGCCCGGGATGATGATCCACCAGAAGCCGAGGACGTCGACGAACAGCGAGGCGAAGGTGCCGAAATCGAAGGTCATGGTCTAGAGCACGCCCTTGAGCCATTCCTCGATCGGTCCGCGCGGAAAGCGCGTCTTGAAGAAGTACAGGAACACGATGTAGCCGACGATCGAGCTGCCCAACGCGATCGCGAGCGCGCGCCGCCAGTTGGCGAGCGACGACAGCAGCACGATCGCGCAGAACAGAAAAGCGAAGGTCGTCAGCGTGAAACCCATGTACTGAATGACCCAGACGTAGGCAACGGTCAAAACGAGCAGCGCGAGGCGCCGGTCGCGGGTAGATCCCCGGCCGGTCAGCCCGTCGAACGCGCCGTCGAAGCGCAGGATCTCAATGCCGAGACGGATTCGCCAGATGCTGCGCACGACGAAAGCGAGAATCGCCAGCGTCAGCAGGCCGCTGACGACGACCGCGCTCGCCTGCGACGTCCACGGCACCTCGGTGATCGTCGTCAGGTAGTAGACCGTGAACGCGAGCGCGAGTCCGGGGATGATGCAATCGGGCAGGATATTGCGCGGCGGCGGTGGCGGGTCCTGTGGCATGGTCGTCTCGAGTCAGCGAGCGGCGCCCGCCGCGGCGGGCGGGCGCCGAATTTTCGTTCTATCGCGGTCGCTGCCGCGGCAGCGAGCGCGATCGCCGCGACGGCCTAGCCGGTCAGCAGGCCGCGGTACTCGCGCCCGAGCGCGGTGATGTTGGCGACATACTTGCGGCATTCCTCGATGCCGCCGGGCGCGATCAGCTCCCACGAACCCTTGCCCTTGGTCACCGCCGTCTTGTAGGCCGGATCGCCGAATACCTGCGCCGCGGTCCGGCGCAGCTTGTCGAAACGGTCGGGATACTTTTCCGCGGCCTCGGTCTTGATGCCGAAGGCGCGCGCGCCGGCCGCCAGCGGCGGAATGCCGAGCTTGTACTCGGTGTTGATCAGAACCGCGCCGGGCGTGTGCTGCGCGATCAGGTTCTTCTCGTCGAACAGGCCGAGCACGGTGATGCCGTTGCGCCGCATCGCGGTCGTCACCGGCAATACGCCGAGGTCGACCTCGCCGGTGAGCACGCCGTTGCGCGTGTTCTTGCCGCCCGACAGCGGCACCAGGTTGACCTTCATGCCGGTCTTGTTGGCGAGCACCAGCATGCCGAGCGACGCCGGGTGCGCGAGGCGGCTGGTGGCGACCGTCAGCGTGCGTTTCCTGCCCTCGGCGACGACGTCGTCGACCGACTTCATCGAACTCTTGTCGCTGATGAAGATGCAGCCGGGATCGGCGTCGACCATGACGAAGTAGAAATATTCATCGATCGCGAAGGACGGCGGCTTGACGACCCAGTTCAGCACCTCGGGACCCATGTTACCGAAGATCAGGTCGTGGCAGTCGGCCGCGGCCTTGCCCATGTAGGTTTCGTAGCCGACGCGGCCGGCGGCGCCGGGGTAGAACGACGGCTCGAGATCGACGCCGAGGTAGTTTTTCCAGACCCCGCCGAAATTGCGGAAGTTGCGGTCGGCGCCGCCGCCGGCGCGGGTCGGGATATAAACCTCCAGGTTGCGTTCCGGGAAACTCGCGCCGAAGCCGAGACCCGGCCAGGCGCTCGCGGCCAGACCCGCGGCGCCCAGTTTGAGAAAGTGTCGACGGTCTAGATAGTTCATGATGCCCTCCGGAATTCGTGGCGAAGCGTCGTTGTTGTCATCGCCGGACGAGCCAAGATAACCGAATCGACCGGGTCGATCAATTCGGTCGGTCTCGGCGGCACGCGGCATCGAGGCCGGCGGAGACGCGCCCGCACGGCCGATTGATCTTGCCGCGGCGATCCACTAAAGTCGGCCGCGACGGCCGGCGCGACCGGGGGGCATGATCCGGCGGCGGCCATCGGGGGGGATTCCGTGACGAATAGACACAAATCGTCGATCATCGACGAAAAACTCCAGCGCGTGACCGACCCGTTCGGCAACCTGCTGGTCGATACTTTTCACTACCTGCTGTTGTTCGCGATCGGCGCGGCGATCGTCTGGTCGGCCGCCGTCGAAATCATCGCGTTGTTTCCCAAAGGCGGCGCATCGATCGAGGACATACTGCTGCTGTTCATCTATCTCGAACTCGCGGCGATGGTCGGGATCTACTTCAAGACCAATCACATGCCGACGCGATTCCTGATCTATGTCGCGATCACCGTGCTGACCCGGCTGCTCGTGGTCGACGTGCAGGAGCATCACGATCCCGACCTCGGCATCGTCTATATCTGCGGCTCGATCCTGTTGCTGGCGCTCGCCAACCTGGTCGTGCGCTACGGCTCGAATCGCTTCCCGTCGACGATACCGGGCCTGACCGGGAAAGCCGAGGAGAACTGACCGCCGTCCGCCTGCACCTCGCCGGCCGCACCTCGCCGGCCGCACCTCGCCGGCCGCACCTCGCCGGCCGCACCTCGCCGGCCGCACCTACCCCGGCACGACCAGCAGGCCGTGCTCGCGGCCGACCGTGCGCGCCAGTTCGCACTGCGACGGCGAGAGCCCGGTGCCGTCCGGCCGCGTCGCCCCCTGCATCAGGTTCCCCGCCGTCTCGACATGCCCGCCGTCGTTGGCGAGCACGTGGAACAGTTCGTGCGCGAGCGCGACGCCGG
>JAHEKJ010000014.1 GCA_024638385.1 Gammaproteobacteria bacterium | reverse complement strand
CGGCCCGCTCTACCAGCCGCAACACGCGCTCGGCGCGCGCGCGGCGCTCGCGGAAATAGCTCCCGGGCTGGTCGGTCAATCGTGTCTCACGCCGCTGCTGCTGCGTCGTCACATGGACGGGCTCCTGAACGGCCACAACTACGCCAAGGCGGCGATCGACATCGCGGTCATGGACGCGCTCGGCAAGCACTACGGCGTGCGCGTCTGCGAGCTGCTCGGCGGCGCCGCGCGCGAGCGCGTGCCGGCTTACTTCGCCACCGGTATCGGCGAGCCCGACGAGATCGCGCGCCGCGTGCAGGAAAAATATGACGAGGGTTACCGCCGCATCCAGATCAAGGCCGGCGGGCGCGACGTCGCGATCGATATCGCCGTCGTGCGCAAGGTCCGGGAGCGCGTCGGCGACCGCGTGCAACTCATCGTCGACACCAACCGCGGCATGACCGCGGCCGACGCGCTGCGCCTCTCGCTTGCCTGCCGCGACATCCCGTTCGCGTTCGAACAGCCGTGCAACACGATGGACGAGGTCGCGGCGATCCGCCCGCAGATCGCGCACCCGATCATCCTCGACGAGAATCTCGAGAGCCTCAACGACGTGCTGCGCGCGATTTCACTCAAAGTCTGCGATGGTTTCGGCCTCAAGCTCGCGCGCATGGGCGGTCTCAACGCGATGGCGACGATCCGCGACATCTGCGCGGCGCGGTCGATCCCGCATACCTGCGAGGACAGCTGGGGCGGCGACATCGTCGCCGCGGCGATCGTGCAGATCGCGGCGACGGTCGAACCGCGCCTGCTCGAGGCGGCCTGGACCGCTGGCATCTACATCGAGGAAAACTACGACCCCGAACACGGCATCAACGTCAGGGACGGGCAGTTCGACGTGCCGAAGGGTCCGGGCCTCGGTATCGCACCCGACGAGTCGCGCATCGGCGAGCGCGTCGCCTCCTATGGCTAGGGCCGGCAGCGAGCGCCACGACCGGCTTGCCAGCAGCGTGTCAAAAGGAGAATAATTGGGCGTCGCGGTCGACGCGGCCCCGGATACGAACATGACGACGATTCGCTTCACCCACACGATTCAGCGCCACGTCCGCGCGCCGGATTGCGAGGTCGACGCGGCCACTGTCGGCGAAGCTCTCGAGCGCTACTTCGAGCGCCATCCGGGCGTGCGCGGTTACGTGCTCGACAACCAGGGCGCCGTGCGCCACCACATGCTCGTGCTCAAGGACGGCCTGTCGATCGCCGACCGCGAGCGGCTGAGCGATTCCATCGAACCGAACACAGAAATTTTCGTGTTCCAGGCCCTGTCAGGGGGATAAATCATGAGCACCGCAATCTGGATCGGCACCCGCAAGGGTTTGTTTGTCGCACGCGACAACGGCAGCGGCTGGGCAATCGACGAAACCGCGTTCCTCGGCGTACCGGTGTCGATGCTGCTGGTCGACCCGCGCAGCGGCAACGCGTTTGCCGCGCTCGACCACGGCCACTTCGGCGTCAAGCTGCACCGTCGCGCGCGCGGCGACGGCGACTGGCAGGAAATCGCCGCGCCGACCTATCCCGAGAAGCCCGAGGGCGTCTCCGACATCGAGCCGATGCGGCATACCGAGATCCCGTGGGACACGCAGCTGATCTGGTCGCTCGAGGCCGGGCCGGCCGAGCGTGACGGCGAACTCTGGGCCGGCACCATCCCGGGCGGGCTGTTCCGCTCGCGCGATCACGGCACCAGCTGGGAGTTGATCGAACCGCTGTGGCACGACCCTAAACGCAAGCAATGGTTCGGCGGCGGCGCCGACCTGCCCGGCATCCACTCGATCGCGATTCATCCCGCCGAGCCGGACCGGATCACGATCGCGATTTCCTGCGGCGGCGTCTGGGTCAGCGAGGACCAGGGCCAAACCTGGGCCTGTCGCGCCGACGGCATGCGCGCGGCCTACATGCCGCCCGGACAGGCCGGCGACCCGAACACCCAGGACCCGCACCGCGTCGTGCAATGCGCGGCCGACCCCGACGTGCTCTGGTGCCAGCATCACAACGGCGTATTCCTGTCGGAGGACCGCTCGGCGAGCTGGCGCGAACTCGACGGCGTCGAGCCGACGGCTTTCGGCTTCGCCGTCGCGGTGCACCCCGACGACCCGGATACCGCCTGGCGGGTGCCGGCGGCGAGCGACGAGCAACGAATCGCGCCCGACGGCAAGGTCGTCGTCGCCCGCACCCGCGATCGCGGCCAGAGCTGGGAAGTTTTCGACCGCGGCCTGCCCGGACAACACGCATACGACATCGTGTTCCGCCATGCGCTCGACGTGTCGGCCGACGCCGAGTTGCTGGCGATGGGCAGCACGACCGGCTCGGTGTGGCTCAGCGGAGACCAGGCCGAGAGCTGGCACCTTCTGTCGCATCACCTGCCGCCGGTTTACTGCGTGCGGCTGGTCGACGCCGGCTGATCGCGCTTGCCGCGCGAGCCGCTCGCCGGCTTCGGCGGGCCGCGTGAGCAGCGCGGCGCGCCGTGATCGATCATTACTGCGAACGGCTCGGCCCGGGCCTGCTGGCCGAGCCGCTAAACGCACTATCCAACCTCGCCTTCGTCGCGGTCGCCGTGATTGCCTGGCGTTGCCCGGCGGCCAATCGCGGCGCCCGGCTGCTGGCCGCGTTGATCGGTGCGGTCGCGATCGCCAGTTTCGCCTGGCACAGTCTCGCAGCGCCCTGGGCGCGCTGGCTCGATATCGTCGCGCTGCTCGCGTTCCAGGTCGCCTGGTTGTGGATCTACAGCCGCGAGACCCTCGGGTTCATGCCGCGCCGGGCCGCCCTGGTGCTGCTCGCATTCGGGCTAGTCCTGCTGCCGGCGGCGGCGCATTCGACGAGCACCGACGGGCTGTTGCTCTACCTGCCGACTCTCGCGACGCTGCTAGCGCTCGGCTGGCATCGACGCGCGCGATCGACGCGCGAACCCAACCTGCTACTCGGCGCGGCCGCGCTGTTCGCGATCGCGCTCGCATTGCGTACCGCCGATGCGCGGCTGTGCGCGGCGCTCCCGGTCGGCACGCATTTCACCTGGCATTTACTGACCGCGCTCGTCGCCTGGCTCGCTATGCGCTCGCTGGCATCCGATCATGCCGCCACGAGCCGCGGCGAGCCCGACTGAACCGTTTCGGAGGTTGTCGCGTAAGCTTCGGGTAATCAATCGAAAACGAGAAAACGATGAGCGAATCCAATCGACTAACCCTGCCGATCGCGCAGCTCGCGCGCGACAACGACGAGTTCCGCAAGGTGCTCTGGACCGGCGACGAGTCCCAGCTCGTGCTGATGGCGATTCCGGAGGGCGAGGAAATCGGCGGCGAGGTCCACGAGGGCCACGACCAGTTGCTGTATTTTGTGGCCGGCGAAGGACGCGCGAAAATCGGCGACACCGAGATGGACGTCGCCGCGGGCGACGTCAGCATCGTGCCATCGGGCCATTACCACAACTTTCGCAACACCGGCGAAGGCATGCTCAAGCTCTACACGACCTACTCGCCGCCCGAGCACGAGCCCGGCACCGAACACGCGACCCGCGCCGACGCCGAGCGCTAGCCTTGGCCGCGATCAGGCCGCGGCACGGCGCTCGAGTCGATTACTCATTTCGACGACCTGCGACTCGAGGTAGGCGATCTCGCGGTCGAGTTCGGCGATTTGCGCGCGCGTGACATCGTCGGCTTCGCGACCGTTCAGGACGAGGCGCGACTCGACGACCTTGCGCGTCAGGCGCGCCTCCTCGATCGCGAGCCGCAGGTAAATCAGCAGCCGTTCGAGCGGCACGACCCCGATTGCATTGATCCCGTTCATGGGTTGAGCTCCGTCGCGGATACCGTCCGCCTGCGGCCCCCCGTCGCCGTGCGACGCGAAACAGCTTACGCCGCCTGGCTGAACGCAGACTGAAGCAACTTGGGTTGTCTTGCGGTGACGGCCGTCACCGCCGGTCCGGCAAGCCGCCGTTCAGGCAGCCTCGACGCGGGGCTTGCGGCGCCGCTCGAGCGGATGCGCGGCGAAGAACTTCCAGATGAATTGCGATACGTCGGGGGCGTCGGTGAAGCTGTAGCGGCCCGGATTGCCGCCATACCAGCCGTGTCCGGGCCCGTCGAGAAAAAGGGTCTCGATCACCGTCTTACCGTCGCTGCCGTGGTATCGCGCATGCTCCCAGGCGGTACCGCCGGTTTCGCCGTTGAGCACCTTGTCGGCGCTGCGCGTATCGACGCCGAAACAGTGACCCCAGCTGTCGCGCAGCACGCGCGCCGACTGAATGTCGACCTTGTCGTCATCGTACGAATGGACGATCTGGATCGGCACGGCGCGCGCATCCGGGCCCATCTCGGCGCGCATCGCGTTCGAAATCGAGATCACGGGTCGGTTGCGCGGCGTCCGGTTGAAATCATGGCGCACGGCGTTGGCCTTTTCCGCGTATGGCAAACCTGCCACCGCGGCCCCCGACGCTATCTTGCCGGCGTGCGCAACCAGCATCGCAACCGTCATGCCGCCTCCGGACGACAGCCCGGCGACATGGATGCGGCGCTCGTCGACCGAATACTGCCGCTTGATGTCCTCTACGATTTGCCACAGGTCCTCGACCTCGCCGGCGCCGGCGTGAATCTCGCGGTCGAACCACCAGCCCCAGCAATTGCGGTTGCGCAGGCCGCGATAGCTCGTGACGAACGGGTAGGCGACGAGGAAACCGTGGCGGTCGGACAACTCGTTGAAGCCGGTGATCTGCTCGATGTCGCGGTGGTCCTGCTGACAGCCGTGCAGCACGACGACCAGCGGCCGGGGGCGCGATCCGGTCTTGCCTTGCGGTGTGTGCACGACATATTGCCGGGTTCGAGAACCGGGATACGACTTCGCGTGAAACGTATGGCTGACGTCGTTCGGCGGCAGCTCCCGACCACGCGCGCGCCAGGCATCGAACGCGTCGCGCAAGCGTCCGGCGACCCCCCCGAGCCGGTCCAGGCGCAGGGCCGCACCAAGCTTGCCGAGTTTGCCGGATAACGCCTGAAACCATTTCATATGAAAAAGCAGCCTTGCGCGCGCCGACCGCCGACGCGATCGTCAGTTGCGAGTCCTGCAGAGCATAGCCGACTTTCGACGCGTTTCCGCGAAATGGTGATTTTTTCGCATCGACGGATTCGAATGCACCGAATCGGTACGACCCGGCGGGTTGCGCAAGGATCGCGGCGAGCGCGCGATGCGGCGCAGATTCGCCATCGCGGCCGCCGCATCAGCCGGACACGTCCGCATCGTCGACCCGCTCGCGATAAACCGCGTACGCGGTCATCGCCGTGAGCAACAGCGCGAGACCGTACCAGGTCAGCGCGTAGACGAGGTGCGCGTTGCGAAACGAGAGCCGGGTCAGGCCGCCGACCGGCAAGCCGCCCGGATTCGGCGCGGCGTCGGCGTCGACGAAATACGGCGCGGCCCCGGCGAGGCCGCGCGCGCGGGCAATCGCGTCGACGTCGCGCGAGTACCAGCGATCGGCCGCCGGGTCGTTGCGCCGCAGCGGAATTCCGCCCGGTTCGCTCAGGCGCAACAGCCCGGTGATCCGCTGCTCGCCGACCGGCCGCTCGGCCCGGCGCCATTGCGCCAGCGCCTCGCTCGGCACGAAGCCGCGGTTGATCAGCAAGATCTCTCCGGCCGGCGTTCGCAACGGCGTCAACACCCAGTAACCGCCGCCGCGCTCGGTCAGGGCCTGCACCAGGGTTTCGTGCTCGTGCAGGAAGCGTCCGCGGGTCGTTACCCTGAGATATTCGTGCCGGCGGCGTTCGATTTCGTTCCAATCGGCGCGCGGCGGCGCCGCGACAGGCTGCGCGCCGACGCGGGTTTCGATGCGTTCGATCAGGTCGAGTTTCCAGTCGAGGCGGCGTAGTTGCCAGTTGCCGAGCGCCACCAGGCCGACGACGACCGCGGCGATCAGTAACAGCAGCAGGCCCCGTATCCAGTGACTACGGGCGCGGAATTTCATGCATCGGCTCCGACCTGCGGCGCCTCGACGGGCAAGACGCTCCCGCCGTCAGGGCAAGGCGCGTCCGGCGTCCATCATTCCCGGCATCATGTTGTGGTCGAGGTGGAACATGATCCAGATCGAGCCCGCGATCGCGATGACGACGAGCAACAGGGTGAAGGCCAGCGACATGATCAGCCAGCCTTCCTCGGCACGGGTGTTCATGTGCAGAAAGTAAACCATGTGCACGACCATTTGCACGAGGCCCAGCGCGCAGACGTAAAAGATCGCGAGCCCCTTGTTGTCGAGCACGTCGGCGAGCACCAGCCAGAACGGGATCACGGTCAGGACGACCGAGACCCAGAAGCCGACCATGTACTCGCGATAGGTCGCGTGCGGCATCTCCGAATGCGAATTCGCGTCGTGCTCGTGATCGCTCATAACAGTACACCGGTCAGGTAAACGAGTGAATAGACGCCGAGCCAGACGAGGTCGAGAAAATGCCAGAACATGCTCAGGCACAGCAGGCGGCGCTTGTTGGCCACGGTCAGACCGAACTGTTTCGCCTGCACCATCAGCACGACCAGCCACAGCAGGCCGAAGGTCACGTGCAGGCCGTGAGTGCCGACCAGCGCGTAGAACGACGACCACGAAGCGCTCGATTGCGGCGTCGCGCCGGCGTGTATCAGGTGATTGAATTCGTACAGCTCGATGCCGATGAAGATCGCGCCGAGAACGCCCGTGATCGCCAGCCACTTAAGCATGGCGTCGACGTCGTCATCCTGCATTTTCAGCACCGCGAAACCGTAGGTAATCGACGAAAACAGCAGCGCGAAGGTCGAAACCATGATCAGTTCGATGTCGAACAAATCCTTGGGCAACGGCGAACCCGCGTAATTCGCGCCGACCACCGCGCGCGTCGCGAACAGCACCGCGAAGATCAGGCAGTCGCTCATCAGGTAGATCCAGAACCCGAGCAGCGTCGGCGAACCGTGATGCGGTTCCTCGCGTACGTGGAATTCGGCCGCGATATCGCCGTGCCCGGCGGCGGGATTGACGGCGCTCATGCGCCCGCTCCCTGCGCCAGCTGCCGGCTGCGCGAGTCTTCGACGGCCGCGACCTCGTCGGCCGGGATGTCGTAATCACGGTGGTAGTTGAAGGTATGCACGATCGCGGCCGCGATGGTCGCGACGAAGAACAGTCCGGCGAGCCACCAGATCTGCCAGATCAGTCCGAACGACATGATGGTCGAGCCGGCCGCGAGCACGACGCCGGCGCCGGTATTTTTCGGCATGTGAATCGGCTTGAAGCCTGCCGTCGGGCGCCGGTAGTCTCGCCGTTTCATGTCCCACCAGGCATCCAGCCGGTGAACTCGCGGCGTGAACGCGAAGTTGTAGGCCGGCGGCGGCGACGAGGTCGACCACTCGAGCGTGCGGCCGTCCCACGGGTCGCCGGTTTCGTCGCGCAATTCGTCGCGCCGCTTGAAGCTCACGTAGAGCTGGATGAAGAACGCGGCGATGCCGACGGTGATGAACAGCGCGCCGACGAGGGCAGTATTGAAATACCAGGCCAGCGACGTATCGGGGAACTGGCTCAGCCGGCGCGTAACCCCCATCAGACCGAGCACGTAGAGCGGCATGAAAGCGAGGTAGAAACCGATCACCCAGTTCCAGAACGAGACCTTGCCCCAGAAGGGTTCGAGGCGGAAGCCGAAGGCTTTCGGGAACCAGTAGATAATGCCGGCGAACAGGCCGAACAGCACGCCGCCGATGATGACGTTGTGGAAATGGGCGACCAGGAACAGGCTGTTGTGCAGCACGAAGTCGGCCGGCGGCACCGCCAGCAGCACGCCGGTCATGCCGCCGATGACGAAGGTGATGATGAAGGCCACGGTCCAGTACATCGGCAGTTCGTAACGGATTTGTCCCTTGTACATCGTGAACAGCCAGTTGAATATCTTGGCCCCGGTCGGGATGGATATGACCATCGTCGTGATGCCGAAGAACGCGTTGACGCTGGCGCCCGAGCCCATCGTGAAGAAGTGATGCAGCCAGACGATGTACGACAGGATCGTGATGACTACGGTGGCGTAGACCATCGACGTATAACCGAAGATCTGCTTGCGACAATAGGTCGCGACGACTTCGGAAAAGATGCCGAAGGCGGGCAGGATCAGGATGTAGACCTCGGGATGGCCCCAGATCCAGATCAGGTTGATGTACATCATCGCGTTGCCGCCGCCGTCGTTGGTGAAGAAGTGCGTGCCGACGAAACGATCGAGGCTCAGCAGCGCCAGCACCGCGGTCAGCACCGGGAAGGAGGCGACGATCAGCACGTTGGTCGCCAGCGCGGTCCAGGTGAAGACCGGCATCTTCATGTAGGCCATGCCCGGCGCGCGCATCTTGATGATCGTGACCAGCAGGTTGATGCCCGACAGCGTCGTGCCGATCCCGGCGACCTGCAGCGCCCAGATGTAATAGTCGACGCCGACGCTCGGGCTGAATTCGATGCCCGACAGCGGCGGATAGGCGAGCCAGCCGGTCTGGCCGAACTCGCCGACGAACAGCGATAGGTTGACCAGCACGGCGCCGCCGATCGTCATCCACAGGCTGAAGTTGTTGAGGAACGGAAAGGCCACGTCGCGCGCTCCGATCTGGAGCGGCATGACGTAGTTCATGATCCCGGTGACCAGCGGCATCGCGACGAAGAAGATCATGATCATGCCGTGCGCGGTGAAGATCTGGTCGTAGTGATGCGCATCGAGGTAACCGCCGCCGCCGCTCGACGTCCAGGCCTGCTGCACCCGCATCAGCAGCGCGTCGGCGAAACCCCGCACGAGCATGACGAGACCGAGAATGATGTACATGATGCCGATCTTCTTGTGATCGATGCTGGTGAACCACTCGCGCCATAAATAGCCCCACAGACCCTTGTAGGTGACCCAGGCGAACAGCGCGCCACCGCCGAGGGCGATGCCGATGAAGGTGGTGACGAGCACCGGCTCGTAATACGGGATGACATCCCAGGACAGCTTGCCGAAGACGGGCGACCAGCGTTCGTCGGAATAAATCTCGGCATAGTCTTTGGCCATGGTCGGCAATCTCCCGGCGCTACTCGTGATCGAGCGCGCGGTGTTTCATTTGCTCGTCGATACAGGGCGCGCGGCCGGCGACGCAACGGTTCAGGATCGCGTGGTAGAGGCCCTCCTCGACCGTCGCGTAGTAGGTCACGGGATGCTCCACGGTCGGATTTTCCAGCCCGAGATAAGCGGACCCGTCGAGTTCGCCGCCACCGGTGCGCAGCTTGCCGATCCAGTCGTCGAAGCCGGACTCGTCGAGCCCGTGAAACTTGAAGTACATGTGCGAGAAGCCGTGGCCGCTGTAGTTGGCGGAAAATCCGTCGTAGACGCCGGGTTCGTTGATGACCGCGTGCAGCTTGGTTTCCATGCCCGACATGGCATAGATCTGGCCGGCCAGCGCCGGCACGAAGAACGAATTCATGACCGAACCCGACGTAATCTTGAAGCGGATCGGCCGGTCCACCGGCGCGGCGAGCTCGTTGATCGCGGCCACGCCGTACTGCGGATACAGGAACAGCCATTTCCAGTCGAGCGATACCGCCTCGATGACCAGCGTGTCGGCGGCCGCCGGTACGGGCCGATTTTCGTCGATGCGCGTCAGCGGGGCGTAGGGGTCGAGGCGATGGGTGGCGACGAAGGTAATTCCGCTCAGCACGATGATAATCATCAGCGGGATCGTCCAGATGACGATCTCGAGCGTGGTCGAATGGTGCCATTCGGGATCGTAATCGGCGTCGCGATTGGAGGCCCGGTATTTCCACGCGAACAGCGCCGTCAGAATAAAAACCGGGACGATGACGATCAGCATCAACAGGGTTGCGATCCAGATCAGCTGCGCCTGCTGCCGGGCGACGTCGCCGGACGGATCCATCACGACCCAGTCGCAACCGGACAGGCCGAGCAGGCAGACGCCCGACATCACCGCGATCGCGAATTTCAGTTTGCCTGCCACTGACCCCCCTCTTTCACGACTCTCCTGCTCGCCGGTGGCCTCGGTTCCGTCTCGCGGGTACGCGGCGAAGCCGGCATTATTTGCTGTTTCGTCGATCGGACGAAGCGCCGCGTTTTGCAATCCGGTGAGCTTCGCCGTGGCCCGATTTCAACACATCGATTCGTGTCAGTGCAAGAATATCTGTTATTTCGCCGATCCGCGGTTTAAACTGACCGCGTTTCACCGGCTCGAAATTCGCGATTCAGCGCGCGTCGAAACGACGGGGCGGGCGGCGATCTCGATCGAAGGTCGCACTGTCGTGCTTCGGGTTCGGCTAACTGTAGCAGGGCAGGTAAAACCATTGAGTAGCGAAATCCCGTCCACCAGTCCGGACCACGACGTACCGTCTTTCGCGGAACTGCACCCCGACGAACTCATCGGTGTCGTCATCATGAGCCGGGTGTCGGAATTTTTCAGCTTCTTCACCTTTGCGATCGCCAGTGCGCTGGTATTTCCGCAGGTCTTTTTCCCGAATTTCGCGCCGGACGTCGGAATGATGATCTCGTTCGGCGTGCTGTCGCTGCTGTTCCTGTCGCGCCCGTTCGCGCGCCTGATCTTCCGACGGGTGGACCGGCGCCTCAACCGCTCGGCACGGATTACCGTGGCGATGTTCGTCTTCGGCGGCTCGACGGTGTTCATCGGCTTCATCCCGGGCTATGCCGAAATCGGCATCGTCGCGCCGATCCTGCTGTGCCTCGCGCGCCTCGCCCAGGGACTCGGCATCGGCGGTTCCTGGGACGGCGTGCCGATCCTGATGATGATGGAAGCGCCGGAAAAGCGGCGCAGCTGGTACGCGATGATTCCACAGCTCGGCGCCCCGATAGGCTTCCTGATCGCGGCGTCGATTTTCTACGTGCTGACCAACTTCCTGACCCCGGAAGAATTCCTGGCCTGGGGCTGGCGCTTCCCGTTTTTCGTCGGCCTGGCGCTGCAGGTGGTCGCGCTGTTCGCGCGCCTGCGCCTGATCGACACGCCCGAGTTCGAATACGCCGCGGAAACGCAATCGCTGCGCGGATCGCCGGTCACCGATGTTTTGCGCCACCACTGGAAACAGGTTCTGCTCGGCGCCTACCTGCCGCTCGCCGCCTACGCGCTGCTGCAAATGGTTACGATCTACCCGCTCGGCTATATCCAGCTGTTCGGCGACCTGTCGATCCCCGACCTCCTGCTGGTACAGCTGGCCGGCGGCTTCATCGCCGTGTTCACCTGCATCCTGTCGGGCCCGCTGGCCGACCGCTTCGGCCGCCGACGCCTGCTGATGGCGGTGGCGATCGCAATCGGCCTGCTCAGCTTCGGCATCGTCGACCTGTTCGATCGCGTCTGGATATACGTGCTGGTCGGCTTCACCCTGCTCGGCCTGTCCTTCGGCCAGTCGGGCGGCACGCTGCCGCACCGCTTCAAGCCAGAGTACCGATTTACCGCCGTGTCGCTGACCGGCGATATCGGCTGGCTGTTCGGCGCGGCGTTCGCGCCGATCGTGTCGCTCGGCCTGACGATCCGGTTCGGCATCGAGTTTGCGGGCTATTACCTGCTGTCCGGCGCCGTGGCTTCGCTGATTGCGCTTTTCATCGTGCAGCGCATGTCGCGCGGCGGCCGCTGACGCGGCCCGCGCCCGGTCCGGACGACGCGCCGCGATGCGCCCGGTTTGCGACCGGTCGACGTCCGGACTAAAAGCGTCATCTGAAATCCAATGCACCAATCCGGGGAATTTTCATGAGTCTCGACCGCGCACGAACAGTCGGCGGCGCGCGCCCTGTCGCGCTCGCGCTCGCCCTTGCGTTGGTGTCCGGTAGCGCCGTCGCGCTCGAAACCCCGTCGGAGGACCGGCGCCACTTCAGGGAACTGATGCGCGCGAGCTGGCTCTCGTGCACCTTCGAGCCGATCGAGGTCGCGCCCGGCAAGCAGCTCGACATCATTTTGTTCGACGAAGAGCAGATCACGACGCGGCTCGTGACGACGCCGGTCTACGAACCCGCGGCGATAAAGGTCTTTACCGATACCCAGAAGCTCGGCCGCATGGATCTCGTTTTCGACGAAGCCAAGACGCGCGTGCGCTGGTTGCTCGCCGGCGAGCTCGCGACCGAAAGCGACGCGATCGAGAGCCTGGTCCACCTGCAGCAGGCCGACTGGATTACGCCCGGCAGCCTGCAGATCACGCACATCGTCCGCGACCGCGACTCGTCGATCGTGATCAACCTCGTGATCCACCCGCGGCGAGTCAGCGAGGATGCCTTCGCCGCGATCGCGAACACGTCGTTCCTCGGCGGCCTGATCGTCGCCGCCGGCAGCTGCACCGACGTCGTCGACGATGCAACCGCGGCCCGCATGCGGGCCGCGCTCGAGCGCTTCGCGACGCCCGCGTCGGACGAAACCGCCGAGTAAACCCGCCGCGCAGACCGGCGTCAATCGGGATTGCGCTTGTACCTGGCTTTTTCCGGGAAGATCTTGCGCACCCCGCCCTGCGGGTCCTGCTGGTCGCCGTCGCGCCGCGGGATCAGGTGAATATGGGCGTGGAAAACGGACTGCCCGGCACTCTTGTAACAATTCATGCCGATGTTGAAACCGGTCACGCTCGGGTCGTCGGCCTGCAGCCGCGCGCGCGCGCGATGGATCAGGCGGCCGGTCGCGACGACCTCGGTCTCGTTCATGTCGAACCAGGTTTCGGCATGCCGGCGCGGGATGATCAGGCAGTGGCCCTCGGTCACCGGGTAGCTGTCGCGCAGCGTCAGCGCCCGTTCGTTTTCGTCGATAACCTCGAAACGGTCGGGACGCAGTTCGCACAGGATGCAGTCTTCGCGGCGCCGCGAGCCGGCGTCCGCGCCACCCTCGCGGTCGAATTTTTCGACCGTCGCCTCGATGTGCTGCAGGCATTGCAGCGCGAGCGCCTCGCGCTCCGCGTCGCTCAGGCGATCGCCGCCCGGCAGGCGGTCGTCGATCAGGTCCTTCAGGGTCTGGTAGAGGTCGGAAGTCATCGGCTCCGATTGCATCGTTCGGGTTCGGGAAATACTAGGCCAGCCGGCGGAACCGGGTCAAAGCGCATTTATTTATCGCTTGATAAGCGAGCGTGATCGGCGCTCCAAACTCAGAAATCCAGCGTTTCGGCGCGCAGGCTGTCGACCACGGCCTCGAGCGCGGCGGCGTCGTCGGCGCCGCCCGCGATCGCGTCGGCATAGACCTTGCGCTGGCGGTCGGCGCTTGTGCCGCGGGCGACGATGGTGCGCGCGTGCCCGACCTCGGCGACGCAGTCGAGCGCCTCGGCGTCGGGCTGAATCAGATCGAGCATCTCTTCGACCAGGTCGGCGAACGGCACCATCGCGCGCTGGCCGAAATCGATCAGGCCGCGTTCCATGCCGTGGCGCATCGCCAGCCAGCGGTTCTGGCTGATCAGGAAATTCGAGTAGCGCCGCCAGCGCTGGTTGTGGCTTTTCAGCCGGCACAGCATGCGCAACCAGCAGCGATAGAGCGCCGCCACGCAGATCGCGTCATCGAGCAGCGTGCAGACGTCGGAGATGCGCATTTCGAGCGTCGGGTAGCGCACGCTCGGGCGAATGTCCCACCAGATGCGGCTGGCGTCCTCGATCACACCGGTGTCGACCAGCAAATCGACTTCGCGGCGAAAATCGGACTCGTTGTCGTATTGCTCGGGCAGGCCGGTGCGCGGCAGCTCGCTGTAGAGCGCGATGCGAAACGACTTCAGGCCGGTGTCGCGGCCCTCGAGAAACGGCGACGAGGTCGACAGTGCGAGCAGGTGCGGCAGCACGTAGCTGACCTGGTTGAGCAGATCGTAGCGCAGGCCGTCGGGCTCGACGCCGACGTGCACGTGCATGCCGCAGATCGTCATGCGCTGCATGACCGCCTGCATCTTCTGGCTCATCAGCTGGTAGCGCTCCTTGAGCGTGTAGCGCTGCTCGCGCCAGGTTCCCCACGGGTGCGTCGATGCGGCAATGATGCCGACGCCGTAGCCGGCGGCGACGTCGCTGACGGTCTGGCGCAGCTCGGCGAGGTCCTGGCGAAGCTCGCGCATGCTCGTCCGCGGCCGCGTACCGATCTCGATCTGGCACTGCAGCAGCTCGGGGTGAACCTGATCGGGGAAAGCCTGGTCGCAGGACTCGATCAAGCCTTCGATCGAGCGGTCGATCAGGGCACCGGTCTCGAGGTTGACGAGCAGATACTCTTCCTCGATACCGGTCGTGAATGCGCCGTCGGCGGTCATGGCAGCTCCTCGCTTCGGTGGCCGAAATCGCATGCCCGGCGCGGCGGCGCCCGGTCGGCCGGTTTCTTGATTATGTCCGGGCGCAATCTTAGCACCCTGCCCGAACGAAGCGATAGGGGCCGGCAACGTCGGCCCGCTACCTCAGGACGGCAGCCGGTCGGCGAAGATACGGCGGTAGATTTCGAGCACCGTGTCGAGCATCGCGGCGATGACCGGGCCGAGGATGATGCCGGGCGCGCCGAAGGTCGCGATGCCGCCGAGGATCGACACCAGTACGACGACGTCCGGCAGTTTCGCGCCCTGGCCGACGATCATCGGCCGCAGCAGGTTGTCGACCAGGCCGACGACGATAGCGCCCCAGGCGATCAGCGCGATGCCCCACGCGACGCTGCCGGTTGCGATGAGGTAGAGTGCCGCCGGCAGCCAGACCAGCGGCGCGCCGAGGCCCGGGATCGCCGACAGCAAAAACACGATCGTGCCCCAGAACGCCGGCCCGGTCAGCCCGGCGGCCCAGAACGCAAGGCCGACGAGCACGCCCTGGATCGCGCCGATGACCAGGATGCCCTTGAGCGAAGCCTGGGTCACGCCGAGGCCGCGATCGACGACGAGCTTGCGGTCTTCGGCCGACAGCGGCAGCAGCGACTGCAGCGCGCGCAGCATTTCGGGCCCGCGGATGAAGAAGTAAAACATCGCGTAGAGCATGACGAACAGGCCGAGCAAAAAGCCGAGCGTGCCGCGAGTGACGTTCGACAGGTTCGATACCAGCAGCCGGCCGGCGGCGCTCGCGGCCTGCGCCGCCTTGCGCAGAATCGTTTCGCGGTAGGGATCGACGTATTCGGCGAACGGCACCCATTCCGGTACCCGCTCGGCCAGCGGCACGTCGCTCGCGAGCGCACCCTGCACCATCGGTCGGAGCTTTTCCGTCACCTGGATCGCCTCGCTGGCGACCACGCCCACGAACAACACCAGCGGCAGGCCCGCGACCAGCGAGCAGATCACGAGGGTCGCCAGCGACGCGGCCAGCGAACGCCCGCCGAGCAGCGCGCGCACGCGGCAGTAAAACGGGTACAGCAGGCCGGCGAAGATCGCGGCGAGGACCAGCGCGATCAGGAACTGGCGAATCATGCCGAGAAAGCCGAGCCCGACCACGGCGAGCATGACCAGGACGAATCCCTGCTGCAACTTGTTATGCGAGTCGGCGCTCAATCGCGTGGTTTTCCTGTCCGGCTGAATCGATACGGTGGCGGCGCGCGATTCGAGACCGCGGCAACGGGCCCGATTATCGCCCAATCGCGATCGTTTTGCCGCAACAAATGACGGCCGCGCGGCGGTTCGGGACCACCGCGCGGCTGTGACCGGGACGGCGCCGCGAGTCGTCAGTCGCCGAATTCGAAACCCTTGCGCGCGGCCTGCTTGCGCACCGCGTCGATCAACGCGTCGCCGAGCGTCGGCGCGGCGGTCTGCGCGCTTTTATGCGCGGCGACGTAGTCGGCGCGCGCGCGGCCGAGTTCGGAGATCTCCGATTGAATCGCCGCGCGCGCCTCGGCCTGGCGCTCGAGGTAAGCCAGCCGCGCGCCGGCCTCGAGCGCGCGCATCGGTTCCGGCAACTCCGCCGCGTCGAAGCCCTCGACTTCGTCGGCGCCGACCTCGCCGTCGGCGAGCGCGTCGACCAGGTCCCAGTTCGAGTTGCGATAGGCCGACGACGCTTTCGACGCGGCGCGCTTGGCCAGCAACCCGGGCGAAACTTCCCGATTCAGCGCGTCCTGATCGCGCTGGCGCTCGGCGGCCGCGGCGCCCGCGCGACCGTAGGGCACGTAGGTCGCGTTGAGCCTGGCGTTGAGTTCGGCGAGGCGCGCATCCTGCGGCGCGACGATATGCACCACCTTGCGATCGGCGTCGATGCTGAGGTACTCGCCGCCGGCGAGCAGCGCGCCGGCCTGCCATTCGCCCGCGACCCCCGCCTGGTGATCGCCGGCATGGATCGTGTTGACCGAGACGCCGCGCCGTTTGGCCGCGCGAATCGCCGCGCGGTAGCCGACCGGCCCCTGGTTGAAGTGCTCGTTGCCGGCGATGAAGATCGTCTTGATATCGTCGCCCGAGCGGCTCCATTGCAGCGTTTCGAGCGCGGTCATGATCGCCAGGCCGCAATACTCGCTGCCGCCGTTGGTGCCGAGCGCAAACAGGCTTTCCGAGATCGCGTCGAGTTCGCCGGTGAACGGCGACAGCTGGCGCACGTATCCTGCCGCGGCGGGATTATTGCTGTTGCCGTAGTCGAACAGCGCGATCTCGAAAACCGGTTCGACGCCGTCGCGGCGCGCGGCGCCGAAGGCGTTGACGACCTGCCAGAGCTGGTTGCGCGTCTGGTCGATCAGGCCGTCCATGCTGTTGCTCGTGTCGAGCAGGATCGCGACCTGGATTCGCGGTCGATGCATCGCAGGGTTGGCGTCGACGGCGAGCGACGCCGGTTGTTGGCGCGCCGGGGTCGCCTGCGGCGATTCGAGGGCCGGCGACGCCGGCGCGGTCAGTGCGCCGGCGAGCGCGAGCGCGCACGCGGACGGCGCGATTCGAGACGGGCGCTGAAATAAGTTTCGCTGGATCATGGCTTGCTCCTGGGTCCGGTTTCAAACGGTTGCAGGGACTAGCCTAGGAACGATTCGACCCGAATGGCAGACATGCCCGGGTAAATTCTCGCCGCAAGAATTTACCGCGCGTTTACATTCATCGTATTCGACCGCGCGGCGACCGCTACCGAACTCGTCGGCGGTCAGCCGTCACTCGGCTCGCCGTCGGCCTGGTGAATCGTCACCTGCGTAAACGGAATCACCCAGCCTTCCCGGTTGCAGATATCGACGCAGGTCTGCTGGATCAGCCGGCCGATGCGGAAATACGAGCCGGCGCTGCCGCCGGCGAGCGTCGCGTAGATCAGGTAATCGAGCGAGCTCGCACCGGCCTCCTTGAATTCGACGACGAGGCTTCGCAGGTCATCGCCGAAGCCGGCCTCGGCAAACGCCGCCTCGAGCCCCGACCTGAAACCTTGCGGTGCCCGATCGAGCGCGATCGCCTGGTGCGCGTAGTCGATACCGAAGACGACGACGACGCCGAAGCCCTCGCGCGACAGGTTGCGCACGCCGAGATTCAGATACGCGGCCGCCGGATAGTGCACGATGCTGCCCATGATCCTGAGCTGGACCTGCTCGACGGTTTGCGCCAACACCTCGCCGTAGCTGCCGTCGGGCAACAGCACGTAGTCGCCGGGGCGGCTGGGAAACCACGCGTCGGCGGTGCGCGGGCGCGACGTCAGATGCGTCAACGCCGATAGCGGCAGGCGGATCACGCCATCGAGATCGGGATTGCGCAATTCGGAGTAGAGATTCAGCGTCGCCACCTGGAACGGCAGGCCGTTCCAGGTCACGCGCTCACCCTCGCGCACCGGGCCGACGTTGAGCAGCAGCCGCGCTTCCTGCACGTAACGCGGCAAAAATCGCCAGATACCGAGCACCAGCATGATCAGCGCGATGATCGCGAGCGACAGTAACAGCACGTCGCCGCGGACGTAGAACACCGCAAGCACCGCGAGCGTCACCAAGCCCATCGTCAGCATGTGATAGCTGTACAACAACAGGCGGATACGCGCGGCCTGTGCGTCGCTTGGCGTCCGCCGCCGCCAGCGCCGTACCAGCCGTTGCAGCGAACGTAAAGCCAGCCAGACCGAGACGCCGACGAGCAACGCCAGCAACAGCGTCAATCCGCTGCCGAGCAGGAAATCGCCCGTGACCCGCCCCAGCGTGGTCAGAATCTGGCCGTCGCTCGCCTGCAGACTCGCGAGCTCGGCGCGCGCGACGTCGAGCGATCGTTCGACGTCCTGCGCGCGCTCGCGCCAGTTGGCCGCGACCGCGTCGAGACCCTCGCCGACCACCGCCGGTACCTGCTCGCGATCGTAGACGGCAATCGACGCCAGCGCGCGGCGGGCGACGTCGAGCTGTTGCTGGTAGAGCTCGATGCGCGTCCGCAGCTCGGCGACGCGACGCGGCTTCTCGGTCGCCTCGCGGAGCCGGTTCAACAGCGGCCGGGCGATCTGCGTCAATTCCTCGTGCCACTCGAGCGGCCGCTCGTCCGCCGCCGCGTCGTCGCGCAGGGTCGCGCCACCGACGGCGATACTCTCGAAGGCCGTGCTCAGGTCCCTGATCGTCTCGCGGTGCGCCCCGATCTGTTCGCGGATGCGAGCCTGTTCACCCTCGTCGGCGCCGTCCAGTTGCTCGAGCAGATCGCGAATTCGCGCGCGACGCGCTTCGAGCGCCTCGCGGATCGCGAGCATGCGGCGAACGTTCTCGGCCTGTACCGGGGTCGCGGCATCGGCGGCGCCGGACTGCGCCGGCGCGCTCGCCGGCAGGCCGAGCGCGAGTAGCGCCAGCAGGCAGGCGGGTATCAGGATTCTTCGCAGCATCGCGCCGCCACCATAACCACTAAATCCGATCGCGACAAGCGCGCCGGTGGCGACCTCGACATGTACTACTATTGGTAACGATGACTAAATTCGGGCGACAGTTTTTGCGCCGTGCGTTCGGCGCATTTTCGCCGCGCCGCGCTCTGCGTTGGGGCGGCTGGCTGCTGCTGGCGCTGGTGCTCATGGATCTCGGCTATCTGGTCGGCATCTGGCCCGACTGGCAGCGCTATGCCGACGGCCCGGTACTCGGCTCGAACTTCATCCGCGCCTACCAGCACGACCGCCATCGGCGGGGCTGGCCGCGGCTGCAATGGAACCCGGTGCCGCTCGAGACCATCCCGCGCGACCTGATCGGCGCCGTCATCGTCGCCGAGGATGCGCGCTTCTACGAGCACGACGGCGTCGACCTCGACGCGTTCAGGGAAGCGATGGAGTACAACCTGTCGAAAAAGCGCATGATCTACGGCGCCAGCACGATATCGCAGCAAACCGTCAAGAACCTGTTCCTGAGCCCGTCGCGCAACCCGCTACGCAAATGGCACGAACTGGTGCTAACGCTCGGCATGGAACGCAACCTGAGCAAACAGCGGATTCTCGAATATTATCTCAACGTCGCCGAGTTCGGTCTCGGCGTCTACGGCGTCGATGCGGCCGCGCGTCACTACTGGGATCTGCCGGTCTACCGGTTGAGCCGGCGCCACGCAATCGAGCTCGCGGCGACCCTGCCGTCGCCGGTCAAGCACAATCCGGCGACGCGCACGCGCGCGTTCGTCAGGCGGGTCCAGCGGATCCGACGATATTTTTGAAGTTCGCGAGGCCGGGCGCGAATCGATCGGCGGCTGCCGCTCGCGGATCAGAGGCTGGGCAGCTTGAGCTGGCCCGTGGCGCCATCGAGCGTGCCACCGAGATCGCCGGTTCCGCCGAGTGCGCCGCCGAGCGCGCCGCCGACTCCACCGACCGCTCCGCCGACCCCGCCGACCCCGCCGACCGCGCCGCCGAGCGTGCCGTCGAGCGTGTTGTCGACCGTGCCGACCGCCGCGTCGAGCGTCGCACCGCTGCGGTCGACGAGCGCACCGAGGACGTCGGGCGGCAGGTCCAGCACCGCCGAGTTGCTCGCCAGCAGCGAATCGATCAATTCGCGCGTCGCACTGGCGTCGGCGAGTTCCGACTCGCCGTCCCCGGGCGCCGCATGTGCGAGCATATCCGCAACCGCGTCCGGCAATGCATCGATCGGCGCCGGCTCGCTCGCGTTACCCGGCGTGCCGGCGACGAAACCGATCTGGCTCGCGTCGAGCGGCAGCGCGCCGCGCGCCGACCGCAGTTGCGTGGCGCCGGAGTAAACCTTGTTGTAGGTGCCGGCGAGATCGCGCCCGATTACGGCCGCGTGATCGGCGGTCACGTGTATCACTTCGTAGTCGGTGCCGCGAATCCCGATCGTCGCGACCGGGGTCGCCAGGACGACCCGGCGCTTGTCGTACTTGCCGATCAGGCCGGTAATGCTGCGGACCGCGCCCGTGAGCAGCGCGATGAACGAGTTCGAGGATTCCCGGTCGGCGGCGTCGTAGTGATAATCCTCGATCCTGACGATCGTGTTGGCGCGCACCGCCATGCGGCTTTCGTCGCTGAACACGAGCTGCGCCGCGCTCGCCGCCGCGCTGTGCAGCGTGTCGCCGGCATAGACCTCGTCGCCGCGCCGCAAGTGGCGGCGCTCGCCGGCTGTGGCGACCGCGGCGACCTGGCCGACGACGAACTGGACTCGCGCCGCGACTTCGGCCGCCTGCGCAGGAGCGAACAGCGCGAGCGCGAGCAGGCCGGCTCGCAGCAACCACTTGAAGTTTTGGATCGGGTAGCGCCGCTGTCGTTTCATGGGTACCTCACTGTATCTGCCATCGGCCGCATCGGCGGCCATTCCATTGCATCGGGCCTTTGCGGCGAGCGCTGCTTCGCGCCACGGGCAAGGGCTTCGTCCACTCCCCCACGAAATCGGATTGCTCTCGGAGATCGCTGTTTCACGCCGGCCGTCATCAGTAGAAGTCGCGCCGCAGCGTGATCGAGAAATCCTCGCTCGATGCATCGTACAGGTCGAAGTTCGATTCGGTATCGGACGCGACCAGCGTTGCCCGGAGCGAGGTTTGCTCACGAAACGACCATACTACTCCGGCCGCGATCTGGTTCTGTGATTCGCTTCGCTTTTCGCTAAAAAGCGGGTTTTCGCGCCGATAATCGTCCTTTTGTGAACTAATTACGAAAAACACGCTGGTGCGGTCCGACCACGCCAGTTGCGCGCTGAATCGCAGCGCGACGTAATCCCGGTTACCGTCGTCGCGATCGTTGACGTCGTCCTCGCTGCCGACATCGACGGCGAGGCCTAAAAGCCGTTCGCCGCGCTCGCCGATCACCCTCGAGTAGGCCAGCCGCAGGCGCCGGTCGTCGTAATCCATTACCTCGTCGGCGGCCGCGTCGTGACGGTAGCGGCTGTACCAGCCGGCGATCCCGATCCGGTTGCGGCGCGCGAACACGTTGCGCCATTCGAGTTCCAGCGAACGCCCGTCCTGGTAGGCGGTGTCGTCGAGCCGCCAGTCGGTGACGCCGATTCCGGCGCGCAACGACTGGTTGCCCCAATTACCGAGGTAGCCGGCCCGCAATCCGGTCAACAGGTAGTCGAGCGACTCGTGCTCGTCATGCGTCCGCAGGTTGACATCGGCGCCGACGTAGACGCCGTCACGCGAGTCGAACCGGTGCACGAGATCGAATCCGGCGGCCAGGTTGGCATAGTCGTCGGCATCCTCGCGCTCGCTCGCGGCCGGGCGAAAGTCCTGGTTCAGTCCCGGGAAATAGACCAGATCGTTGGCCGTGCCGTCGGTCACGTTGGTATCGTGACCGAGACCGAGCGCGATATAGGCGTTGCGCCGGGTCGCGTCGCCGGGCCGGCGCGCCGACAACGCGTCGAGATAACGGCCGACGCTTTCGCCGAGCGCGGGCGCCGGGCCGAGCGCGAGCAAGGCCTCGAATTCGCGGCGCGCGCCGCCGAAATCGTCGAGCAGGTAGTATGCCCGCGCCAGCATGAAGCGCGCCGACGAGTTTGCCGGCTCGAGCGCCAGCACGCGATCGAGCGCCAGCATCGCGAGCCCGGTCTCACCGGTCTCGAGCGCGCAATAGGCGAACAGCAGGTCGAAATCCACTTCGCCCGCGCGCTCGAATTCGAGTCCGCGCAGGGATTCGAATGCCCGCTCACAGCGGCCATCCGCGGCCATTTCGGCATAGCGCGCGAGTTCCGCGTCGCGGTCGCTGGCCGACGCGGCCGGCAATCCCGTCGC
Organism: Gammaproteobacteria bacterium; assembly: GCA_024638385.1. Classification (GTDB taxonomy): domain Bacteria; phylum Pseudomonadota; class Gammaproteobacteria. The sequence continues at coordinate 29,921 of JAHEKJ010000014.1, read as the reverse complement.
GAAGCAGAGCAGCGTGCATAAAATGAGGCGCATCGGATATCCGTTCGAACGTAAAAAAACACGGCGAAAACCGCCGAGTGGACGGATTCGCCTCGATCGTGAGCTTAGCCGCGATCCGCTCGCGGGGCTGTGGCGCGCATCAAGCCTGGGAGGGAAATTGTTAACAAAACAGGGGTTTAGCCCGTTTCCGGGCCCCGAATGGTCGCCCGACGAGTGCGCCGGCGCAATCAGGCCTTGCGCTGCACGCCCTGCGGCAGCGCGTCGGCGGCGCGCATCGCCGGCGTACTCAGCACCCCGGGATCGGCGAGGTAGGCGCAGACAAACTCGATCGCGTCGTAGCCCCAGAAAACTTCGTCGTCGACGACGAAGGCCGGCACCCCGAAAACGCCGCGCGCTATCGCCGTCTCGGTGTTTTCGCGCAACCGCGTCTTGACTTCGGGCGTACCGACCGCGGCGTCGATATCGGCGATACCTAGTTCGGCGCCGAGGGCTCGCCAGGCGGCCGGATCGTCGGCCGTGCGCCCCTCGGCCCAGGCGAAGCGGAACAGGCGCTGCGCCAGCTCGACGTCGGCGCCGCGCGCGACGCACAGGCGCAACAGTTTCAGCGGATTGAACGGATGCGCCGGCGGCAGCTCGAGCGGTATGCCGTCGCGTTGCGCCAGCCAGGCGATGTGACGAAAGGTGAAGCGGCGCATCGGCTCGATCTCGGCCGGGCCGCGGGTTTGCCAGTGCGCCAGCAGGCCGGCGAACAGAATCGGCTGCGCGCGCAGCTCGACGTCGGCCGGCAACCGGTCGAGCCGCGCGCTCGCGAGGTAGGAGAACGGCGAGATGAAATCGAAGTACCAGTCGACGGTTTTCATGGGCTGCCTTCGGTCGGTCGATGGCCCATCATAACAACCCCCGGGCGGGGATTGCATCCGCGCGCGCGGCTCTCCACAATGGCGGGCAGCGCGCCCACGGCGGCGCCAACGGAACCCCGCATGGCCAGGAAGATATCCGGCGAGAAGGTCGAAGACAGCGCGAGCTATCGCGACGCGAAGGCGAACGCCGCCGAGTACGCTCGCGATCCGGCGCGGCTGCAATCGCTGCTCGAGCGGGCGAAGCACAAGGCCCACGCGCAGCAACGCCGGCTCGCCGAGGTCTGGGATTCGCTGATGGCGGCGATGCGCCTGCTGCGCGCCTACGCGCGCGGCGAATACCGCGACATTCCCTGGTCGAGCCTGTTATCGATCATCGCCACGGTCGTCTACTTCGTGACGCCGCTCGACCTGATCCCCGACTTCCTGCTCGGCGTCGGCCTGCTCGACGATGCCGCGTTGATCGGCTGGGTCCTGGCGTCGCTGAAGGGCGACATCGATCGTTTCGTCGACTGGGAACGGGCGCAGGGCGGCGACGCGATCGATACCGACGTGGATGACCCGGCGCAATGAAGCGCGCTACCGGTATCGCGGCCATGTACGCGCCGCGCATCGGTCGCGCGTAAACCGGCGATTCGTCGCTACCGAATCGACCCGCCATGCAATCGATCGAGCCCTGCCCGCTGCCGGCGCCCGCGTTGCTCGTGCGTTACGCCGGCGGTAACGGTTATACCGATTGTTTCACGACCGTACTCGCGCGCCGGGTGGCGCTCGCCGATTTCATCGACGCGTTCTACACCAGCTGGCTGTTCAAGCTCGAGCGCGCCGTCCTCGCCGGGCTGTTCGCCCGCCCGTCGACCGACGCCGAGGCCGCAGAACTAGCCGCCGGCAACGCCGAGCGTTTCGCGGCCTGGACCGTCGAGGCGCGCGCCGCGGATCAGATACTACTGTGCGACCTGCGCGGGCGCACGCGCTCGTGGCTGATGGTAGAGGCGCGCAACACGGCGCGGACGCGGCTTTACTTCGGTTCGGCGATCGTGCCCGCGCATCCCGAACGCCACGGCCACGCCGCGCTCGGCGCCGGTTTCCGCGCGCTGCTCGGCTTGCATCGACTCTATTCGCGGGCACTGTTGCATGCTGCGGCGCGCCGACTCGAGCGCGCGACCGGATCGGCAAGCTGACGGCCGCGACCGCTCGAATTGTGCGCTGGCGCACATTTTGTGTCCAAAGTCGAACCTGTTGGGCCCATATTCCCCGAATTTAACCAATATGGGTGATAGCGAACCCGCAACCCGCTGCTAGACTCGGTATCGGTACCAGAGAATTCCGGGCCGGAAGCCGGGAGAAAATACATGACTGGACGTTCGAGCTTCGCAATCGCCGTCCTGCTTGGCGTTTGCGGAATTTCACACGCCGGCGCGACGACACTGGATTTCGACGAATTCGGAAGATCGACCAACTTCGGGACGATCGTCACGCACGGCTATTCCGTCGCCGCGACCGGTGGCGACTATCACTTTCTGGCGGACGGCGCCGCCTTTTGTTCGAGTGGATGCCCCGATAACGGCTCGACTTATCTGCTCAGCTGGGGCGCGACGATTACGCTCAGCGCGCTGGACGAGTCGGCCTTCTCGCTGTTGCTGTTCGACGCGGCCGAAAGTGCGCTCGGATCGACGTCCCACTGGGCCGAGGCCCTTCGGGTGACGGGCAGGCGCGACGGCAAGACGGTCGCCGACACTACTTTTCAACTCGATTGGAGGACGAGCGCCGAACCCGCCACGGCGAACGATTTCGAAACCTTCGGCGTAGCAGGCTTCGACTATCTCACCTCGCTGTCGTTCGCCGCGATCGGTGGCAGGACGGGTGATTTCAGCCTCGATAACATCGTACTCGGCCCGTCGCTACCCGCCTTCGACAGCAGACTGTCCGATTCCGACCTGATCGTCGTCGCGACGCCGCTGCCGGCGGCCGGCTGGCTGTTCGCGAGCGCGCTGCTCGGCTTCGCCGGTCTCGGCCGCCATCGCGCGCGCGCCGCCGCCTGATCCCGGCGCGCCGCCTCGCGACCGCAGTCTGGACCCGGAGCCCACGCGCGGCGTTCACTCGCGTACGGCTTCGCCCTCGATCTCGACCAGGAATTCCGGCGCCGCGAGACCCGCGATCTCGAGATAGGTATTGGCGCAACGGTGGCCGTCGAGCACGCGGTCGCGGACCTTGCGATAGAGCCCGACCTGCCCCGGCACGGTGACGTAGATCGTCGCCCGGATCAGCTGTTCGCGCGCGAAACCCGCCGCCGCCATGACGCCGAGCAGGTTCGACCAGGCGCGCATCATTTGCGCCTCGAGACCATCCTCGAGCGTGCCGTCGGGGCGCAGCCCCAGCTGGCCGGAGATCACGATGCGCTCGGCCGCGGCCGCGTGGACCACCGCCTGCACGTAGTGGGACGCGGGTTTGACGATTTCGTCGGGATTCAGGAATTTCATCGATCGCTCCGGTTGGTTGGTCGATCCGGCCCGCACCCGGCCAACGGAGCCGGACGCGCGCACGGTCTGGGCCGCGAGCGCGGCGAACCCACACCGAAACAGCCGCATCGCGGCGCCCCGGCTTGCCCGCGCCAGTATAGCGTCGCCGGGCTGCATGCGCGAACTCGCGCCGGCGGTAACGGCAGCGGCCGAACTCGGGCGTCGCCTGCGGGTCGAACAGGCATGCGCATCCCGCAACGCATCGCTCTGTTGCCGTTGCTGGCCGGATTTGCTGCACTCGCGCAGGCCTCGGTCGTGCACAAGTGGGTCGACGGCGTGACCCACTACTCCGACGAGCCTCCACCGGCGAACGCGACCGGCTTTGAGCGCATCGATTTGCCGACGCCGCCCGCACCTGTCGCGAATAATTCCCGAGAAGACTATTACACGATCGCCAACCAGTGGCGGCGGATGCACCGCGAGCGAATCGAAATCGAGCGGGTGCGCGCCGAGCGACCGCGCGACTCCGTGGGCCGCCGGCGCGCCGACAGCAGCATCACCATGGCACCGGAATCGCGGCGCTCCGTCGTGGTGTTACCGCGCCTGCGCCCGCGTAAGCCGCGGCCGAGACCCGCGCCTGCGCCCGCGTATTCCGCGGCCGAGACCCGCGGCCGCGCCAACCCGCCCCATCCGCTCGCGATTCCCGGTCGCGACTGGCCGGTCGGCTTGCATCCGGCCCGCCACGATCTGCGCGGCGGCTTCAGTACGCAGTAGAATCCGCGTCAGCCCGGTGCATGTATCCGCAGATCGCGGATCAGGGTCGTGTAGCGGGACTGGCTGTCGTCGCCGTCGATCGACAACCAGATCGCGATGACTTCGAGTGGCTCGTCGAGCCTGTGCGACAGGTCGAAATTGCCCGGCGCATCGATCAGCCAGACGTTGTTTTCGTAGATCAGGTCCGAAAGCGGATGCTGGCGCCGCGCGCCGAGCAGCGCCGGTTCCTGGACCACGTTGAAGAACTCGATTCGATCGATGCCGGCGTCTTCCGGAGCAAGCGCGTACAGACGCTTGATCCAGCCGGCGGTGAATAATCGCTGTACCGGATTCAACGTCTTGTCACCGGCGACGACCAGACCCAGTTTGAGCGCAAAGTCGTCGCCGTCGCGGCTGCCCTGGATCCCGGGCTCGAGCGCGAGCAGACCGTCGAGGTGCCCGCTGACCTCGATACGTTCGATCCGCACCGGCTCCGGCAACGGATAAATGATCGGGCTTGCCGACACGTCGACGCGCACCGCCATGCCGGCGGCGCCGAATTCGACCGCGTTGGCCGGCAAGTCGCGGTATTCGAGCAATTGCCAGTCGGCGGGATACTGCAGCGGCAGCGCGATTGCGCCCGCGACGAGCAGGGATTTGAAGCGCAGCAAGAATTGATCCGATTGCAACAGTCGTTCTTTGATACGTAGACTGTCGCCATTCGGTTTGGTGCCGCGATGCCGCCTCGCGACGAACCCGCTCGGGAGTCGACGCGCGATCGCCTGCGCCGGCCGTGAACCAACTCAACCAAAGGGGAAAAGATACCGATGAACAAGACCACCATCGCCGACTGGAACGAGCTCGAAGACCGCAAGCCCGCGCACGCGCTGGTCGCCGACGTCGACCTCGTCGTGATCCGCTACGACGACTCGATCTCGGTGCTCTACGGGCGTTGCGCCCATCGCGGCGCGTTGATGGCGGACGGCCGCGTCGATGGCGACAACCTGATCTGCGGCGTACACGGTTGGGATTTCCGCTTCGACACCGGCATCAGCGAGTACAACAACGACGAGGCCCTGCACAAGTTCGCCGCCTGGGTCGAGGACGGGCGCGTCTGCGTCGATGAGGACGAGATCGCCGAGTGGGCCGAGGAAAATCCGCAGCCGTACAGGCGCGGCGCCTACCAGGGTGCCTACCAGGACCCGACCGGCAGCGACGACGAGCCCTACGTCGGTTTCATCCGCCAGCTCGCCGGCAGTGGCCTGAAGGGCGCGCACGGACCTTCGGCGGCGATGGGCGTGCCGCGCGACCAGTTGCCCAAATGGGACGATTTGCAATTCGTCGTCGCGCAGCTGCACAAGCTGCCGCTGCTCGACGACGAAGCGGTCGACACGTCGCTCGTAATCGGCCCGCGGGCGAACAAGCCGCTCGAGCTCGACATACCGCTGTTCGTCTCGGACATGAGTTTCGGCGCGTTGTCGGAGGAAGCGAAAATCGCGCTCGCGCGCGGTGCCGAACTCGCCGGTACCGGCATCTGCTCCGGCGAGGGCGGCATGCTGCCGGAAGAACAGCAGGCCAATTCGCGTTATTTCTACGAACTCGCGTCGGCCCGCTTCGGGTTTTCCTGGGACAAGGTCGAGAAGGCGCAGGCGTTTCACTTCAAGGGTGGCCAGGGCGCCAAGACCGGCACCGGCGGGCATCTGCCGGCTGCCAAGGTCAACGCCAAAATCGCCGAGGTACGCGGCCTCGACGAGGGCGAGGACGCGGTCTCGCCGGCGCGCTTTCCGGACTGGGACAGTCTCGACCCGTACCGCGACTTCGCCGCCGAGGTGCGCGAGCGCACCGGCGGCATCCCGGTCGGCTTCAAGCTGTCCGCGCAGCATATCGAAATGGACATCGACGCCGCGCTCGAGATCGGCGTCGACTACGTCATCCTCGACGGCCGCGGCGGCGGCACCGGCGCGGCGCCGTTGATCTTTCGGGATAACATTTCGGTGCCGACGATTCCGGCGCTCGCACGCGCGCGCCGCCACCTCGACCATAGCGATGCGGCCGACGTGACCCTGATCGTCACCGGCGGGCTGCGCCACCCGGCGGATTACGCCAAGGCGCTGGCGCTCGGCGCCGACGGCGTCGCGCTCGCCAACGCCGCGATCCAGGCGATCGGCTGCCTCGGCATGCGTGCCTGTAATACCAACAATTGCCCGGTCGGTATCGCCACGCAAAAACCGCACCTGCGCGTGCGCCTGCCGGTCGATACCGCCGCCGAGCGGCTCGCGCGCTTCCTCGGCGCCGCGGTCGAACTGATGCAGGTGCTCGCGCGCGCCGCCGGCCATCGCCGGCTCGCCGATTTCGATCGCGACGACCTGACCACCTTCCACACCGAGATGGCCCGCCTGACCGGCGTCGCCTACGGCGGCATCACCCCGCCCTCCGCGTGACCCGAATCAAATTCGAGTCTGAGCGAAATTTGTTTCGGTCGATAACTAGAGCTCGGATTCTAGAGTCCGGCGGTAGCGCTTCGGGGTCGTGCCGAGCGCGCGGCGGAACATCGCGATGAACGCGCTCGCGTTTTCGTAGCCGAGTTCGCCGGCGATGTGCGCGACGCTCGCGCCGCGGGCAAGCATCTCGAGCGCGTGCAGCAGTCGGCACTGCGCCCGCCAGTCGCGATACGACAATCCCGTCTCGCGTTTGAACAACCGGTTGAGCGTGCGCTTGCTCGCGCCGGCCTGCGCCGCCCAGGCGTCGAGGTCGCGAGTGTCCCCGGGATTCTGCAACAGGGCTTCGGTCACGCGCCTTAACCGGCGATCGACCGGCAACGGCAGCGACAGCGGGCTGCGCGGCTGCGCCACGATCTGGTCGAGCAAGACGTCGAGCAGGCGCGCGTCGGCGGCATCGGCGTATCGATTGTCGAGCGCGACCACGGCGACGACGAGCTCGCGCAGCAACGGCGTCACCCGCAACACGCAGGCTGCCGGCGCGAACGCGGCGGCGATCTCGGCGGAGAAGTAAAGCGTACGCAGCGCGAGCGCGGCGCGCGCCTCGATCGCGTGTTCGACGCCGGCAGGCATCCAGACCGCCTGCTGCGGCGGCACCAGGTAGACGGCGGCCGGCGTGCGCACCAGCATGACGCCGGCGCTGGCATAGATCAATTGCGCGCGCCGGTGACGGTGCGGCGGAAAGCCGTCGCCGCGGACGAGATCCTGCGCGAAAGACGCGATCGCCGGCGCCGCCGGATCGTCGAACCAGTCGTCGGACCGGTTTTGGCGTGAACTCAATATTTTTTGACTTTATGGCCTTACTGCGACATCGAATTGTCCCGCATACTGATCGCATCGTCAATCGAACGGCGGACTCGATGCAGCGCCAACGGATACTCACCGGCTTCGTCAACGCCGGCCATTTTCTCGATCACTACCTGATGCTGATCTTCGCATCGGTGGCGGCTTTCGGCCTCGCCGGCGAATGGGGGCTCGGCTACGCCGAACTCGTGCCCTACGCGACGCCGGGCTTCGTCGCCTTCGGTCTCGGCGCGCTGCCGGCCGGCTGGCTCGCCGACCGCTGGAGCCGTCAGCGCATGCTGATCGTGTTCTTCGTCGGTGCCGGCGCGAGCGCGATCGCGACCGGCTTCGCGCAATCGCCGCTGCAGCTCGGCCTCGGCCTGACGCTGATCGGCCTGTTCGCGTCGATCTACCACCCGGTCGGCCTCGCGTTGATCGTGCAGGGCCGCGAACGCATCGGCCTCGCGCTTGCGATCAACGGCGTCTGGGGCAACCTCGGTATCGCCGGCGCCGCGCTCGCGACCGGCGTGCTCGTCGACGGACTCGGCTGGCGCGGCGCATTCTTCGTCCCCGGCGCGATCGCGATTGCGCTCGGATTCATCTACCTGCGCGCCGCCGCCGACCGCCGCGTCGACGCCAGGGCGACCGCGCGCGCCACCGGCGGCATCGGCTACGCGGGTGCGCGCCTGGCGACGATCGTCGCGATCGTGCTGGCGGTCGCCGCCGCCGACGGCTTCATTTTCCAGAGCACGACTTTCGCGTTACCGGCGATTCTCGAGCAGCGCCTGGCCGGGCTCGCTACCAGCGCGTCGCAGGTCGGGGGTTACGGTTTCGCGGTCTTCGCGGTTGCGGCGTTCGCCCAGCTCGGCGTCGGTTACCTGCTCGATCGCTACTCGCTGCGACTGGTTTTCGCCGCGCTCGCCGCGGCCCAGGCATTGCTGTTTGTCGCGATGATTGGCGCGACCGGACTCGTGGCGCTGGCCGGCGCGACCGCTTTCATGTTCGTCGTCTTCGGCGCGGTACCGGTGCTCGACGTGCTCGTCGCGCGAAGCGCGCAGGCGCAGTGGCGCAGCCGTGCCTACGCCTTGTCTTACGTCGCCGGATTTGGCGCGAGCGCCGGCGCGTTGCCGGCGATCGCCTGGCTGTATGCCGCCGGTGGCTTCGACCGGCTGTTCGCGGTGCTCGCCGCGATCGCGGCCGGCGTTTGCGTTGCCGCGCTGTGCCTGCCAAATCCCCGCGCCCGCGGAAGCAGCACGATAGCTGGATCCGCGGGCGTGTGAAGCTCGCCCGGGGGCGCCCTCAGGCCGTCTTTTTGGCCAGCACCATGTGCAGCACCGCGCCGAGCGCCGCGCCGATGATCCAGCCGTAACCGCCGAGCGCTGCGAGCGCCGGGTGCCAGACCGTGGCGACGGCGAAAATCGCCGCGATCGCGGTCGCGATCAGCGCGCGCCGGTTCCAGCCGCCGTCGTAGTAGTACTTGCCGTTCGGGTCGGTCGTGAACAATTGCTCGATGTCGAGCTGCTGTCTCTTGATCAGGTAGTAGTCGGCGACCATGATCCCGTAGACCGGCGCGAGGATCGCGCCGAGCGTGTTGACGAACGGGAAGATGCCGATGTTCTCGATCACGGATACCCACAATACCGCGAGAATGAAGCCGGCGACCGCGGTGATCAACCCGCCCTTGCGGAAGTCGATCTTGCCGGGGACCAGGTTGGCGAGATCGTAGGCCGGTGGCACGAAGTTGGCGACCATGTTGATGCCGACGGTGGCGGTGAAGAATGCAAACGCGGCGACGATCGACAGCATCAGGTTGTCGACGCGCGCGACCATCTCGGTCGGGTTGGTCATGGTCTCGCCGAAGATGACGACCGTGCCGGCGGTGATGATCAGCGCGATGAACGAGAACACGATGAGGTTGCCGACGAGGCCCCAGAAGTTGCCCTTGCGCATCTGCGCCTCGTCGCTGACGAAGCGCGAGAAGTCGCCGAAGTTGATCACCACCGCGGCGAAGTAGGCGACCATCGTGCCGAAGATCGCGACGAAGGCACCGAACGACCCGCCCGGATGTTCGCCGGTGCCGCTGAAGATGTCGCCGGCGACCGACAGCAGGTCGCCGCCGGCTTTGTACCAGATCACGACCATCAGAATGAGCATGACCGCGTAAACCGCCGGACCGGCAAAATTGAGAAATTTCCGGATCAGTTCGATGCCGTTCCAGAACAGGTAAATCTGGAACACGGCAACTATGATCAGCGAGATCCAGCCGATGAAGGTCATGCCCAGAAAACTGCCGGCGTCGGGCGAGGTGCCGAACAGCGAGTTCAGCAGCAGCGCGACCGCGGTCGACGCGAAAAAGGTTTGCGCGCCGTACCAGAAGATCGCGACCACGCCGCGCACCATCGCCGGGAAGTTCGCGCCGATGACGCCCATGCTGACGCGCGCGAACACCGGGTACGGGATACCGTGCTCGACGCTCGGTTTGCCGGACAGGTTGACCAGCAGCATGATGAAGAAGCCGGCGAGAATGATTGCGGCGAACACGGCCCAGCCGTTGAGCCCGTAGGATAGAAACAGGGACGCGGCGAGCGTGTAGCCGAACAGGCTTTGCACGTCGTTGGCCCAGACGTTGAAGATTTCGAACCAGCCCCACTTCTTCTGTTCCGGCGGGGTCGGCGCCAGATCCGCGTTATAGAGACGCGGGTCCCGGTTGGTAACAACTGTCATGACTCCCCTCCCGATTCGTTGTTGAACGCGCATCTGTTCTGAGAACCCGGATAGCGCAAGACTGCTCCGAAATCCCCGTGGCAGATATCCGAACCATACACCCGGAACCGGACCGAATACAAAGAGAAAACGCACCGCCCGGAGTCGCCGACGATCGATGCAGGCTCGACCAGGCATCGAAGCGCGCGCGAATGTCGGGTATGATGAAGCGCGCGCGGGGTTAGCTCAGTTGGTAGAGCGTCAGCTTCCCAAGCTGAATGTCGCGAGTTCGAATCTCGTACCCCGCTCCATTTTCCTTCAACTCTCCTCGGCGACGCGGTGGATGCGTACGTCGAGCGGCCGGCTCGTGTCGAGGTGAACGTCCCGTTGCGGGAACGCGATGACGATGCCGGCCTCTTCGAGCTTGCGATTGATCTCGAGGTTCAACTCGCTTTGCGTCACCAGCCGATGATCCATCGAGCCGATGTAACAGCGCAGCGTGATGATCAGCGCGCTGTCGCCGAAGTTCTCGAAAGTCACCAGCGGTTCCGGGTCGGCCAGCACGCGCTCGTGCCCGGTCGCGGTCTCGTGGATCAGCCTGATCGCTTCGCCGACGTCGCTGCCGTAGGCAATGCCGACGGGAATCACGATGCGCGCGATCGGATCGGTCAGGGTCCAGTTGAGCAGCCGGCCGGTGATGAACTCCTTGTTCGGCACGACCAGTTCCTGCTGGTCCCAGTTGCGGATCGTCGTCGAGCGAATTCGGATTCGCGTGACCGTTCCGGTGGTATCGCCGACGGTAACGATATCGCCGATACGGATCGGTCGCTCGAACAGTAAAATCAGACCGCTGATGAAATTGGCGACGATCTCCTGCAGGCCGAAACCGATACCGACGCCGAGCGCGGCGACCAGCCACTGGATTTCCGACCAGCTGCCGCCGAGCAGGTTGAACGCGAGCACGATCGCGACGCCGACGATCGCGTACTGCGTCAGCGTCGAGATCGCGTAGCGGCTGCCCGCGGAAATACGCAGGCGCGCGAGCAGCACGATCTCGATCAGCGCCGGCAGGCGCAGCGCGGCGATGAATCCGACGGCGACGATCAGACCGCTCAAAACGAGATCGCCGAGGGTCACCGGCACGAACTTGTCGCCGCCGGCGCTATAGCTCCATAACGACACGTCGTCGAGAATGGCGAAGGCCGGCAGCACGTCGCTCCAGATGACCCACAGGCCGAAAGCGGACAGCAGCGTCAGCACCGTCGCGAGCAGTTTCTTGGTGTCCTGCTCCAGCGATTGGTAGTCGACCTCGGGTTCCTCGAACGGTTTGGCCTGCGGGTCGATCGGCGCGCTTGCGACATCGCTGGCGTCCGCTGGCGGCGAGGTCGCTTCGATCGCGGCCTCGAACGCGAGCCGCCGCTCGGTCATCAGCAGCCAGCGCACGACGAGCTGGTGCACGAGCACGACCCCGACGACCAGCCACAGCGTGTCGACCAGGCGCGCGCCGAACTGCGCCGCGGTGTAGACGTAACCGATCGTCGCGAGCGCCGCCAACGCCAGCGGCAGGCTCAGGCCCAACAACAGCCACAGGTAACGAAACCAGGTCACCGGGCTATCCGGAAACACCGCGTAGAAGCGGCGCATGATGCCTTGTCCCGGCGCGAAGATACGCCACGAAAACCAGGCCAGCGCGAACATGACGACGACGAAACTCAAACGACTCAGGCCGCCGGCCAGCGCCGCCGGATCGTAGGTGATCGACGTCACGAGTATCAGTGCCGCGGGCAGAAATACGGCCATTAGCCGTCGGGTCTCGATGCGCAATCGTCCGCAGTCCTCGGCGTTCCAGTCGAAATGTGCGACCGCCAGCCCGTCGGCTTCGCAAAAAATTCGAAATGCGAGGAAGTAATAGGTATAGAGCGCGATCGCAGCGAAGGCGGTACCGATCGCCGGCACGAACTGGCCGCTGCTCGCCGCCGCCTGGTAGAGCGACGAATTCAGCTCGAATCCGCCGGCGCCAGGAACCTGCTGCAGGTGCCAGCCGAGCGCGGCGAACAGTATCGGCCACGGCAGCGCCAGCAACAGAGTTTGCACCAGCGCGCGCAGGGTCGCGATGTAGCGATCACGGCCAACGTCGCCGACGTTGCGTCCGCTACGGTGGAGCGAGGCGCGCAGCCGGCCGCGCGCGTATTGCAACAGGCCGAACAGCACCAGGCCCAGCAACAGCGCCCACGGAAAGGTTTGCGGCACGACCAGCGCGCGGCCCAGGTCGAGCCAGTGCGCCGGCGACGCGAAAATCGCCAGCGTCGCGGTGATCGATTTGAGCATTTGCCACGACGGCGGATCGCCCGAGCGAATCCACAGCAGGCGCTCGTCGAGGTAGGCGTCATAATCGGCGACCGCCTCGGCCAGTTGGCGCTGGGAGAAATCGAGTTCGCCGAGCGCCTGCAGGAAGCTGTCGTCGGCGGCGATCGCCTTGTCGATCAACCCGCGCCGCGTCTGCGCCAGCTGCTCGAGTTCGTCGCGCAGCCGATCCTGCTCGGCGGGCAGCAGATGCCCGACGATCTCGTTGATGTATGCGGTCAGATTGCGCAGCCGTTCGCGCTCCTGCTGATTGCGGATCTGGCGCAGGCTCGATTCGATCACCAGCTGCTGGCGGCGCTTCTGGGCGAATTCGAAATCGCGCGTGGTGGGCAGGTTGCGTCGTTGTTCCAGCAGCACCTGGCCGAGCGCTTCGCTCAGGCCCGCGATCTCGAGTTTCTGCCGCGCGAGGCGGAAATTGGTCGACACGCGCTTGGCCCGCTCGCTGGCGAGAATTTCATCGTTGGTCACGCGCTCGAGCGCGGCTGCCAGGCTCTTGAGCTCGTCGCCGAGTTGGGTGTTACGCTGCGCCAGTTCCTGTACCAACGGGTGCTTGCCAACTGCCTGCCGCCGGGTTTCCTCGGTCGCCTCGCTGACGCTCGCGGCCTCCGCCTGGCGCCGTTCGACGACCAGCGCGCCGAGCTGCTCGACCCGATTCGTCAGCCGGTTCAGTTCCAGCGCCGCCAGGTCACGCTGCACGCCGAGCAGCTCGATGCGCACCGGGTGGCTGAGCAATTCCTGGTTGAGCATCTCGATTTCGGCGGCCAGCGCCTGCGCCTCGATCTGCAGGGCCCAGCGGCGGGCCTCGGAGATTCGCGGCGATCCGCTATCGGGCTGCGGTGCGGCGAGCGCGCTGGCGACCGCGTCCTGGCGCGCCTTTAGTTCACCGAGGCGTTTGCGTGCCTGCTCCGGTCGCCGGGCCTGTGCCTCCAGGCGCGCCTGCAGGTCCGACAGGCTTCCCCGCGCGGCGGTCTGCTCGGCCTTGGCCGACAGCAATCGCTGCTCGACTTGCGCGAGGTCCTGGCGCGCGACGCTTGCCGGTACCGAGACCGGCGGCGCCGTCTCCAGCTGCTCGATCTCGCGGCGCAGGCTGGCCGAGGTTTGCGCCGCGGTCTCGCGCGCGCGGACGAAGTCGCGGGTCGTCGCCTCGAAGCTGCGCCGTTGTTCGATCTGGGCGACGGCCTTGCGGTAAAGCTCGAGCAGGGCCGTGCGGTCGGCGTCGTCGATTTCGCTCGACGCTTCGATTTCCGCGATCTTGCTTTGCAGCAATTCGAGCGCGTTTTGCGGATCCTGCGGCAACGCGGTCTGCGCGATCGCGGCGGGCCCCAGTCCGCAAACCAGCAGCAATAAAAACAGTGCGATAGACCGGGTCAGCGGCACGACAGGCTCATCGTCGACAGGGACGCGCGCAATTCTAACATCGCGCGGTGACGCGCCGGGGGCGAATTTATCGGCTTGACAACGGCCGCCGGTTCAGCCGGTGCCGGTCGCGGTCCACGGCAGCTTTTCGCGGCCGGCGCGCTCGAGAATTGCCTTGCCCTCGCGTTCGAGCTCGAACATGCGATCGAGGCTCGCGCGAGCTCGCGCGGCGACATCCGGCTCGATTTCGACGATTTGCTCGGGCGACGGATTTTTCAACGCCTTGAGCACGTCGTCCAGATAGATCTGCTTCATGTACGGGCACAGGATGCAGGTGCCGACGATTTCCTTGTCCTCGACCTCGGACTTGATGCGATCGGTCAGGCCGCACTCGGTTACCATCATGAAGGTGTGATCCGGCGACTGCTTGACGTACTTGAGCATGCCCTCGGTGCTGCCGGCAAAATCGACCTCGGCGATCAGGCCGGGCGCGCACTCGGGGTGCGCGAGAATCTTGACGCCGGGAAAACGCGAACGGATGTCGCGGATCGAATCGATGTTGAAACCCTCGTGGACGATGCAGGTGCCGTCCCAGGTGATGATCTCCTTCGAGCAGATCTTGGCCAGATTTTCCGCCATCAGCTTGTCCGGCAGGAAGATAACCTTGTCCTGCGGCATCGCCTCGACGACCTCGACCGCGTTGGCCGACGTGCAGCAGGCGTCGCACTCGGCCTTGACCTCGGCATAGGTGTTGACGTAACAGACGATGCCGGCATCCGGATGCTTTTCACGCAGCTCGCGGACCTGCGCACCCGTGATCGAGTCGGCCAGCGAGCAGCCGGCGTGGCTCGGCACCAGGACTTCTTTTTCCGGGTTCAGCAGCTTGGCCGTCTCGCCCATGAAGTAAACCGAACAGAACACGATCTTGTCGGCCGGGTGCTCGGTCGCGATCACCGAAAGGCCGTACGAGTCGCCGATGAAGTCGCCGACGCCGTACATGATGTCCGGGGTCTGGTACGAGTGCGCGAGAATGATCGCGTTCTGCTCGCGCTTGAGTTCATTGATTTCGAGCGTCGTCGGCGCGATCACGGCGCAGTCGTCGCGCGTCCAGCCGACGTGGCTGAGCTTGCCGTGGAGCCGCTCGGTTTCCTGTTGAATGTCTGATTTCATATCGCGCATCGGTCGATTTTATTACAAAATGGCCTCCGCGGCAGCTATTTCAACCCCCCGGCCGGCCGGGCCGGCGGCCGGCGATTCCGCGGAGACGCCTTGACCTACGAACGCGTTTTTTTCTTCGGCGACAGTATCACGCTCGGCTGCAACGACAGCAGCCGCCTCGGCTGGCCCGGACGCCTGTGCCGTGCACAAGACCGGCAAGTCGCTGCCTACAACCTCGGCGTCAACGGCGACACCTCGGCCGATATCGCCGCGCGCTGGCGCGCCGAAGCCCTCGCCCGCAGCCGCAATTCGCCCGGACTCTACGTTTTCGCATTCGGTTTCAACGACGCCGCGCGGCCGGATGGCGGGTCGACGCAGGTCGAACTCGATGCCTCGCTCGCCCACGCGCGCGCGATCCTGGGCGGGGCACGCGAGCTCTCGGCCGTCCTGTGGATCGGACCGACCCCGCTCGACGAGCGCGTCGCACCGCAATCGACCGACAGCGGCTGCTGGGACCTGCGCAACGCCGAAATCTCGCGCTACGACGCGGCCTATGCCGGGCTCGCGCGCGAGCTGGCGATCGACTACCTGCCGCTGTTTACCGATCTGTCGCGCGAGCCGCGCTACCTGCGGGCGCTGGCCGACAATGACGGCGTGCATCCGGCCGACGACGGCTACGCCGTGATCGCCGAGCGCGTCGGCGCCTGGGCGGCCTGGCAACGCGCGTGGCTCCCGTGACGCAACGCACCCCTTGTCGAAGCTCTTCCGTCTGGCTGATCGGCTGGCTCGCGTTCGTGACCGCGCTTCCCGCGGCGGCCCGGGGCCAGTACGGCATCGAAACCGCGCCCGGCGACCGCATCGAGCCGCCGGCGGCCTTGCTCGGGACCTGGGGCACGCCGGCGCAATGCGCCGCGCGCGGCACCGGCGAGCCCCCGTTCGCCTACCGCATCGACCGCGAGTGGCTCGAGCAGGCCGGGATCTACTGTTACCTGTCGTGGCAGGCCAGTTTTGCGCGCGAGGCCGGTTCGCAGACGCATGCGCTGGCGCAGTGCGGCGAGGACACGCTGCGCGAGTATCGCCTGGTTCTGTGGCTCGACGACGCGGCGCTGCGCATTCGCTGGTCGGCGAGCTATACCACCCCGGAATTGCGACGCTGCGGCTAGACGAAGCCGAGCCCGAGGCCGGCCAGCGCCGACACCGCGAGCACGCGGAAGATATCCCAGTGGCGGCGCAGCAGCAGCCAGGCGCAGGCCAGCGACAGGACGACGACGCGCCAGTCGAGCGTCGCCGGGTCCGGAACCCACAGCACCAGCGGCCCGGCCTCGACCCGGCTCACGTCGGCGAAGAACACGTGCAGCGCAAACCACAGCGACAGGTTCAGGATCACGCCGACGACCGCCGCGGTGATCGCGCCGAGCGCGCCGCGCAAACGGTATTGCGCGCCGATCCATTCGATGTAGGGTGCGCCGACGAAGATCCACAGAAAGCACGGTGTGAAAGTCGTCCACAGCGTGATAACCGCGCCGAGCACGCCGAAGCCGATGCCACCGTCGCGGTAGGCCGCGAGAAAGCCGACGAACTCGTTGACCAGGATCAGCGGGCCCGGCGTGGTCTCGGCGAGTCCGAGGCCGTCCATCATCTCGCCCGGAGCGAGCCAGCCGTAGTGTTCGACGGCCGCCTGGCCGAGGTAGGCCAGCACCGCGTAGGCGCCGCCGAAGGTCACGACCGCGAGCTTGGAGAAAAAGATACCGATCTCGAGCAGCAGGCTGTCGGGGGCGAAGGCGAGCAACAACAGCAGCGGCGCGGCCCAGACCGCAAGCCATAACAGCGCCGTCGCCAGTGTCCGGACCGGCGCAATGACGACCGCCTCGGCCGGCGTTTCGTCGGCGTCGGCGCGGGCATGGACGAAGCCGAATGCGGCGGCCGCGGCGATGATCAGCGGAAACGGCAGCGCGAGGAAGAATATCCCGACGAAAGCCAGCGCCGCGGTCGCCCAGTGCGCCGCCGAACGCAGCGCGCGCCGCGCAACCCGCAGCAAGGCCTCGACGACGATAATGACGACCGCCGCCTTGACCCCGACGAACAATGCCGCGGCCAGCGGCACCTGACCGTAGACTGCATAAACGCTTGCGAGCACGAGAATCACGACCGCGCCCGGCAGCACGAACAACAGCCCGGCGACCAGCCCGCCGAGCGTGCCGTGCAGGCGCCAGCCGGCGTAGGTCGCGAGCTGCATCGCCTCGGGGCCCGGCAGCAGCATGCAGAAACTCAGCGCGTTCAGATACTGCTTTTCGCTGAGCCACCGGCGCGCCTCGACGATCTCGCGGTGCATCAGCGCAATCTGCGCCGCCGGCCCGCCGAACGACAACAGGCCGATGCGCAGCCAGACCCGCAACGCCTGCGCCAGTGACGGTTTCGCCGACGGCGAAGCGTCGGCGATCAAATCCACTGCAGCCATGGCTCAGGCCCCTGCGGACGGTTGCGGCCAGTCGTGCTGTTCGTCGCTGGCGTCGCGCGCCCAGCGATAGAAAGCGTCGTACAGCAGCATCCCGGCCTCGATCTGCGCGATATCGTCGCGGTACATCCGCGACAGGCCGAGCGACGCGGCCAGCAGGCCGGCCGACTGCGGCGCGAGGTCGAGGCGGTTGGTGTCGGCGCCGCGCACGATCGTCGCCAGTCGCGCGAGCGGCGCCGAATCCAGTCCGAATTCGTCGAGCATCGTGTCGAAGGTGCAGCGCTCGCCGCGGTGACTCCAGAAAACCTCCTCGACGTCGAACGGCGTCGCGCTGAATCTTTCCGCGACCATCAGCACATCGGCCGGCGGCACGAACAGGAAGCGCGCGGCCGGGTCGACGAAACGCCGGATCAGCCACGGGCAGGCCATGCGGTCGATCTTCGGCCGGTGGCGGGTTACCCAGACGGTGCTGCCGGACGCGTCGCGCGGCGTCAGGCTCGCCGCCGGAACGCGCATCTCGCCGGAATCGCGCCAGGCGAAATGCCCGCCCTCGAGCACCTCGGCGGCGACGCCGTGAGTGCGCAGGATCGCCATCGCGCCCTGGCTGAGCTTGCGGCCCTTCTGGCAATACACGACCACCGGCAAATCGGCCAGCCGCGGCACGAGGTCGGCAATGGCATCGAACGGGTGTCGGAATGCGGTCGGAACCAGGTCCGGGTCGGCGGCGAAGTCCTCGTCGGTGCGCAGGTCGACGATGACCGGCGCGGCGGGCGTGCCGACGAGCCGGGCGAGTTGGGTAACGGTGATTTCGTTGGGTGCTGGCATGGCGCATCCTCTCCTATTGAGTAACCCGCGCGCCGAGACGGTCGCGGGTACAGGTTCAACGGATGCGAAGCTCGGGCTTGCGCCTCACGGGGTGTTCGCCAACCCCATGCGCGCCAGTATCGCGAATCCGGGCCGACTGATCAACAGGAATTCGTAACGGCGCCCGCGAATCCGTTTCAGTCCTGCGGCGGCGCGTAGGCGCCGTCTTCGTCGTGGATTTCGCGGCCGGTCAGCGGCGGCGTGAAGACGCAGACCAGGCGCATGCGCGTGTGCGCCCTGAGCCGGTGTTTTTCGTGCCGGTCGAGCACATAGAGCGAACCCGGTGCGAGCGCAAAAACTTCGCCGGTTGCGACGTTCTCGACCTCGCCTTCGCCGTCGATGACGTAATTGGCCTCGATATGGTGCTTGTACCACAATACCTGTTCGCTGCCGGCATCGATGGTGGTCTCATTGACGCTGAAACCGACGCCATCCTCGGCCAGCAGGAAACGGCGACTCATCCACACCGGCCCGCGCACGTCGCGCTCGGTGCCGATCAGGTCGTCGATTGATTTCGCGATCACGTCGTTCTCCCGTCATGATTCGCGGCCATCTTAGCACCGCGGCGGGCGCCGGCGGCGCCCGAACCGCGGGCTTGCAAATTCGCCGGCGATGCGCGACGCTCCGGGCTCGATGGACAAGCAAGAAAAACAACAAGCGCGTTCGACTTTCGGCACCGCGGCCTACGGCGGCGACCAGTGGTCGCCTCGGGTGACTCCGCATGCCGGCGAAATCGGCGGCGTCTGGACCGACTGCGGCATCGACTCCGAGTGGCGGCCGCTGAAATCAGTGCTGCTGCACTGTCCCGGCGCCGAGCTCGAGGCCGCCAATACGGATCCCGAAGCCGCGCAAATGCTCGCGCCACTCGACCCCGGCCGCGCCCGCGAGGAACACGCGGCGATGGCCGAGGCCTATCGCGCCGCCGGGGTCGCCGTCCACGAGGTTGCGCCGGACGGCCCCTGCGAACCCAACCTGATGTTTTGCGCCGACCTGTTCGTCATGACGCCGCAGGGCGCGATCCTCGCGCGACCGGCTTCGACCGTGCGCGCCGGCGAGGAACGCCGGGTCGCCGCACGGCTGGCCGCGCTCGGCGTGCCGATCCTGAAGACGCTGACCGGTAGCGCGGTGTTCGAGGGCGCCGACCTGATGTGGCTCGACGCCGCAACCGCGGTAATCGGCCGCGGCCTGCGCACCAACGATGCCGCGATCGAGCAGATCCGGAGCCTCCTCGGCGAACTCGGGGTCGAGTTAATCGACGCCGACATTCCCCACGGCCTGATGCACTTCATGAGCCTGCTGCGCATCGTCGACCGCGATCTCGCGATCTGCTGGCCGCGGCGCACGCCACACCGGACCGTACGCGCGCTCGAGGCACGCGGCTACCGCGTCGCGTTCCCGCCGTTCGACGACGATCCGCAGGGCTACCGCGGCATCAATTTCGTCACGCTCGGCCCGCGCCGCGTGCTGATGGTCGCGGGCCTGCCGCGGGTACGGGACTGGTTCGAGAATCTCGGCCTCGAGTGCCTGACGACGCCGACCGATGAACTGGGCAAGGCCGCCGGCAACGTCGGCTGCCTGACCGGCATCATCGGCCGCGAGCGCGGCGCGGCGCGGACAGCGGATTGATCCGGTCGCCGCGAGGCGATCGCAGCCGGCAGTCGGAAATCGGGCTGCACACGAATTTCCGTATCGGCAACGTTTACACCTACGCCGCGGCCGGCTTCATGCTGCGCCGGGGGAATCCATCTGAAGGACGACGTCGGCCCGCCGTCGATCAAGCCCGGTTTTCCCGGGCTGCCGGCGTTCAACCGGCAGCGCCGCAACAACTGGTGCCTGTTCGCCGGCCTCGAGGCGCGCGCCGTCGCGCACAACATATTTCTCGACGGCAATACCAACGTCGACAGCCACCGCGTCGACCGGAATCCGCTGCTCGGCGATCTGCAATTCGGGATCGCGTTTCGGTTCGAGGAGTCGCGAATAGCATTTAGCCAGATGTTCCGCAGCGAAGAATTCGACGACCAGCCCGAGCGCTCCCGGATCGGCGCAATTAATTTCACTTTGCACGTCGACTGATGCAAACTAGCGGCCGGACCGAAAGCTGGAATTACCGTTGAACTCCGAGATCGAAGCGCGCGTCGCGCAGCTGTTGCATTGCGACATCCGGCGCGTATTACAGGGACGCCGCGTCGGGCTCGAAAAGGAGAGCCTGCGGGTCGCCGCCGACGGCGGCATCGCGCAGACGCCGCACCCCAACGGCCTCGGCTCGGCGCTGACCCACCCGTGGATCACGACCGATTATTCCGAGGCCCTGCTCGAACTCGTGACCCCGCCGTTCAGCCATTTTTGCGACACGCTGGCGTTTCTCGACGACACCCAGCGTTTCGTCTACGGCCAGCTCGACGACGAGATTTTGTGGGCGACGAGCATGCCCTGCGTGGTCGCCGGCGACGACAGCATTCCGATCGCGCAGTACGGCACGTCGAACGCGGCCCGCATGAAGACCGCCTACCGCCGCGGGCTCGGGCATCGCTACGGCCGCATGATGCAGGCCATCGCCGGGGTGCATTTCAACTATTCCTATCCCGACGAATTCTGGCGCCTCTACCAGGATTTGCGGGAAGATACCCGCGACCTGCAAACTTTCGTCTCCGAGTCCTATCTCGGGATGGTGCGCAACCTGCAGCGCTGCGGCTGGCTCGTGCCCTACCTGTTCGGCGCGTCGCCGGCGATTTGCGCGTCGTTTCTCGGCGCGTCGCCGACCTCGCTCGAAAAGTGGTTCGATTATTCCTACTACGCGCCCTACGGCACGTCGCTGCGCATGGGCGACATCGGTTACCAGAACAGCAAGGAAGGCGAGGCCGGCATCGAGGTCGACTACAACAGCCTTGCCGGCTACATCGACAGTCTGACCTGGGCGATCACGACGCCCTACCCCGAGTACGAGGCAATCGGCCTGTGCCGCGACGGCGAATGGCAACAGCTCAACACCAACATCCTGCAAATCGAGAACGAGTATTACTCGAGCGTGCGGCCGAAGCAGCTTCTCGACGGCGAGGAAAAGCCGACGCTGGCGCTGAAAAAGCGTGGCGTCGCCTATCTCGAGCTGCGCTCGCTCGACGTCAACGCCTACGAGCCGCTCGGCATCAGCGAGGAACAGATGCGCTTCCTCGAATCCTTCCTGTTGTTCAGCCTGTTGTCGCCGAGCGCGCCCTACGCCGGCGACGAGCTCGCCGACATTCGCCACAACATCAACCTCGTCGCCGAGCGCGGTCGCGACCCCGAGCTACGACTCGTGCGCGACGGCAGGCCCGTGCCGCTGCGCGACTGGGCGCGCGACATCTTCGACGCGATGCAGGCCGGCTGCGACCTGCTCGACCAGGACACCGAGATCCATCACTACTGCGACGCGCTGCAGCAACAGCGCGCCAAGATCGACGATCCCGACCGGACGCCGTCGGCGCAGATGCTCGCCGAGATGGCCGCCAACAAGGAGGAGTTCTACCATTTCGCGCTGCGCAAGTCGCAGGAACATCAGAAATGGTTTCTCGAGCGTCCGCTGGAAGCCGAAAAGCAGGCGCTTTACGCATCCGCCGCACGCGAATCGATCGCGCGACAGTGCGAGATCGAAGCCTCGGATTCGCTGCCGTTCGAGACTTTCCTCGAGCAGTACTTCGCGCAGAGCTGAGTCGATTCAGGACAGAAAATCGTCCTGCCAGACCCGGTAGTCGGCATTGCGCGCCAGGCCGCCGATCAGGTCGGCGCTCGCAATACTCGTCAATTCGGTCGGTGGCGTACCGTCGCGCAGCGCCTTCAGCGTCGCGTACATCGCCTGCACCGCGGCCATGAACGGCTGGTGCCCCTGCAGGCTGATGCGCACGCCGCAACCGGCGAGGTAGTCCGGGTCCTTGAGTTCGGCGCCCGAACCGCCGAGCATGATCGGTGCGTCGATCTTCGCCGCGATCGCCTCCAGTTCGTCGCGGGTCTGCACGCCGACGAACATGATGCCGTCGACCCCGGCGTCGAGGTAGGCGGCGGCGCGCGCGATCGCGTCGTCGACGCCGGTCACGGCGACGGTGCTGGTGCGCCCGAGCACGATCAGTTCCGGATCCTGGCGCCCGGCGAGCGCGGCCTTCATCTTGCCGACGCCCTCGTCGAGCGAGACGAATTCGGTGCGCTCGCTGCCGAAGCGCCGCGGCAGCAGCGTGTCCTCGATCGTCAGGCAGGCGACGCCCGCGGTCTCGAGTTCCTCGACGCAGCGTTTGACGTTGAGCGCGTTGCCGTAGCCGTGGTCGGCGTCGACGATCAGCGGCAACTCGCCGGCGCGGCAGATGCGCTGCGCCTGGGCGGCGAATTCGGTCAGCGTCAGCACGATCAGGTCGGGCGCGCCGAGCACCGCGAGCGATGCGATCGAGCCGGCGAACATGCCAGCCTCGAAACCGAGATCCTCGGCCGCACGCGCCGACAGCGGGTCGAAGACCGATCCGGGGTGGATGCAGCGGTCGCCGTGCAGGACTGCGCGCAGTTTCTGGCGTCGGAGGGTGAGATTCATGGCGGATATCCGGGTTCGGGCGAAAACCGCAGTATGCTACAAATCGCGCCGGCTTCGTAGCGGCGCCCGCGCGAACGCGCATCCCTGTAACGAAAACGCGATCAGGCTTCGTTGGCGCGGCGCATGATCGGAGATTCCCCGGTTTTCTGGCGATACATCTGGCCGTCGGCCTGCTCGAGCAAATCGTCGATCGAGCAATCCGGTTCGGGATACAGGCTGACGATGCCTTCGGAAAAGCGAAGGTCATAGCCGCGATTGGCCTTGCCGTTGTAGAAATCGACCTGCTCGCAGAAGCGCTCGACGATTTCGGCCGCGTCCCGGCCCCGCGTATTGGTCAGCAGCACCGCGAACTCGTCGCCACCGAGCCGCGCGCAGACGTCGGAATCGCGAAACGTCCTGCGCATCAGGAAGGCGAAGGCTTCGAGAGCGCGATCGCCCTCGGCATGGCCGAAGCGATCGTTGATCGGCTTGAAGTCGTTGAGATCGAAATAGACCAGCGCTACCGGTGCGCGCTGGCGCGCGCACAGATTGAGGCTGTTCTGCGCCAGCGACATGAAGCCGCGACGATTGGAAATTTTTGTCAATTCGTCGACGGTCGCGAGCTGCACCGCGTTGAGTTCGCTCTCGGCCATCTCGCCCAGATCGCGCAACAACCGGCAGTCCTCTGGCTGCAGGACGCGCGCTTCGCGGTCGATCACGCACAGCGTGCCGAGCTTGCTACCCGACATGTAACGCAGCGGAACGCCGGCATAGAAACGGATATGGGGCGGGCCGGTTACCAGCGGATTGTCGGCGAAGCGCAGGTCCAGGTGCGTATCCTCGATGACGAAGATTTCGTTGCCGAGAATCGCGTGGCCGCAAAACGACACGTCACGCGGTGTCTCGCAGGCGTCGAGCCCGACCCTGGACTTGAACCACTGGCGGTTCTCGTCGACCAGGCTGACCAGTGCGATTGGCACGTCGAGCAGCTTCTTTGCTATCCGCGTCAGTCGGTCGAAACGTTCTTCCGGTGATGTATCGAGGATGCGCAGCTCGCGCAGGTCTTCGAGCCGCTGGCCTTCGTCGGCGGGAATTTCCGGAGTTTGCATGAACCAACCTTAGCCATCGGCGGCTTTCGATTCAATACCCCGGTATCGGCATGCGCGAAACTTACTTGAGCCCCGGTCGCCTGCCGGCGCGTCCCGCCGGCCGTGTTCAGCGCATCCCGAGGCGAACCGGTCCGGCCGGCGGCGGGAACGCCGCGTCGAGCGCGGCGAGATCGTCGGCATCGAGCCGCAGATCGACCGCGGCGAAATTTTCGCGGATCCGGGCGATCTGCGCCGACTTCGGAATCACGACCGTATCGGGTCGCTGCAGCAGCCACGCCAGCGCGATTTGCGCCGGCGTCGCGTCGTGGCGCGCGGCGACTTCGGCGAGCGCCGCCGAACGCAACAGGCCGCTGGCCTGATCGAGCGGTGAATAAGCCATCAGCGGCACGCCGCGCTCGCGGCACCAGGGCGCGACATCCCATTCGACCTCGCGGTGGGCGAGGTTGTAGAACACCTGGTTACAGCCGAGCATGTCCCGGTCCGCCGCCGGGATTTCCTCGAGGTCGGCCTGATCGAAATTGCTGACGCCAAAATCGCGAATCTTGCCCCGCGCCTGCAGTTCGCGCAGGCCGTCGAAGGTTTGTTCGAGCGGCACGCTGCCGGGCCAGTGCAGCAGGTAGAGGTCGATCGTCTCGCAGGCCATGCGCGCGAGGCTGCGCTCGCAAGCCTCGACAACGCCATTGCGGCTGGCATTGTGCGGATAGAATTTACTGACGATGAAGAGTTCGTCGCGGCGGCCGCGAATCGCGTCGCCGATGACTTCCTCGGCGCCACCCTCGCCGTACATCTCGGCGGTGTCGAGCAGGCGGATGCCGAGATCGAGCGCGGCGCGAATGGTGTCGGCCTCCCGCGCGAAGCGCTCGCGGTGCTCGCCCATGCGCCAGGTGCCGAGGCCGAACACCGGCATGGCGCGTCCCGATGGCAATTTCACGCTGCGCATGCCCGTCGCCGCCCTCGGCAATCGATTCTCGACCTAAAGCGCACCGGACTCGCGCAGCGATCGCGCCATACCCTCGATGTTGAGGTCGCGCCACTGCTCGTACGAGGCCCAGTCCTTGTACTTGTCGAGATCGAGGCCCTGTTTCAGATCGGCTAGCGAAAGCCCGGCGCTCAGGCCCTCGAGCACCGCCGCGCGCAACTCGCGCAGGTAGCGCAGGCCGTTGGCGACGTCGGCCTTGTCGCCGACCGGCCCGTGACCGCCGACGAAGACGTCGAAATCGAGCGAATTGACGACCTTGACCTGCTCGATCCAGTGGTCGACGTTGGCGCCAGGGAAGTCGCGGTAGAACAGCCGCTTCGCGCTGACCGCGTCGACCACGAAGGCGACGTTGTCGGGGCGCACGACCATCGCGATCAGGTCGCTGCCGTGGCCGGGCCCGAGGTAGGTCAGCTCGAAAGTCTTGGCGCCGACGACCAGGCTCATCTCGTCGCTGAAGCGGATCGTCGGGCGCACGCCATCGATTGTCTCGGGCGCGTTGGCGTGCGCGATCACGTTCGCCACCTCGCCATAGGCCTTACCGCCGGAGGCGTGGTCGCCGTGGCTGTGGCTGTAGATCAGGTGCGTGATCGGTTGCGTCGTCAGCTTGCCGATTTCGCGCTTAAGCCAGCCGGCGGCGTCGGCGTTGATCGGATCGGTGACGACGACGCCGGCGCCGGTGACGGCGACGAGATTGACGTGGAAGCGGTTGCGAAACCGGTACAAGTCGCCGCCCAGCGGCGTGATTTCGCGCTCGGCGTCCTGCGCGACGACAGGCGCCGCGGGCGCCAGGCAAAACATCACGAGTAATGCAATCGATAACAGCTTTTTCATGGTCCTCCTCCTTGTGCGGCGTTCGCGGCCAGCTGCGGCCGGCTCGCCTGCATCGACATGGGTAGATTGCGCATCATCCACAACAATAGCAACAACCCCGGCAGCGCGACCAGGGTTGAAATCAAAAAGAAATCGAACCAGCCCGTCAGCTCGACGACCCAGCCGCTCGACGCCGACAGCAGCGTACGGCCGAAGGCCATGAACGACGTGAACAGCGCGAACTGGGTGCCGGTATACGAGGTGTTGCAGAGCACCGAGAGATACGCGACGAAGGCCGACGAGCCCATGCCGCCGGACAGGTTCTCGATGCCGATCGTGAAGTACAGGAACTGCACGTCGTGGCCGGCAACCGACTGCGCCGCGTACATCAGGTTCGACAGCATCTGCAGGATGCCGCAGCCCAGCAGGCTCGGCATGATGTCGTAGCGCTTGACGATAACCCCGCCGAGAAACACGCCGAAGACGGTCATGATCACACCGAAGACCTTGCTGACGGTCGCGACCTCGGACTTGCTGAAACCCATCTCGTAGTAGAACGGGTAGGCCATGACACCGGCGTAGGCGTCGCCGAACTTGTATAGCAAAATAAAGCCGAGAATGATCAGCGCGGTAGCGACGTTGTTGCGCTCGAAGAATTCGATGAACGGGTCGACCACCATCGCGCGCAGTCCGCCACCGTCGCCGTCGCCGGCGAGTTCGGGCCGGCGGCGCCCGGGATCGGGCGCCAGAATCGCCGCGAGCATGCCGACGCCGACCAGCAGCGCCATGACCAGGTAGGCCAGCGGCCAGTCGATCGCGTCGGCGAGGATCAGCGCGCCGGCGCCGGCGACGATCGCGCCGAGGCGGTAGCCGGCCTGCGTCATCGCCGCGCCCGCGCCCTGTTCGTCCGGGTCGAGAATCTCGATCCGGTAGGCGTCGATGACGATGTCCTGGCTGGCCGAGAAGAACGCGACCGCGAGCGCGCAGACCGCGGTCACGACGGGCGTCGTTTCCGGCGAGCTGAACGCGAGCACCGCGATCGCGAGCGCCAGCGCGATCTGGATCAGCAGCATCCACGAGCGCCGCCGGCCGAGCAGCCGGGTCAGGACCGGCACGGGTATGCGGTCGATGAACGGCGCCCAGACGAACTTGAAGTTGTACGGCGTGCCGACCAGCGCGAACAACCCGATCGCGGCCAGCGCGACCCCGGCCTCGGCCAGCCAGAACGACAGCGTCGCGCTCGACAGCGCCAGCGGCAGACCGCTGGCGAAGCCCATCACGAAGACGAACAACAGCCGCGGCTGCAGGTAGAGCCTGAGCGCCGCGGCAAATCCGGTCGACGCGGGAGCGCGTGCACCGGGCGGGGTCATGGATGCAGATTCATCGGGTCGGTCTTGTCGAGGCGTCGGGCCAGCCACAGCAGCAATAGAATCAGCGTAACAAAAAACACCGCGACTTGCGCGGCCGATAGGCGGGTGATCAGCGCGCCGCCGACCGGGCTGTCGTAAACGCGCTCGAGGTCCGCGCCGACGCGCACCTCGTCCTCGGTCGCAGCGCTCCAGCGATACGCCGAAAGCCGCAGCGAGGTCGGATAGTATCGCTTCAGGATCGCGTTTTCGCGCCATGCGATCGTGTAGTGCTCGCCGGCGTCGGCCGGCCGTTCGCGCGCCCGGTCGAGATGGTAGTCGCGGCGAAACAGGTGGACCCCGGCTTCGTGCGCGTAGGGATCGCGGATCACGCTGTGCCGCGCGAGGAACTCCCGGTAACCCTCGCCGCGAAGATAACGATCGAGAATCGCGGCGACCTCGCGACCGCGTTCGGCATCGAGCCGCGCAAGCTCGCCCGCGGAAAAGCGCGAGCGGAAAATCCCGGTGTCCCCGGGATGCTCGAAGCGGTAACCGTATTCGGCCATGTGGCTGCTGCCGTCGAGCAGGAACGCGAGTGCGTCGATCTTGCCGGCGTACCAGGCGACCCGCGCCGGCGTATTGACGAAGCCGATCGCGAGCAATGCGAGCGCGGCCGCGGCGATGCGGCAAAGCCGCGCCAGGCTGGCGCGACCCGGCATCGCCGCGACCAGGCGCGGGCGCAAGCCCGCCGCGATCGCCAGCTGCGCCAGCGCGCCGGCGCTGAAATTGGTCACGATGTCGCGAATGTCGAAGTAGCGCGACGGTACGATCCACTGCAGGTATTCGTCGACGATGCCGACCATGCCGACGCCGAGCGCGCCGAGCAGGTAAATGCTGTAGTCGCGCACGCGGTGCACCAGCGCGCGATAAAAGAGCAGCCCGAGCAGGCCGTATTCGGCGACGTGAATCGCCTCTTCGGGAATGTCGCGCAGCCGGTAGATCAGCGCCGCGAAGGCCAGCAGGCTCGCCAGCAGCCAGGTCCACGCGGCGGCGCCGGGACTCCTTCGCCGCAGGATCGCGATGGCGGCGACGGCGATACCGGCGAGCAGCGCGAACGCCAGGTGGGCGAAGATTTCACGGCCGACGCCGGCATCCACCGCGGCGCGCAGCGTGCGCGCCAGCGGAATCGTGGCATAGATGACGACCACGCCGACAGCGACCCAGGTCCACGACCTTGCTTCCGATTCTTTGGGCGGCGTATCGAGCATGCAGGCTTCCCCGTAACGAATTCCGGTTGCATCCCGCTGCGGCCTGTACCGGCATCGGGATTCGGTTTATATTGGCCGCCGGTAACACGACCATGCGCCCGAATCCTACAAAGACCCGCGGACTTTTGCCACGCCTGCGGCCGCTGCTTTGCCTGCTCGTGTTCGCCGCGGCGGCGGCCGATTCCACCGCGTCCGGCACCCGGGCCTTCACGCTCGCGGTGATTCCGGATACGCAGAACTACATCGACTTTCGCCACCAGACGGCCGAAGGCTTCGAATTCGACGCCGCCGACCTTTTCATCGAGCAGATGCGCTTCGTCGCCGCCAACGGCGTCGGCAATGGCGGCGACATCGCCTTCGTCGCCTCGGTCGGCGACGTCTGGCAGCATCAGACGAAGCGCATCGACGAGGAACACCGGCGACGCGGGATCGATATCGAACCCGAACCGATCCTGGCGAAACGCGCGGTTCGCACCGAGCAGGTCCTCAACATCGAGCTGCCGAAGGCGGTCGAGGGTTACCGCATCATCGGCGAGGCCGGCCTGCCGTTCGGCGTCGCGCCGGGCAATCACGATTACGACGCGGCCTGGAGCGTCAGAGGCTACCCGCCAAACCGGCAGAAAACCTGGTCGCAGCTGGAGCGGACCGTCGAGGACCTCGGCATTCTGCACGTCGGCGGGCTCGACAATTTCCGCCGCGTGTTCGGCGCCGACACCGATTTCTTTCGCGATAAGTCGTGGTACGTCGCGCATTTTCGCGGCGGCGCCAACAGCGCACAGGTCTTCAGCGCCGCCGGCTACGATTTCCTCCATATCGCGCTCGAAATGCAACCGGGTGACGACGTGCTGCGCTGGGTCGAACTTGTGCTCGAATCCCAACCCGGCTTGCCGACGATCGTCACGACCCACGACTACCTGAACAGTTCGAACGAGCGCGCGGCGCACCCGCTGATCGATCTCGCGCGCATCGATCCGGCGCACCACAACAGCGCCGAGCAATTGTGGCAAAAGCTGCTCAGTCGCCACGACCAGATTTTCCTCGTGCTCAGCGGCCACCACCACGGCCAGGGCTTTCGCGTCGATGCCAACTCGGCCGGAAATCCCGTCTACCAGATCCTCGCCGACTACCAGAGCCGCGGCCGGGTCGCGTTCGACTTCGGCCGCAGCGGCGCCGTCGGCATCGGCGACGGCTGGCTGCGCCTGATGCGCTTCGATTTCGCGACCGCGCCGGCAACGATATCGATCCGGACCTATTCGACCCACTATCGCAAGTTCTCGTCGCAGACCGCGGACTACGCCGACTGGTACAAGGCCGGCGAGCAACCGGACATGAGCGACGCCGAATTTCACGCCGCCGACGAGTTCGTCATCCGCCTCGAAGGTTTTCAGCGCCGATTCGGGGAACCGCGTTCGTGAAACTGATCGAAGCGCGGCTGCGGCTCGCGACCGGCCTCGTGCTCGCCGCATACGTCGTGCAGCACCTCGTCAATCACGCTTTCGGCATCGTCTCCATCGAGGCCGCCGAGGCTTACCGCAAGACCATCGGCACCGCCTTCCAGACGCTGCCCGGGCTGATCCTGCTCTACGGTTCGCTCGCGTTCCACGCGGCGATCGCGCTGCGCGCGCTCTACC
>JAHEKJ010000199.1 GCA_024638385.1 Gammaproteobacteria bacterium | reverse complement strand
CGGCGCGGGTAAACACCGGTCCGACGATCTCGAAGATGACCGTCGATGCGATCACCACCGGCAGCACGAACTGACGATATTCGGGAAACCGGTTCGACGCGACCAGCGCCATGCCGATCGCGACGCCGGCCTGCGGCAGCAGCGCGAGCCCGATCCAGTTCTCGCCATTGGCCGACACGCCGCCGAGACGGGCACCGAGCCAGCCGCCAACCAGCTTGCCGCCGCTGCGGCAGAAAATGTAAACCGTGCCGATCAGTCCGACCGCGGCGAATGCGTCGATTTCGAGTGACGCGCCGGCAACGACGAAGAACACGACCATGAACAGCGATTCGATGCCCTCGATCGCATGAAACGGGCGCTCGTGGTGGCGCGCGAGATTGGCGACGACCGCGCCCAGCGTGATCGCCGTGATCAGATAGGAAACCCCGAGCCACTGGGCCAGCCCGCCGCACAGAAAAACGATGCCGATGGCCTCGCTGAGCACCGGCTTGCCCGGCTTGATGCGTCCGGTCAGGTAGGCGGCGGGCACGCCGAGCACGACGCCGAGCACCACCGCGCCGCCGAGCTCGCGCGCAACGAGCATGAACACGCCGGGGTCGCCGCTGCCGCCGTTGAGCGACGACACCACGGCGAGACCGATGCCGAACAGCAGCAGACCCCATATATCGTCGAGCACGACGATCAGCAGCAACAGTTCGCCGAAGCGGCTGCGCGTGCCGTCCTCGTCGACGACGTCGTAAATCGCCGCCGGCGCTGTCGCCGCGGCGATGCAGCCCAGCAGGACCGCGATCTCGGGCCGGATTCCGAGCGCGAGCATGCCGAGCGAGACTACGACCGCCGGTAGCAGCGCGGCGGCCAGCGAGATCGCGATCGACGCGCGGCTGTGATCCTGCAGCGAAGACCGTGTCAGCTTGCCGCCGAGCAGGAAGCGACCATCAGCAGCGTCATGTCGGCGACCAGTTCGAAGCGGTCTGTAAAGAGCCTCGGAACAAGATCGAGGAATTCGTCGCCGATGGCTACGCCGAACAGCAGCAGCAGCGTTGCCCGCGGCAGGAAAGTGCGCCGCGCGACCGTCGACAGCAGCAGCCCGGCGAGCAGGATGCTGCCGAGGGCGAGCAGGAATTGCCAGCCGTCGGTGGGCGGGTGTCCCTCCATCTCGAAGTCAGTGACCCGCCTTCTCGATCCGGCACAGGTGGGTCTTCAGGTTGGCCTGCTGCGAGATCGGGTCGAGGCGGATCGAGGTCAGGTGATTGACGCTCGAATTCGGATGGAAGGGTTGCTGCTCGTCCCAGCCGATCGGTACGAACACGCTGCTCGGGCGGATGCCGCGATGCAGCCAGGCGCGCGCCGCGATGCGGCCGCGGGCGGTCTCGACGAAGACGTAGTCGCCGTCCTCGACGCCGAGCGCGCGCGCCTTGTCGGGATGAATCTGGCAATAGAGTTCCGGCCACATTTCCTGCGCCTGCCAGAAATAATGCGTCCACGAGTGAAAATGCGGCGCCGGCGGGCGGCCGGTGACGAGTTCGGTGTCGTACTTCTGATCGCGCTCGCGCGGCGTGTCGACGATGCGCCCCGGGTGGACCAGCGTTTCGGCGGCGAAGAAAGTCGACGCGACCGGCGTGTCGGCGTAGTCGATGTACGGCAGGTCGATCAGCTGCTCGGCCTCGCTGTAGAACTCGGGCAATGCCGACAGGCCCATCGCGTTGAACTTCGCTTCCTGCGCCGCCGTCCAGAACTCGAGCTTGCCGCTCGCGGTCGGGTAGGCGAGACCGGCGCCGGGTTCGTGGCGAGATTTCTCGGTCACGTAAACCGGGTCGATCTCGCCGGCGCCGCCGGCGAAGCGCGGCAGGCGCACCGTGCGGTTGGGTTGTCGCAATAACTCGGCGGTGCTTGCCGCGGCGAGGTCGGGGGTCGCGGCGACCAGCACCTCGTCCCACAGCTTGCGTGGATCCTTGTAGTCGTTTTTCAGCACGTCGCCGAAGCCGAAACGCTTGCCGAGCTCGATCCAGAACCAGTGGTCCGAGCGCGCGTCGCCGGGCGGGTCGATGAGCCGGTCGTTCCAGACGATGCGGCGGTCTTCGGCGAAGCGCGTGGTGCCGCCTTTCTCGATGCCGCTCGCCATCGGCAGCACGTAATCGGCATAACGCGAGGTCGCGTTCCTGAACAGCTCGAGATGCACGACCAGGTCGAGCGACGCGACCGCGCGGCGCGCTCGATTCTGGTCGGGCCACTGGCCGAGCGGATTGTTGCCGGTGATCAGGGCCCGCAGCGGGTAGGGCGTGCCGGCGAGCATCGCTTCCATCCAGTCCGACGGGTTCTTGCCGATCGCCGGCCGCGTCGCCGGCTTGCGCTCGTCCGGAATTCGCGGCGGCTTCCAGTTCATCTCCGACGAGACGTTGAAATAGCCGCCGCCGCGCCGCCCCCAGTTGCCGGTGATCGCGGCGATGAACATGAATACGCGGTTGGTCTGCGCCGAGTTGGTGTGCTGGTTGATGCCGCGGGACAGAAAAATCATGCAGCCGTCGGCGGCGGCGATGGTGCGAGCGAGATCCTCGATCTGTGCGGTTTCGAGATCGGTGACGCGCGCGGCCCAGTCGACCGAGTAATCGCGCTCGATGACGAAATCGCGCCATTCGCGCCAGCCGACGATCCAGCGCTCGCAGAACCCGGTGTCGTGGAGGTCGTGCGTGAACAGGTAATGTATCAAGCCGAGACCGAGCGCGAGATCGGTGCCGGAGCGGATCGGCAGCCACGCATCGGCCTTGCTCGCGGTCGCGGTCAGGCGCGGGTCGACGACGATCATCTTCGCGCCGTTCCTGATCCGCCAGTCGTTGACCATGCCGAAGTTGACCGGCCGGGTCTCGGCCTGGTTGTCGCCGATGTAGACGTAAGCCCCGGCCCGGCCGATGTCGTCCCCGGTGTAGACGTTGGCCATGACGCCGGTGCCCTGCGTCAGGTTCAGCGCGACCCCCTTGCCCATGTCGCAATAGGGTTCGGTCGCGGCGACGTTGGGCGTACCCCAGCAGCCTGCGAACAGCGGTATCGCGCCGATGATGTTGAGCACGCCGGTGCGCGAGCCCGACTGGATCGCGAGCGCCTCGCTGCCGTATTGTTCTCGTACCGCCGCGAGTTTCGCCGCGATTTCGGCGAGCGCCTGGTCCCAGCTTATTGCCTCGAAGCTATCGCGGCCGCGCGGGCCGACGCGCCTGAGCGGCGTCACCAGCCGCAGCGGGTTATCGTACATCTGCAACGTCATCTGCGACTTCGGGCAGATGCGCCCCTGGAACTGCGGGTCCTCGTCGTTGCCGTAGACGTTGACCACCTTGTTGCCGCGCAGGTGGTACTTGACCGGGCAACCGTTGAAGCAGATGTTGCAGCCACCCGGCACGATGCGTTCGTTGGCGTTCGCGGCGGCGGCGAGCTTGTCGGCCCTGCGATAGGATCCGCGTGCGCTGCTCGGCCAGAGGCTCAGGCGCACGCGATGATCAGCGAGCAGCGCCGGCAGCGAGCGCGCCGGCGCGTTTTCGGTTGCGGTATTGCAGTCGCGCGGGCGTTTGAGATAAAGGGTCGCCGGTTGCTGCAGGAAATGATCGGTTTCGAGCAGTTCGCGGCCGTCGCGCTCGGCGTCGGCCAGCAGGTCGGCGCGGCTGCCGTAGCGGATCGCGCGCGTCGGGCAGACCGCTGCGCAGGCCGGGCCGAGGTCGCGCGCGCGGCGTTCGGCGCACAGGTCGCACTTGACCGCGTGGTGCTGCTCGAAGTTGTAGCCGATCGCGCCGTACGGGCATGAAACCGCGCATTCCCCGCAACCGGTGCAACGCGCCTCGTCGATCGCGACGACGCCGGTAACCGGGTCTTTCGAGATCGCCTTCGGATGCACCGGGCAGGCGCGCAGGCACGCGGGGCGTTCGCATTGCTGGCAGGTGACGGTCAGAAAATCGAGCCGCGCCGCGCTCCCGGCGGCGGCCGGGG
>JAHEKJ010000198.1 GCA_024638385.1 Gammaproteobacteria bacterium | reverse complement strand
TTGGCCGAAATTCGCCTCCTGGGTCCTACTATAAAAGGTCTGCTTTAGGCTTTAACGCCTTTTGCATTATTGCAGCACCACCCGGCGCGCTTTAAAACATTGCTAGGACAAAACTGCGGCCCTCTGGGCGGCAGCTGCCGTACTGCCGTGATTGGCATGACAAGCATGGTCAAAAAACGGGAAGTCTTTGACCTATCACCAAACACCCACGCCTTGGGGATCATTTATTGGGCTTGCATAGAGGGTGGGATTGCCGGCGGTCCGCCGATGCGGCACATCCCTGTGCCCGGCCCTTCCGGCCGACCTCCGGTCGGCCTCCAGGGCTCGCTTCGCTCGCGAAAAATCGCTCCCGGCGATTTTTTCGAACCCAGTGGGTTCGACTCTGCCACCCTGGCAACCAGCCATAAAAAAAGACCCCGCTGCGGGGGTCTTTTTTTATGGCTGGCGGAGAGGGTGGGATTCGAACCCACGGTACGGCAAAACCGTACAACAGATTTCGAGTCTGCCCCGTTCGACCACTCCGGCACCTCTCCGATCTGGCGGCGAATCATAGCATTATTTTCCGCGAATGCTTCGGGTTTGCTGCTTAATCTCGTCGAAAGCCTCCGCTCGATGATTCACGTGGCGTGTTACCAGGGAATCGGGTTGCCGTCGTACTCGATGAACTGGCCGCTCTGCGCCGGGCCGGCGCCGTCGAGCACGGCCTTCATGCCGGCGATGCTGTGCTCGACCGTTATCTCGGCGCTGGGGCCGCCCATGTCGGTGCGGACCCAGCCCGGGTGCAGCGTTACGACCGTGATACCTCGCTCGCGCAGATCGACCGACAGGCTCTTGACGACCTGGTTGACCGCGGTCTTCGAGCTGCGGTAGATGTAGCTGCCGCCGCTGCCGTTGTCGTCGATGCTGCCCATCTTGCTGCTGACGACGGCGATCAGCTTGCGCTCGCTCGCGGCGACCTGCTCGGCAAAAGCCTGCGCGAGCATCAGCGGCGCGACCGAGTTGACCTCGAACACGCGCAGCCAGTCGGCGGCCGGCACGCTGCCGAAGTTCGCGCCGCGCGGGCCGTAGATGCCGGCATTGCTCAGCAGCAAATCAATTGGCCGGTCGCGCAGGCTCGAGGCCAGCGCGGCCAGTCGCTCGCCATCGGTCACGTCGAGCGCGTGGACTTCGATCGCCGGGTTACCGTCGGCGAGCGCGTTCAGCGCGTCGGCCGCGTCCGGTTTGCGGCAGCAGGCGATAACCTGCCAGCCATCTGCGGCATACTGGCGGGCGAACTCGAGGCCGAGGCCGCGGTTCGCGCCGGTGATCAACAGGGTCGGGTTGGTCATCGGTCCTCCGATTCGTCGAAACACAATTTTAAGGAACCTCTGCAAAATGCGAAATCTGGAGTCATTGCGAGCCCCGGCTTTCGCCGGGGCAGGCTCCGCGAAGCAATCTCCCTGTGACACTTCAGGTACCTGGAGATTGCTTCGTCCCGCCGCGGCCTTCGGCCTCGCGGTCCTCGCAATGACGAGTTTTTCAGATGTTCCTTAAATGGCGATCGCGCGATTCTAGCGGATCGGCCGCCTCAGCGGGAATCCGGTTTCAGGATTCCGATTCCTTTTCCTCCATTGCCAGCGCAATGTTCGAAACCGCGGTGGTCAGATGGTTGCGCAGTGCCGTCGAGGTTCTGCGCGCGTCGCGCGCGATCAACGCGGAGACGATGTCGCGGTGCTCCTGCATCGTGCTCTCGCGGCTGACCCGGCGTTGCGACGACATGAATCGGGCCCGCCACAGTCGCGCGTTGTAGGTGGCATGGGTCCGGATCAACGGCGCATTGTGCCCGGCAGCGACGATCGCGCTGTGCACCGCCATGTCGCGCTGAAACGAGTCGAGCGGATTTTCCTCGCCATACAACTCGATCATTTCCTCGTTGAGCCGGGCGATCTGCTCGAACTCCTTGTCTGACGCGTTGGCGCAGGCGAGTTCGCCGCCGAGCGCCTCGAGTGCGCCTTGCACCTTCAGATAGTCGGCGATCTCGTCGAGCGACGGATTCGCCACCCGCGGGCGTCGCGAGGCGGAATACTCGACCAGCCCCTCGCGCTCGAGCAGGCGGATCGCCTCGCGCAGCGGCGTGCGGCTGATGCCGAGCGATGCCGAAACTTCGCGCTCCGACAGGACCATCCCGGGGGGATACTTTTCCAGCAGGATCATGCCGCGCAGCAGATCGGCGGTGTCGTCGGCGAGGCTGCTGCGCTTCTTCAGCGCCAGGTTGCCGGTCGCGAGTTCGGATAGATCGATCAAGTCAACTCCGTGCTAGCGGGCCCATTTCAGTACAACCGGGTCGAGCAGCCGGATCAATTCCAGCAGTTGCGCGCGCGTCGCCGCGGGCAGCGGCGCGATCGGATGGCGGCAATAGTCCGAGCGGATCACGCCGCCTTCGAGCATCGCGGCCTTGGCGGCGCGAAAGCCGCACTGGCGGTTTTCGTGATTTATCGCCGGCAGCACCCGCGCGTAGGCGGCGACCGCGTCGTCGCGCGCGCCGGCGGCGTGTGCGCTGATGACCGGCTTGATCTGGTCCGGAATCAGCGCCGAGGTCATCGAACCGGTGGCGCCGGCGTCGAGGTCGGCCAGCAGCGTGATGCCCTCTTCGCCGTCGAACGGCCCGTCGATCGAATCGCCCGCCGAGGCGAGCAGCGCCGCGAGCTTGGCCGCGGTGCCGGCGCATTCGATCTTGAGCAGTTTCAGCATCTCGATCTCGCGCGCCATCTTCGCCAGCAGCGGCACCGGCAGATCGACGCCCGACAGCGGCGCGTCCTGCAGCATGATCGGGATGCCGACGTCGCCGACCCGCGCGAATTGCTCGCAGGTTTGTTCGGCCGTGCCCTTCAACAGCGCGCCGTGATACGGCGCCATCATCATGACGATGGACGCGCCGAGGTCCTTCGCCTGCCGCGCCCGCGCGAGCACGATGTCGGTGGCGAAATGGCTGATCGCGACGATCACCGGCACGCGGCCGTCGACGTGCTCGACGCACAACCGGGTTAGGATGTCGCGCTCGTCGTCCGAGATCAGGAATTGCTCGGAGAAATTAGCCAGCACGCAGAGGCCGTCGACGCCCTGGTCGACCATGCAGTCGAGCACGCGGCGCATGCCGTCCTTATCGAGGCTGCCGTCGTCGTCGAATACGGTCGGCGCGACCGGCCAGATGCCGCTGTATTTGGTTTCCATTCAACTATCCTCTCTGCGCCCATGTTGCCGGTCGCTCAGCGCCGAAGCACCGGACCTGTCGGCGGGCACATTGGTTCGAAGAATAGACATCACCTACTCGATGATCTCGAAGTGCCCGACGTGCTCGTCCGAAATCTCGATGCCGAGGCCCGGCCGGTCATCGTCGAGCTGCAGGTAACCGTCTTCGGCCGCCGGATCGCCGGCGAAAATGTAGTAGAACAACTCGTTGCCGACCTCGACGTCGAACACCGGAAAATATTCGCTCATCGGGCAATTGGCATTGGCCATGGTCAGGTGGTAATTGTGCGCCTGGCCGGCATGCGGGATCACCGGCACCTGGTAGGCTTCGGCCAGCGCGTTGATTTTTTGCGCGGCGGTAATGCCGCCGACCCGGTTGGTGTCGTACTGGATCACGCTGACCGCGTTCAGCTCGAGCAGCTGGCGGAAGCCGAACAGCGTGAACTCGTGCTCGCCGCCCGAGATCGGTACGATACCGAGCCGGTTCAGCTCGGCGTAGCCGTGCAGGTCGTCGGCGATGACCGGCTCCTCGAGCCAGCGCGGTTCGAAGCGGGCCAGTTTCGGCAGCATGCGCTTGCTGTAGTCGAGGTTCCAGCCCATGTAGCATTCGAGCATCAGGTCGCGGTCGTAGCCGATCACCTCGCGCAGCGCCTCGACCCGTTTGAGGTTTTCCCGCATACCACGCATGCCGTCTTTCGGGCCGTAGCCGAATCGGGTTTTGTATCCGGTGTAGTCATCCCGCATCGCGGTTTCCGCCTCGCGTTGCATTGC
>JAHEKJ010000001.1 GCA_024638385.1 Gammaproteobacteria bacterium | reverse complement strand
CCGGCTTGCTGATCAAGGCCGAGGATCACGTCTACAAGCGGCCCTACGGCGACCGCTCGGGCGTCGTCATCGAGCCCTATATGACCGACCAGTGGTTCGTGCGCGCCGAGCCGCTGGCGAAGCCGTCGATCGAGGCGGTCAAGGACGGCCACATCCGCTTCATCCCGGAAAACTGGAGCAAGACCTATTTCAACTGGATGGAGGAAATCCAGGACTGGTGTATTTCGCGCCAGCTCTGGTGGGGCCACCGCATCCCGGCCTGGTACGATCGCGACGGCAACATCTATGTCGCCGAGGACGTCGACGCGGTGCGCGCCAAGTACGGTCTCGCCGACGACCTCGAACTGACCCAGGACGAGGACGTACTCGACACCTGGTTTTCGTCGGCGCTGTGGCCCTTCAGCACGCTCGGCTGGCCGGATCGCAAGGATCCGGCGCTCAGGGATTTCTACCCGACCAGCGTGCTCGTCACCGGTTTCGACATCATCTTCTTCTGGGTCGCACGGATGATCATGTTCGGGCTCAAGTTCATGGACGAGGTGCCGTTCCACGAGGTCTACATTCACGGCCTGGTGCGCGACGCCGACGGCAACAAGATGTCGAAATCCAAGGGCAACGTGCTCGACCCGCTCGACCTGATCGACGGCATCGCGCTCGAAGACCTCGTCAAAAAGCGCACCACCGGCCTCATGCAGCCCGACATGGCGCCGCGCATCGAGGCGGCGACGCGCAAGCACTTCCCCGACGGCATCCCGGCCTACGGCACCGACGCGTTGCGCTTCACGTTTACCGCGCTGGCGACCACCGGGCGCGACATTCGCTTCGATCTCGGTCGCATCGAAGGCTACCGCAACTTCTGCAACAAGCTGTGGAACGCGACGCGCTACGTGCTGCAAAATACCGACGGCGAGGACTGCAGCCCCGGGCAGCCGTCGCTGGCCGACCGCTGGATCCTCGCGCGACTGCAACAGGTCAACGCCGATATCGTCGCGCACATCGATACCTATCGATTCGACCTGGTCGCGCGCGATCTCTACGAGTTCGTCTGGAACGATTACTGCGACTGGTACATCGAGCTGTCGAAGCCGGTGCTCTACGCCGACGGCGCGCAGGCCGAAGCCAGGCGGGCCGCGCGGCATACGCTGCTCGCGGTGCTCGAATCGATCCTGCGCCTGCTGCACCCGGTCATGCCCTATATCACCGAGGAACTGTGGCAGCGCGTCGCGCCGCTGGCCGGCGTCGACGGCGAGACGATCATGCGTTGCCGCTACCCCGAGCCGGACGCTGCGCTGGTCGACGACGCGGCGATTGCCGAACTCGAATGGGTCAAGCGTTTCGTCATGGGCGTGCGCCAGATCCGCTCGGAAATGGACTTGAAGCCGGGCAAGCTACTGGCGGTGCTGTGCCAGCACGGCGACGACACGGATCGCGAACGTCTCGACGGCAATCGGGCGATGCTCGCGGCGCTGGCGAAGCTCGAATCGATCACCTGGCTCGACGCCGACGCCGCCGCGCCCGAATCGGCGACCTCGCTGGTCGGCGAAATGCGCCTGCTGATCCCGCTCGCCGGCCTGATCGACAAGGACGCCGAGCTGGCCAGGCTCAACAAGAACATCCACAAGCTCGAGCAGGATACCGCGCGCATCGGCGCCAAGCTCGCCAACGAAAACTTCGTCGCGCGCGCGCCGGCCGACGTCGTCGACCGCGAAAAGGCCAAGCTCGCCGACGCCGAGTCGGCGCTCGCGAGCCTGCGCGCGCAGGCCGAACGGATCGCGTCGATCTGAGTCCACCCCGGCTGCGGGGAATGAACTTTTCCCCCGCCGCGGGTTCAAACCCCGAACACACCTGAACAACAACCGGGGGACTCGTGATGGGGATTATCGAGAAGCTGCAGGTGCCGGCGGAAAAAGCCGACCATTTCTTTTCGTGGTTCAGCTGGGCGCTGTTGCTGACGTTTCGCGTCTACGTTGCCTGGGTCTTTCTCAAGTCCGGCATGCACAAGATCGGCGACTGGGAACTGACGCTGACGCTGTTCGAATACGAATACCAGGTGCCGCTGTTGAACTATGAGCTCGCGGCCTACCTCGCGACCTTCGGCGAGCTGGTGTTCCCGATTTTCCTGATCGCCGGATTCGGTACCCGACTCTTCGCGATCCTGCTGTTCTTCGTCAACTTCATGGCCGTGATTTCCTACTACGCGACGCTCGCCAAGGGCGCCGGCCTCGTCTGGCATTACCTTTGGGGCTCGATGCTGCTGGTCAACATCGTTTACGGCGGCGGCCAGGTCTCGCTCGATCACTGGCTCAAGTCGAAGTTCGGTCACGAACCGGCGGCGGCCTACTAACCGCTGCGGGTCGGCACGCAGGCGTCTGCGGCGAGACGGACCGGAGCGTGCAGAT
The DNA here is from genome assembly GCA_024638385.1 of Gammaproteobacteria bacterium. Classification (GTDB taxonomy): domain Bacteria; phylum Pseudomonadota; class Gammaproteobacteria. The sequence goes on along the minus strand of JAHEKJ010000001.1, from coordinate 123,195 downwards.
GAACGAATCGTCGAACGGCACGACCGTGGAATTCGTTCTCAACGAGGCCGCTATCGACGATATCAACAACGCGATCGGTCAGGGCGCCGGCGCCCGTTATTTCGCGCTCGGCGGTAACCTGGAACTTCCCAATGTCCGTGTCGCCTGCGCCTTCGGCAACACCGGCTTCGACCGGTTCGGCCGTACGCTCACACTTAAGTCAGGTGCCGCTACCGCCGGCGTTTCTCATGTTTCTAGCGGCGATTGCCGCCCTCTGGGGAACCCGCCGCTACCGCTGCCCGCGATAGCAGGAGATCTCGCGCCAGAAAAGCCGGTCGCGGCGTTCGAGGTGTAGCGCCTTGGTGCAGGGGTCGGGATCGGGGTCGGCGAGATGTCGAAAACACCGTCGGTCGGTGCCTTCGGCGACGAATCGGGCCGGGCCGGGGACGAGTCAGGTGCGCAACGGCAGTTCCGATTCGGGGACGAGGGCAAAACCCGTTTCCTCCATGAAACGGGTTCGCTAGCAAGAGGACTTTTCGATCAGTCTGCCTGGCGGCGCAGAAAGGCCGGGATCTCGAGGTATTCCATGCTGTCCTTGTCCTGGCCGACCTCGACGCTGTCGCCGGCCACCTTCTTGCGGATCGCGGTCGGCCGTTCCAGTTTCTTGTAATCCACCTCGCCGTTCTTCTCCGGCTGCACCGCGGCCAGCGGCGCGTCGGACAGGATCTTGTCCTTGCCGAGCCCGGTCGCGACCATGGTCACGCGCAGCTCGCCGTCGGTCATGTTCGAGTCGATGACCGTGCCGACGACGACGTTGGCGTCGGGCGACGCCAGCTCGGTGATCGCGGTGCCGACGTCGTCGAGTTCGCCGATCGCCAGGTCGAGACCGGCGGTGACGTTGACGAGAATGCCCTGCGCACCCGAGATGTTGATGTCCTCGAGCAGCGGCGACGAGACCGCCGCCATGGCGGCCTCCTTGGCGCGATTCTCGCCGCTGGACGAGCCGGTGCCCATCATCGCCATGCCCATCTCCGACATGACCGTGCGCACGTCGGCGAAGTCGACGTTGATCAGGCCCGGGCAGGTGATAAGCTCGGCGATGCCCTGCACCGCGCCGCGCAGCACGTCGTTGGCTTTCTCGAACACCTCGAGCAGCGAAGTCTGTTTGCCGAGCACCGGCATCAGCTTGTCGTTCGGGATCGTAATCAGCGAATCGACCACGCTGGCCATCTCCTTGATACCGGTCTCGGCCTGGGTCATGCGCTTGGTGCGCTCGAAACCGAACGGCTTGGTCACGACCGCGACCGTCAGGATATTCATCTCGCGCGCGATCTGCGCGATCACCGGCGCCGCGCCGGTGCCGGTGCCGCCGCCCATGCCGGCGGTGATGAACAACATGTTGGCGCCCTCGATCGCTTCCTGGATGCGCTCGCGATCTTCGAGCGCGGCCTGGCGGCCGATGCCCGGGTCGGCGCCGGCGCCGAGCCCCTTGGTGATGCTGGCGCCGATCTGCATGGTCGTACGCACGTCCATCTTCTTGAGCGCCTGCACGTCGGTGTTGACGCACATGTACTCGACCCCTTCGATCCCGGCCGAGACCATGTGCTGCACGGCGTTGCCGCCGCCGCCGCCGACGCCGATGACCTTGATCACCGGGTCTTTGGCATGTGAATCCATCAATTCGAACATCTCATGTCTCCTCTTGCGTTATCAAAAGTTGCCCTGAAACCAGCTCTTCATCCGTTTCAGAATGCCGGTTTCATTGCGGTCGTCCAGGTTGAACCCGGACATGCCGGATTGCTGCCGATTGCCAAACAGCAGCAAGCCGACTCCGGTCGCATGGATCGGGTTGCGGACGACATCGACCAGTCCCGAAACATACTGCGGATAACCGAGGCGCACCGGCATGTGGAAAATTTCTTCCGCCAGCTCGATCGCACCTTCCATCTTTGCGCTGCCGCCGGTCAACACGACCCCGGCGGCGCAAATCTCCTCGAACCCGCTGCGCCGCACCTCGGCCTGCACCAGGCTCAGTAATTCCTCGTAGCGCGGCTCGACGACCTCGGCCAGGGTTTGCCGCGCGAGCCGGCGCGGCTCGCGGTCACCGACGCTCGGCACCTCGATGGTTTCGTCGTCGCCGGCGAGCTGGCGCAGCGCGCAGGCGTACTTGACCTTGAGGTCGTTGGCGTACTGCGTCGGCGTGCGCAAGGCCACGGCGATATCGTTGGTCACCTGGTCGCCGGCGATCGGAATCACCGCGGTGTGGCGGATCGCGCCGTCGGAAAACACCGCGATGTCGGTCGTGCCGCCGCCGATGTCGACCAGGCAGACGCCGAGTTCCTTCTCGTCCTCGGTCAGCACCGAGCTCGCCGAGGCGAGCTGCTCGAGAATGATGTCGTCGACCTCGAGGCCGCAGCGGCGCACGCACTTGATGATGTTCTGCGCCGCGCTGACCGCACCGGTGACGAGATGGACCTTGGCCTCGAGGCGCACCCCCGACATGCTGATCGGGTCGCGGATGCCCTCGGAATTGTCGATGATGAATTCCTGCGGCAACACGTGCAGGATGCGCTGGTCGGCCGGAATCGCGACCGCCTTGGCGGCGTCGATGACGCGCGCGACGTCGGCCGCGGTGACCTCCTTTTCCTTGATCGCGACGATGCCGTGAGAATTGATGCTGCGGATGTGGCTGCCGGCGATGCCGGCGTAGACCGAGCGGATCTGGCAGCCGGCCATCAGCTCGGCTTCCTCGACCGCACGCTGGATCGACTGCACGGTCGACTCGATGTTGACGACCACGCCCTTTTTCAGGCCGCGTGACGGTTGCGTGCCGATGCCGATGATCTCGATGTCGCCCTCGATCGTGACTTCGCCGACGATGGCGACGACCTTCGACGTGCCGATGTCGAGGCCGACGATCAGGTTGGGACTCGGCTTTTTAGACATTGCTGTTGCTCCACAGGGACGCCTCGTCGCTACGGCGTAGCGCGTCGGCTCTCCAGGCCACCGCAAAACCGTTGCTGTAACGCAGGTCGAGGCTCCGGATCTGCTCGCGCCGCGGCAAAATCTGATCGCCGTAGATGCTGACCAGGCGCGCGATCTTGCGCTCGACGTCGCTGCGCCCGAGGCGAATTTCGAGACCGTTGATCAGTTCGATATCGAAGGCGCCGCGGCTGTCGACCCGTAACGCGACGACGGTTTCGTCGACCGCGGTGAAGCGGGCCTCGAACTCGCGATAGCGTTCCAGCACCCAGCCCGGCGGGTGATTGACCGCGTGCAGCAGCGGCAGGTGGCCGAAGGCCGCGGTGTCGGCGGCGAAGACCAGGGCGCGGTCGGAGAGCAGGTGCTTGTCGTCCCATCGCGCCAGCGGTTTTTTCTCGACGATGACGACCTTGAGCTTGTCCGGCCAGACGCGCCGCACCGAGACCGAATCGGCCCACGACCTCGCGTGCAGCGTCTGCTGCAGCGACCGGATGTCGAACGAGAAGAAACCCTGGCCGATGTAAGGCCGCAGCAATGCCTCGACCTCGCCCTGATCCAGGTGTTCGAAGCTGCCGGCGAGCTGGATCGTGCGGATCGGCATGATCGTGTCGAGGCGCCAGACCCAGGCGGTCGCCAGCGCCAGCGGCAGCAGCAGGAAGATCCAGTTGTACGATTTGCGCCAGCGCAGCGGCGTCGACGTCGCGGCCGTCAGCTTGCGCTGCGCCTGCGCCTTGCGGCCTTTCCATCTAAACATCGCTATCCCCTCTTCTGAGCGTGGCTTCGAGAATCTTCAGCGTCAGCTCCGGCATTTCGAGTCCGGCGGCACGACCGGCCATCGGTATCAGGCTGTGGTCGGTCATCCCCGGCACGGTGTTGACCTCGATGATCAGCGGCCGATCGTCGCGATCCAGCATCAGGTCGACCCGGCCCCAGCCGCTCGCGCGCGTCGCCCGTATCGTGCGCCGCACGAGTTCCTCGATTTCGGCGACCTTGCCGTCGTCGAGCCCGCTGGGGCAGGTGTAGATCGTATCGTCGGCGAGGTACTTGGCCTCGTAGTCGTAGAACTCGCGTGGGGTTTCGAGCCGGATCAGCGGCAGCACGGCGTCGCCGATAAAGCCGGCGGTATATTCGCCGCCGTCGACGAAGCGCTCGGCGAAGACCAGACCGTACTCGCGCGCCTTGCGCCACGCCGGCAACAGCTCCGACTCGGCGTGCACCGGCGTCATGCCGATGCTCGAGCCCTCGAGTACCGGCTTGACGAACACCGGCAGACCGAATTCGGCGAGCAGGCGGTCGCAATCGGTCTCGCTGTCGAGCTCGATGAAATCCGGCGTCGGCACGCCGCTCGCGCGAATGACTTTCTTGGTCAACACCTTGTCCATCGTCAGCGCCATCGCGCCGACGCCGCTGCCGGTGCTGGGGATGCCGAGGAAATCGAGCAGCGCGCGCAGCGTACCGTCCTCGCCGCCGCGCCCGTGCAGCACGTTGAACACGCGTTCGACGTCGAGTTCGAGCAACTGCTCGAGCGAGTGGCCCTGCCAGTCGACGGCGATCGCGTCGACCCCGGCGGCGAGGAGCGCAGCGTGCACGGCCTTGCCGCTCGCGAGCGACACGTCGCGCTCGGCCGAATCGCCGCCCATCAACACCGCGACCCTGCCGCAGCGGGCGGCCGCGTCGGCGGCGGGCTTGGCCAGTGGCTTCGTCATGCCGTCTCGCCCACGATTCGTACCTCGGTCTCGAGTTCGACGCCGAAGCGTTCGCGAACCCGCTCGCGCACGAAGCCGATCAGCGCCTCGACATCGGCGGCGGTCGTATCGGCCGAGCTGATGATGAAATTGGCATGCTTGTCCGAGACGCAGGCCGAGCCGAGGCAGTGTCCCTTGAGCCCGGCGGCCTCGATCAGCCGCGCGGCGTGATCGCCCGGCGGATTCTTGAACACCGAGCCGCACGACGGCTGGCCGATCGGCTGGGTCTCGTTGCGCCGGCGCAGCAGCTCGCGGATATTCGACGCCTCCCCGTCGGCGCGCTCCGCGAAGCCGAATTCGGCGGCGACGAACCACTCGCGCTGCGGGCCGTCGACCTGGCGATAGCCAATCTCGAATTCGCCGGCGCCGCGCTCGGTCAGGCGTCCGTCGCGATCGATCATGATCACGCGCTCGACCGCCCGCCAGGTCTCGCCGCCGAAAGCGCCGGCGTTCATCGCCAGCGCGCCGCCGACGGTGCCCGGGATGCCGGCGAAGAAATCACCGCCGGCGAGACCCTGCTTGTTGCAAAACTTCGCGAGCTTCGCGCAACTGACGCCGCACTCGACGTAGACGCGGCCGGCGCCGCGCTGCTCGATGCGGTCGAGCGCGCCGAGCGGCGCGATGACCGCGCCGCGAATACCGCCGTCGCGCACCAGCAGATTGCTGCCGAGGCCAATCCAGAGCACGTCGACGTCGGCCTCGAGCGATGCCAGGAAGACTTGCAGGTCGTCGAGATCGGCGGGCACGTAGTAGCGGTCGGCGGGCCCGCCGAGGCGCCAGCTCGTGTGTTTCGCCAGCGGTTCGTCGATATGCAGCCTGCCGCGTAATGTGACTTGCCCGGCCACGTTCATCTACCCCGCTCCGCCGGTCGGTGCCGCGCCAGGAAACCGGCCGCCCAGGCGCCGATGCTGCCGGCGCCGAGGGTGACGAAAATGTCGCCGTCCTCGAGCACCGATTCGACCTGCTCGTCGAGGCCGTCTAGGCTCTCGACGAACACCGGGTCGACCTTGCCGCGCGCGCGGATCGAACGCGCCAGCGAGCGGCCGTCGGCATCCTTGATGTGCGCCTCACCAGCCGGATATACCTCGAGCAGGATCAGGCGGTCGACCTCGGCCAGCACCTGGCTGAAATCCTCGAAAAGGTCGCGCGTGCGCGAATAGCGATGCGGCTGGAACAGCACCGCCAGGCGACGACCGGGCCAGGCCGCGCGGATGCCGTCGAGGGTCGCGCGAATCTCGTTCGGATGGTGGCCGTAATCGTCGATGTGCATTATCCTGCGGCCACCGATCCGCAGGCCGTCGCTGATCTGGCAACGGCGGCCGATGCCGGAAAACTCGGCCAGCGCCTCGCGGATCGCGTCGAGCGAAACGCCGAGCTCCCACGCGATCGCGATCGCCGCGGTCGCGTTGAGCACGTTGTGGCGACCGGTCAGGTTGAGTTCGACCGACAGCGTCTCGGTCTCGTCGGGCAAGCGCACGTCGAAGCGAGTTTTCGCGCCCTGCGCGACGATCGCCTCGACGCGGACGTCGGCCTCGGCGGCCTCGCCATAAGTCAGCACCGGACGCGCGACCTCGGGCATGATCTCGCGCACTACCGCATCGTCGAGGCACAAAACGGCCAGCCCGTAGAACGGCAGGTGGTGCAGGAACTCGACGAAGGTCTGCTTGAGGCGCTCGAAATCACCCTCGTAGGTCGACAGGTGATCCTGGTCGATGTTGGTCACGATCGCCATCATCGGTTGCAGGTAGAGAAAGGACGCGTCGCTTTCGTCGGCCTCGGCGACCAGGTAATCCGACATGCCGAGGCGCGCGTGCGTACCCGAGCTGATGAGCTTGCCGCCGATGACGTAGGTCGGGTCGATGTCGCCCTTGGCCAGCAGGCTCGCGACCAGGCTCGTCGTCGTGGTCTTGCCGTGGGTGCCGGCGACCGCGATGCCGCGACGAAAACGCATCAGCTCGGCGAGCATTTCGGCGCGCGGCACGACCGGGATGCGCGCCTCGCGCGCGGCCTCGAGCTCGGGATTGTCGGTAGCGATCGCGGTCGACACGACGACCACGTGGGCATCGGCGACGTTGGCCGCCGAATGGCCGATCGTGACGTCGATCCCGAGGTCGCGCAGGTGGCGCACCATCGCATTGTCGGCGATGTCGGAGCCGGTGATGCGATAACCCAGGTTATGGAAGACCTCGGCGATGCCGCTCATGCCGGCGCCGCCGATGCCGGTGAAGTGGATGTTGCGGATGCGCCGCATGAAATGTTTCGACGACAGCGTCATGCCCGCGCCTCCGCCAGTACGCCGTCGGCCAGCCGCTGGCTCGCGTCGCCGCGGAACTGGGCTCGCGCGCGCGTCGCCATCTCGATCAGCAGCGCGCGGTTTTGCTGGAAATAGCGCAGCTTCAGCGCCAGGCCCTCGGCGCCGAGCTCGGCGTCGAGCAGGATTTGCGCGGCGCCGGCCTGCTCGAGAAAGCGCGCGTTGTGATACTGGTGATTGTCGACCGCGTACGGAAACGGCACCAGGATCGCCCCGACGCCAGCCGCGGTCAGCTCGGCGATGGTCAGCGCGCCGGCGCGACACAGCACCAGGTCGGCCCAGGCATAGGCCGCACCCATGTCGTCGATGAAAGCCTCGATTTCGGCGTCGACGCCGGCCTCGGCGTATTGCTGCCGGCAGGCTTCGAGATGCCTGTCGCCGCACTGGTGGCGCACCCGCGGCCGCTCGGCCCGATCGATGCAGGCGATTGCCTGCGGCACGACCCGGTTGAGCGTCGCCGCGCCGAGGCTGCCGCCGATGACGAGCAGCTGCAGCGGCGCCTCGAGGCGCGCGCGCAGGCGCGCGGCGGGTTCGCCGAGATCGCCGAGGCTCGCGCGCACCGGGTTGCCGATGCATTCGCCGCGCGGCAGCGCCGCCCCGGCATCGGGAAAGGCGATGTAAATCCGGTTCGCGAAGCGGCCGAGGATCCGGTTGGTCAGGCCGGCGATCGCGTTTTGCTCGTGCACGATCAGCGGGATGCGCAACAGCCAGGCCATCAGCCCGCCGGGGCCGGCGACGAAGCCGCCCATGCCGAGTACGGCCTTCGGCCGCCGGCGGCGCAGCACCCCGAGCGCCTGCCAGCAGGCGCGCACGAGCCGCAGCGGCGCGAACAACAGCGCCAGCGCGCCCTTGCCGCGCAGGCCCTGCACGTCGAGCCATTCGATCGCAAACTCCGCGGCCGGCACGACGCGCGCCTCGAGGCCGGCGCGGGTGCCGAGCCAGATCACGGTCTCGCCGCGGGCGCGCAGACACTCGGCCACCGCCAGCGCCGGGAAAACGTGGCCGCCGGTGCCGCCCGCCATGATCAGGATCGGGGCTGACGTGGCCGCGTTCATCGGGCCCGCCGCGGCGCCGGCGCGTCGTCGCCGGTCTCGCACTCGTAGTAGACGCGCAGCAACAGGCCGACCGCGAACGACATCGCGAGAATGCTGTTGCCGCCATAGCTGATGAACGGCAGCGTCAGGCCCTTGGTCGGCAGCGCGCCCATGCTGACGCCGATGTTGACGATCGCCTGCAGGCCGACCAGCAGGCCGACGCCGTAGGCCAGGTAGCCGGCGAAGGCTTGCTCGCGCCCCAGCGCCGCGCGCGCGATGCCGAAACAGCGCAGCACGAACAGCGCGAACAGGCCGATCAGTAAGAGCTGGCCGACGAAACCGAATTCCTCGGCAAAGATCGCGAACATGAAATCGGTGTGCGCTTCCGGCAGGTAGAACAGTTTCTGGATGCTGCCGCCGAGGCCGTTGCCGAACCAGCCGCCGCTGCCGATCGCGATCAACGACTGCGTGAGCTGAAACCCGCTGTTGAACGGGTCGGCCCAGGGATCGATGAATGACGTGATCCGCGCGAGCCGGTATGGCGACGAGATCGCGAGCAGGCCCATGATGCACAGCGTGCCGACGACGAATAGAAAGAACTGGCCGAAACGCACGCCACCGAGATAAGTCATGCCGAGCCCGGTGGCCAGCAGGACCGCGGCGGCGCCGAAATCCGGCTCGAGCACGAGCAGCCCGCTGGCCAGCGCGAGGATGATCATCGGCTTGAGAAAGCCCATCGGGTTGGTCTGCACTTCCTCGCTGCGCCGCACGAGGTAACCCGAAAGATAGATCACCAGAAACAGCTTGGCGATTTCCGAAACCTGGAACGTGAACAGGCCGAAATTGAGCCAGCGGGTGGCTCCGTTGACGGTATGGCCGACGCCCGGGATCAGCACGCAGGCGAGCAATACGATCGAGCCGAGCATCAGCAACATGCCGTGATGCTTCCAGAAAGCGAGCGGAATCCGGCTCGCGAACCACAGCAACGCGATGCCGAGCAGGATCCGCAGAAACTGGCGCTTGGCATAATAGAACGGGTCCTGGGTTTGCTGGTCGGCGATGCCGATCGACGCCGAGGTGACCATGACCAGGCCGATGCAGACGAGTATCGCGTACAGCAGCAGGATCACCCGGTCGTAGCCCGGCGCAATCTCGAGGCCCCGCGCGTCGATCCGGTCGGCGTTGCGAATCGCCTGGCTACTCATGCTCCAGCTCCCGTACCCGGGCCATGAAATCGTCGCCGCGGGCCTCGAACTTCGGATACATGTCGAAGCTCGCGCAGGCCGGCGCCAGCAACACGCAATCGCCGCGCTCGGCGATCTCGCAAGCGCGCACGACCGCTTCGCGCATGTCACGCACGCGCTCGATCACGGTCGCGTTCTGCCAGGCGGCTTCGAGCCGGGATGCATCCTCGCCGAACAGCAACACGTGGCGGACCTTGCGCCGCAGCGCGTCCGCCATGACCGTCATGTCGGCCCCCTTCGAAAGCCCGCCGGCGATCAGGATAACCGGGCGATCGCGACCTTCGATCGATGCCTGCGCCGCGCCGACGTTGGTCGCTTTCGAATCGTTGACGTATTCGACCCCGTCGATCTCGGCGACGAACTGGCTGCGGTGCGGGATGCCGCCGAAGCCCGTGAGCGCGTCGACGATCGCGTCGCGACCGATGCCGAGCGCGTGCGCGATCGCCATCGCGGCGAGGCCGTTGGCCCAGTTATGCCGGCCCGAGAGCCGCAGTTCGTCGGTGCGGACCCAGGCCTCGTCGCGGTGCCCTAGCCAGTGACCGTCGTCGTCCTCGCCGAGGCGGAATTCGGCGTCGGCCGCCGGGTCGAGACTGAAGCGGATATCGTGCGAGTCGTGGTGAGTCGGCGGGTCGTCGGCATTGCTGACGCAGATTTCGGCGTTGCGGTAAATGCGCAGCTTGGCGTCGACATAGTCGCGGTAGCTCGCGTAGCGGTCGAGGTGATCCTCGCACAGGTTCAGCACCGCGGCGACCCGCGGGCGCAACGAATGGGTGGTCTCGAGCTGGTAGCTCGACAGTTCGAGCACGAAGAATTCCGGATTATCCGCGAGCAGGTCGAGCGCCGGCCTGCCGAGATTGCCGCCGACCGCGACCGCGCGGCCGTCATCGCGAATCATTTCACCGACCAGCGTCGTCACCGTGCTTTTGCCGTTCGAGCCGGTAATCGCGATCACCGGGGCTTCGGCCAGCCGCGCGAACAGCTCGATGTCGCCGAGAATTCCCTTGCCGCGACTGACCGCGCGCTGTATTTCCGGCGTGTGTACCGACAGACCCGGGCTGACGACGAGCGCGTCGGCCCACGCGATCAGCGCGTCGTCGAGTGGTCGCGGGTTGAAGTCGACGTCGCCGAAATGCTGCTGCAACCGACCGAGGTAAGGCGGCAGCTCGCGCGTATCCTGCACCCGGCACCGGTAGCCGCGCGCGAGCAGGAAGCTTGCCACCGAGTAACCGGTCAGGCCGAGACCCACCACGAGATAATTGACGTCGGGGAGCGCTTTGATCTGTCGCTTCACGTCGAGCATCACCGGATCTTCAGACTGGCGAGCCCGATCAGCACCAGCACCACTGTGATGATCCAGAAACGCACGATGATGCGCGGCTCGGGCCAGCCCTTGAGTTCGAAATGATGGTGCAGCGGCGCCATCCGGAACAGCCGCCGGCCGGTCAACTTGAACGACGCGACCTGCAGCATGACCGACACCGTCTCGACGACGAAGATACCGCCCATGATGAACAGCACCAGCTCCTGGCGCACGATGACCGCGAGCGCGCCGAGCGCGGCGCCGAGTGACAACGCGCCGACGTCACCCATGAAGACCTGCGCCGGGTAGGTGTTGAACCACAGAAAGCCGAGCCCGGCGCCGACCAGCGCGCCGCAGAACACGACCATCTCGCCGACCCCGGGGACGTAGGGAATACCGAGGTAGTTGGAAAAATTGAAGTTGCCGGTGAGATACGCAAACACGCCCAGCGCGCCGCCGACCAGTACCGTCGGCAGGATCGCGAGGCCGTCGAGGCCGTCGGTCAGATTCACCGCGTTGCTCGAGCCGACGATGACGAAGTAGGCCAGCACGACGTAGAACCAGCCGAGATCGATCAGGATGTCCTTGATGAACGGCACGATGAGCTGGGTTTCGATCGGGAATTGCGCGGTGTGAAACAGCGCCAGCGCGGCGCCGAGCCCGATCACCGATTGCCAGATGTATTTGGCCCTGGCCGACAGACCCTTCGAATTGCCGTAGACGATCTTCTTGAAATCGTCGACCCAGCCGATCGTGCCGAAACCGATGGTGACGAACAGGACTATCCAGACGAAGCGCGACGACAGGTCGCTCCACAGGATCGTGCTGGTCACGATCGCGACCAGGATCAGCGTGCCGCCCATCGTCGGCGTACCGGCCTTGTCGAGATGGCTTTGCGGGCCGTCGACGCGCACGCTCTGCCCGATCTTGTAATTGGCGAGGAAATTGATCATGACCGGCCCGACGAGCAGCGAGATCAGCAGTGCCGTCAGCACGCCCAGGATCGTGCGCATCGTCAGGTACTGGAAGACGTTGAATCCGCTGTAGAACTGCGTCAGGTACTCGGCCAGGCTATACAGCATGTGCTCGCTCCTCGTCGCCGCCGTCGCGCAACTTCGCCACCAGCCGCTCCATGCCCGCGGCGCGCGAACCCTTGATCAGCAGGTTGACGCCGGGGCCGAGCGCGGCGCGAACCGCGTCGGCCAGCGTATCGATATCGTCGTAGCTCGCACCGCCGTCGCCGAACTCGTCGCTCGCGAGCCGCGCCAGCGGGCCGACCGTATACAGGCGCGCAACGCCGGCCTCGCGGGCGCGGCGGCCGGCCTCGCGGTGCAGATCCGCGGCCCCGGGTCCGAGCTCCCCCATGTCGCCGAGCGCGAGCCAGGCCTCGCCCGGCAGCGCGCACAGCACGCGGATACCGGCCTCGAGCGAATCGGGGTTGGCGTTGTAGCTGTCGTCGATCAGGCGGCTGCGGCCGGGGCCGGACATCGTCTGCAAGCGCCCCTTGACGCCGGCGAAGCCGTCGAGGCTCGCGACCGCCTGCGCGAAGTCGATGCCGGCGAGCAACGCAAGCGAAACCGCGGCCAGCGCGTTGCGCACGTTGTGCTCGCCCGGCACCGCGAGCCGACAAGCGCGACTCTCGCCGCCGGTTTCGAACTCGATTTCGACGCCGCCGTCGCGGATCCGCCAGCTCGCGCCGACGTCGGCGTCGCGATCGAGCGCACAGGTCATCTGCGTCTCGGCGGCGCACAGACCGCGCCAGTAGCGCGTCGCGTCTTCGTCGGCATTGAACAGCGCCGCCTGCGCGGTCGTGCAGTAGGCGTAGAGCTCGCCCTTGGCCTCGACTACGCCCTGCAGGTCGCCGAAACCCTCGAGATGCGCCGCGGCGACGTTGTTGACGTAGACGATGTCGGGCTCTGCGATCTCGGCCAGGCGCGCGATTTCACCGCGATGGTTGGCGCCCATCTCGATGATCGCGAAATCGTGCTCGGCGCCGAGGCCGAACAGCGTCAACGGCACGCCGATGTCGTTGTTGTAGTTGCCCTGCGTCTTCAGCGTCGGCGCCTGCCGCGCGAGGATCCGGTGCAGCATTTCCTTGACCGTGGTCTTGCCGTTACTACCGGTCAGCGCGATGACGCGCGGATCGCAGCGGCGTCGCCAGTCGTTCGCCAGCTGGCCCAGGGCCTGGCGCGTGTCGGCGACCACGACCTGCGCGATGCCGCTGTCCTGCGGCGTTTCCACCAGCGCCGCCGCCGCGCCGCCCTGGCGGGCCGCGTCGACGAAGGCATGGCCGTCGAAGTTGTCGCCGCGGATCGCGACAAACAGCCTGCCGGCGCAATCGCGGCGGCTGTCGATCTCGACGCCGTCGAAGTCGATGTCGACGACGCCGTTTACGTCGACGCCGAGGATACCGGCCAGCTCGTGTGTCGACAGGCTAATCACGCGCCACCCCGAGAATCTGCGCGACCACGTGGCGATCACTGAACGGCCGCCGCTCGCTGCCGACGATCTGATCCTGCTCGTGTCCCTTGCCGGCCACCACGACCAGGTCGTCGGGTGCGGCCTGGCTCAGCGCGTATTCGATCGCGGCCTGGCGGTTGTGCACGACGCAGGCCCGATCCGGGCGCTCCATGCCGGCGAGGATTGCGGCGACGATCTTCTCCGGCGATTCGCGGCGCGGGTTGTCGTCGGTGACGATGACGCGATCGGCGAGCTCCTCGGCCGCGCGACCCATGGCGGGACGCTTGCCGGGGTCGCGGTCGCCGCCGCAACCGAACACGCACCAAAGCCGGCCGCGGGCATGCTCACGGCTGGCCGCGAGGCAGGCGCGCAGGGCTTGCTCGGTGTGCGCGAAATCGACAACCGCCGCGGCCTGCGCGGGACCACCGCCGAACTTCTCCATCCGCCCGGGGATCGGTTGCAGGTCCTTGATCGCCAGCTCGAGCTGGTTGTGATCGAGCCCGAGCGCGACCAGCGTCGCGATGCAGGCCAGCGTGTTGGCGACGTTGAAGCCGCCGATCAGCGCGGTGACCGCGGTGACTTCGCCGAGCGGGGTCAGCGCGCGCACGTTCTGCCCGGTCGCGGTCAGGTCGCAGGCGATCAGGCTGACCTCGGCCGGTTGCGCCGCCGGCGACGAAACCGAGTAGCGTACCAGGCTCTCGGCCTCGACCGCGGCGCCGAGCCGGCGGCCAAATTCGTCGTCGGCGTTGAGCACCCGGCCGGACAGGTCGAAATCGTGAAACAGCCGCGCCTTGGCCTCGGCGTAGCGGTCGAGGTCGCCGTGGTAATCGAGGTGGTCGCGGCCGAGGTTGGTCAAAACCGCGATGTCGAAGTCGCAACCGTTGACGCGGTACTGCGCGAGCGCGTGCGACGATACTTCCATAACGACCGTGTCGCAGCGCTGCTGCTGGAAGGCGAACAGCCGCGACTGCAGCGTGACCGCGTCGGGCGTCGTCAACTGCTCCGGAGTCAGGCGGTTGCCGATGCCGTAGCCGAGCGTGCCGATGCTGGCGCAACGCTTGCCGAGGCGGGTTAACGCCTGGGTCAGCAGATGCGTCACGCTCGACTTGCCGTCGGTGCCGGTGACGCCGACGATGGTCATGGCCTTGCCCGGATCGCCGAAAAAGCGACTGACGATGAAGCCGTTGGCCTCGATCAGCCCGTCGACGCCGATCCATTGCGCCTTGACCTGTTTTTGCAACAGCGCGACGCGCTCGGCGGCGTAGGCATCGCCGGCGTCGTAAATGACCGCGACCGCGCCGGCCTTGACCGCGTCGATCGCGTGGTCGATGCCGTTGGTGGTGAGTCCGGGCAGGGCGACGAACGCCGAATCGGGCTCGATGCTGGCGCTGTTGCTCGAGATCGCGCGAATCTCGATCGGCGGCACCGGCGCGCGCGTCGCGAAACCGGCGAGCAGGTCCGACAGGCGCATACCGGGATTGGCGACCATCGGCATCATGCCCCCTGCCCCGCGCCCTGCGCCAGCGCCGGCAGGTCGTCCGGCGGCACGTCGAGAATCCGCAACGCGTTGGTGATGACTTCCTGGAACACCGGCGCGGCGACGACGCCGCCGTAGTAGCCGTTCTGCGTCGGCTCGTCAATCATGACGGCCATCACCAGGCGCGGATCGCTGGCCGGCGCGATGCCGGCGAAAACCGCGACGTAGTTGTCCTTGCGGTAGCCGCCATCGACGCTCTTCTTGGCGGTGCCGGTCTTGCCGGCGACCCGGTATCCGGGCACCGCGGCCGACTGCGCGGTGCCCTTGGGCCCGACGACTTCGGTCAGCATTTGCAGCAACTGGCGCGCGGTCGTCGCTTTCATGACGTGGCGCGAGATTTCGTTGTCGCGACGCGCCGGCGGTTCGCGCCGCAGCAGGCTGAGTTCGGGCAGGCGGCCGCGGTTCGCGATCACGGCGTAGGCGCGCGCAAGCTGGGTGATCGATAGCGAGATACCGTAGCCGAAACCCATGGTCGCGTGGTCCAGCGGCTGCCACTGCGTGAAATGACGAAAATACCCCGACGCCTCGGCCGGGAAAGCCAGCCCGGTGACCTCGCCGAAACCGTAATTGCGAAATCCCTGCCACAGTTCCTCGCGATCGAGGGCGAGCGCGATGCGCGACGCGCCGACGTTGCTCGACTTGCGCAGGATGCCGGCGAGGTCGAGCTGACCGAAATTGCGGATATCCTTGACCGGGTGGCCGCTGACCATCAGGTGACCCGGCGACGTATCGATGCGGCTGTCGGGCCGCAGCCGACCGCTGTCGAGCGCGGCCGCGAGCGTGAACGGCTTGATCGCCGAGCCGGGCTCGAACACGTCGGTCAGGGCGCGGTTGCGCAGCTGCGCGGGCGCCATCGACGTGCGGTGATTCGGGTTGAAGGAAGGTTGGTTGACCATGGCCAGTATTTCACCGCTGCGCGCGTCGATCAGCACCGCCGAACCGGCGCGCGCGGCGTGATATTTTATCGCCTTGGCGAGGCTGCGGTAAGCGATGTATTGCAGGCGCATGTCGATGCTGGTGACGATGTCGTTGCCCGAGCGGGCGCGCTTGACCTGCGCCAGTTCCTCGATCACTTCGCCGCGCCGGTTGCGAATCACGCGGCGCTCGCCCGGTTGCGCGCGCAGCCAGTCGTCGTAGACCAGTTCGAGTCCCTCCTGTCCCTGGTCGTCGATATCGGTGAAGCCGACCAGATGCGAGACCACTTCGCCGGCGGGGTAGTAGCGGTGATACTCGCGCTGCAGGTAGACGCCTTCGACGTCGCCGGCGACGCGGCGCGCGAACTCGGGCTCGAGCTGACGCTTGAGATAGACGAACTCGCGATTGGCGCGCTGTTTCAGCATGCTCACGGTTTCGCCGTAATCGAGATCCAGGCTGGCCGCGACCCGTTTCAGCGCGGGCAGGTTCTCGAGGATCTCGGCCGGGTTGACCCAGATCGAATCGACCGGCGTGCTGATCGCCAGCGGCGTGCCGAAGCGGTCGAGGATCGCGCCGCGGTAGGCCGGCGTCTCGATCGTGCGAATCTGGCGCTGCACGCCCTGGTCGGCGAGGAAATCCTGCTCGACGATCTGCAGGTAGAGGCCGCGCCCGATGAGGCCGAGCAGCAGGCTCATCATCACCAGCAGGATGAAAAAATGCCGGCCGCCGAAGTAGATTCTGGCGGCATCGCGCGCCGCTCGATCGGATGGCCGGGTCATTTCAGGCGAACCAGGTGAACATTCTCGGGCAGGCGCATCTTCAAATCCTTGCGCGCCCGCGACTCGACGTTGCTGTGCGCCGCGAGCGTGCTGTTTTGCAGCTGCAGGCGGCCCCATTCGATGACTTGCCGATCCTGGAGTTTCTGAATCGCGCGCAGCTCGGCGAACAGCACCCGGCTTTGATGCTTGACGTAGACCACGGTCAGCGCGCTGCCGAGGACCAGGGTCAGCAGCAGGATCAGCGTGATGCCGCGATTCATCAGGCGGCTCGCTCGGCGACGCGCAGCACCGCGCTGCGCGCGCGCGGGTTCGACGCCAGTTCGCCGGCGCCGGCGCGGATGGCCTTGCCCAACAGTTTCAGGCGTACGCCGGCGGCGATTTCGCTGTCCTTGACCGGCAACCGGCGCGGTAGTTTGCGCGGGCTGCTCTCGGCCCTGAAAAAGCGTTTGACGATTCGGTCCTCGAGCGAATGAAAGCTGATCACGAGCAGGCGGCCGCCGATCCTGAGCAAATCGAATATCGTCTCGAGAAACTGCTGCAGCTGACCGAGTTCCTGGTTGACGTGAATCCGGATCGCCTGGAAGCTGCGCGTCGCCGGGTGCTTGTGGCGCGGCCCGCCCGGCACGCATTCCTCGATCAGGCGCGCCAGCGACGCGGTATCTTCGAGCGGGCGTTCGCGGCGCGCCGCGACGATCCGTCGCGCGATGCGGCGCGCGTGGCGCTCTTCGCCGTACTCCCACAGCACGCGCGCGATCTCGGCCTCGTCGGCGCGCGCCAGCCAGTCCGCCGCCGACTCGCCGTGCGCGGGATTCATGCGCATGTCGAGCGGACCCGATTGCCGGAAGCTGAAACCGCGGGCGGCATTGTCGAGTTGCGGCGACGACACGCCGAGATCGAGCAGGATACCGTCGATTTGCTGCAACCAGTCGAGCTCGGCGGCATGGCTGCGCAGGTTGGCGAAATCGTCGTGGATGATCGTGACGCGCGGGTCGGCGCCGAGCGCCGTGCGCGCGGCGGCGATCGCTTCCGGATCGCGGTCGAGCACGACCAGCCGGCCTTGCGCGCCGAGCGCATCGAGAATCGAACGCGCATGTCCGCCACGGCCGTAGGTACCGTCGACATAGCGGCCGTCGGGTCGGATCGCGAGCGCGGCGATGACCTCGTCGTGCAGCACGGCCTGGTGGGCGTCGCTCACAGCGTCAACTCCGCGAGCGCCGCCGGCATGTCGTCGTCGTCGCCGTTGTCGTCGAGCCAGGTGTCGAGTCGCTCGTTCCACAAGGCCTCGTCCCACAGCTCGAACTTCTTGCCCTGGCCGATCAGCACGACCTTCTTGCCGAGGCGCGCATAGTCGCGCAGCGGCGGCGACAGCAACACGCGGCCGTTGGCGTCGACCTCGACCTCGGTGGCATGGCCGATCAGCAGGCGCTGGATGCGTCGGGTCGTCGGATTGAAACTCGGCAGGGCCTCGATCTTTTCCTCGATCGACTCCCACTCGGGCAGCGGGTACATCAGCAGGCACGGCTGGTCGGTATCGATGGTTACAACGAGCTGGCTGGCGCAGGCTTCGAGCAGGCGCTCACGATAACGCGCGGGCAGCACGATGCGACCCTTTGCGTCCAATGACAAGTTGGAAACCCCTCGAAACCTGAGCACGCTTTACCCTTATTCGTGCCACTTTGTGACACTTTTTCCCACAGCTCGACACAATATGGCTAATTTTTACCACAAGTCAAGTAAAAATGGGTCGGAAATGAAGCGCTTTTCCCAATAACGTCAATAACTTAGCTGTTTATCCTCATAATTTGAGAGGAATTGGTCATTAAAATCTGCGAGTTACTAAGAGAACTTAAAGTAAAACCTTAAGATTCGGCTAATTTTGTGCGATTTTGCACAAATTTTAACCAGCGACCGGCATCCTGTCGGCACCGGCGGGGGCGCGTCGCGCCCCCGCCCCGAATGAAGCGAGTCGGCCTGTAAGCCGGGTTCTGTCGAGGATAATCATTCATCTGGACCGGGAGTCGCCTCCCGATCTCGAGCAACCAACCCGAAAACGGCGCGGGCCACGCCATCGTTTTCCTATTCGGTCTTGCTCCGGGTGGGGTTTACCTTGCCACCTGTGTTGCCACAGGCGCGGTGCGCTCTTACCGCACCATTTCACCCTTACCACGGCATCGCGACAGCGAGGCCGGGCGGTATACTTTCTGTTGCACTGGCCGTGGGCTCGCGCCCCCCAGACGTTATCTGGCACCCTGCCCTGTGGAGCCCGGACTTTCCTCCAACCCGTCGCGCGGGTCAGCGATTATCCGGCCGACTCGCCGCGCATTGTAGCAAAAAACCGACGCCGCGGTGGCTAGCTGTTCGATTCGTCGACCCGGTAATAGCCGAGCTGGCGCAGCAGCGTGATTTTCTCGTCGGTCAGCAGGAACGGCCGCAACTCGGCGAGCTTTTCCCGGCGCGTCTCCGAATGATACCAGCGATTCCACGATTCCTCGTTTTGCCAGCGCGTGATGACGACGTAGCGATTGGGATGGCGCAGATTCTTGAGCGACTCACCCGAGGCATAGCCCGGGAATTCGGCCATGGTCTCGTTCAGATTGGCGATTGCCGATTCGTAGAATTGCTCGAGGCCCTCGGCAATTTCGCGTTCGATGATGACTCTGATCACGCCTCTATCCTCGTCTTCGGAACCCCGATTATGAGACAGCGCTGTGTAAAAATCGATCGCCAGCATATACAATCGCCGCGTAGACAATCGCACAACCACCCGGAGGACCAAGATGAGCTGGCAAGGTCGTATTCTGCGCGTCAACCTGAGCGACGGCACCTGCAAGATCGAGCCCCTGAACCTGGAATGGGCACAGGCCTACCTCGGCTCGCGTGGCCTCGGCAGCAAGTATCTCTTCGAGGAGATGGATCCCGAAGCGGATGCGTTGTCGGCCGACAACAAGCTGATCTTCGCGACCGGCCCGCTGACCGGCACGATGGCGTCGACCGGCGGCCGCTATACCGTCATTACCAAGGGCCCGTTGACCGGCGCGATCGCGTGCTCGAACTCCGGTGGCAAGTGGGGCGGCGAGTTCAAGAACGCCGGCTTCGATCTGCTGATCGTCGAGGGCAAGGCCGATTCGCCGGTCTACCTGCATATCGAAAACGACCAGGTCGAGATCTGCGACGCGAGCGGAGTCTGGGGCAAGACCGTCTGGGAGACCGAGGACATCCTCGCCGAGAAATACCAGGATCCGCAAATGCGCTTCGCGTCGATCGGCCAGGCCGGCGAGACGCTGTGCCGCTACGCCTGCGTGGTCAACGACAAGCACCGCGCCGCCGGCCGCTCCGGCGTCGGCGCGGTCATGGGCTCGAAGAATCTGAAGACGATCGCCGTGCGCGGCACCGTCGGCGTGAAAAACGCCGACCCGAAGAAGTTCTTTCGGATCGTCAACGAGGTCAACGCCCGCCTGACCGGGCGCGACGAGATGGCCCGCGACGGCACGCTGGCGATGATGGACGTGACCAATACCTTCGGCAGCCTGCCGACGCGCAACAACCGCAGCGTGCGCTTCGAGGGCGCCAGCAAGCTCAACCCCGAGGCGATGCACACGCCCAACGAAAACGGCCACGTCAACCTCGTCACCAACGGCGCCTGTTACGCCTGCACGATCGGCTGCGGCCGCATCAGCAAGATCGACCCGACCCATTACACGGTCAAGGACCGTCCCGAATACCAGGGCGCCTCCGGCGGCCTCGAGTACGAAACCGCCTACGCGCTCGGCGCGGCCTGCGGCGTCGACGACATGGACGCGGCGACCTTCGCCGGCTTCATCTGCAACGAGTACGGCATGGACCCGATCTCGCTCGGCGGTTCGATCGCGGCGGCGATGGAGCTGTTCGACATCGGCGCGATCGACGAAAAGGTCACCGGCGGCATCAGGCTCGAGTTCGGCAACGCCGCGGCGATGTGCGAGATCGCCGAGCTCGTCGGCAAGGGCGAGGGTTTCGGCGCCGACGTCGCGCTGGGCTCGAAGCGGCTGTGCGAGAAATACGGCCATCCGGACCTGTCGATGACGGTCAAGGGCCAGGAGTTCGCCGCCTACGACGGCCGCGCGATGCAGGGCATGGGGCTCGCCTACGCGACCAGCAACCGCGGCGCCTGCCACCTGCGCGCCGATCCCTACGCGCACGATTTCGACACCACCGAGATCGCCGGCAAGGCGAAAATCGTGCGCGACACGCAGCGCGAGGTCGCATTCATGGATTCCAGCGGCCTGTGCCTGTTCCCCGGCGGCTGCGGCTGGAGCCTGGCCGATTACCGCACGCTGGTCGACGCGGCCTGCGAGGGCGACTGGACCAGCGAAGAACGCATGATCGAGGTCGGTGAACGCATCTGGAACATCGAGAAGCTGTTCAACCTGAAGGCCGGCCTGACCCGCGCCGACGATACGCTGCCGAAGCGCATTCTCGAGGAACCGGCCGACGTCGGCACCGCCAAGGGCCTGGTCTGCAAGCTCGATGAAATGCTGCCGGAGTATTACGAGCTGTGCGGCTGGGATGGCGACGGCGTGCCGAAAAAGGATACCCTCTCGCGGCTCGGCCTCGCCTGATCACGACCTCGCGCATGGACATCGACGTCACGCTGTTCGGCGGGCTGCGTCAGTACCTGCCCGCCGGCAGCTCGTTCAACCGCTGCACGCTGCGCGTGGCCGACGACGCCAGCCTCCGGGCCCTGCTCGAGCAGGTGCCGATCCCGGCCGATCGGCCCTTCCTCGTGATCCTCAACGACGAAAAGGTCGACTCCGCGGACTACGACGATATCCGCATCGACGCGGGCGACCAGATCGTCCTGCTGCCGCCGATCAAGGGTGGCTGACGCGGGCGTGGAATGCCCGTATTCGCGCTTTTGCTGATCCTGCTGGCCTCGAGCGCCGGCCTGTCGGCGGCGCCGAAGAGCGGCGTTCCGGCGAAATACCACACGCCCTACGACCTGTATCTGACACCGCGTGAAGCGCATGCGATGAAACAGGCCCACGGCGACGCCCTGGCGTTCATCGACGTGCGTACCCGCGCCGAACTCAAGTATATCGGCCTTGCCGACGCGGTCGATGCGAACATCCCGGTTCGGCTGCTGCGCGACGACTACGCCTGGAGCGAACGCGCGAACACTTACCGTACGCGCGAGAATCCGGATTTCGTCGCCGCGGTAGACAGGCTGCTCGACACCCGGGATCTCGATCGCCGTGCGCCGATCATCGTCATGTGCCAGGCCGGCTCACGCGCGCCGATCGCCGCGCGACTGCTGCATGCCGCCGGTTTCGAGACGGTATACACCCAGTACCAGGGTTTCGAAGGTTTCAAGGCAAAAGGCGGTCCGCGCCAGGGTCAGCGCGTCGTCAACGGCTGGAAGAATGCCGAGCTGCCGTGGAGCTACACGCTCGACAGGAACAAGATGTATTTCAATTTCGCGCCCTGAATCAGGCGCCGCATTCCTCGACGTCGACGATCTCGTCGTCGGCGCCGATGGTCTCGAGACGAACCGGGAAGCCCCACAGCCGGTGCAGGTGCCTGAGCACCTGCTCGCGGGTTTCCGCGAGCGGGATATTGTTGTGCGGAATGTGGCGCAGCGTCAGCGAGCGATCGCCGCGAATATCGACATTGTAAACCTGGATGTTCGGTTCGTTCATGCTCAGGTTGTACTGGTTCGACAACGAGTTGCGAATGTGCCGGTAGCCGGCGTCGTTGTGGATCGACGTGACCTCGAGCTCGCTTTGCGCCTCGTCGTCGAGAATGGAGAACAGCTTGAACTCGCGGATCAGGCGCGGTGACAGGAACTGCGAGATGAAGCTCTCGTCCTTGAAGTTGCGCATCGCAAAATCGAGCGTCTCCTGCCAGTTCGAACCGGCGATATCGGGGAACCATTGCCGGTCCTCGTCGTCCGGATCGGTGCAGATGCGCTTGATGTCGGTCATCATCGCGTAGCCGAGCGCGTACGGGTTGATGCCGCTGAAATACGGGCTGTCGAATTCCGGCTGGGCGACGACGTTGGTGTGGCTCTGGATGAACTCGAGCATGAACCCGTCGGTGACCTTGCCGCGGTCGTAGAGCTCGTTCATGATGTGGTAATGCCAGAAACAGGCCCAGCCCTCGTTCATGACCTGGGTCTGGCGCTGCGGGTAGAAATACTGGCCGATCTTGCGCACGATGCGCACGATTTCGCGTTGCCAGGGCTCGAGCAAGGGCGCGTTTTTCTCGATGAAGTAGAGGATGTTTTCCTGCGGCTCCTCGGGGAAGTTGGGCCGTTTCGCCTCTTCCTCCTCGGTGGTCTTTTTCGGGATCGTCTTGCGCCAGACTTCGTTGACCTGCGATTGCAGGTAAGCCTCGCGCTCCTTGAGCCGCTCCTTTTCCTCGCGCATCGACACCGGGTACGGCCGCTTGTAGCGGTCGACACCGTGATTTTGCAAGGCGTGGCAGGAGTCGAGCAGGTTCTCGACCTCCTCGATGCCGTAGCGCTCCTCGCAATCGGCGATGTAGCGCTTGGAGAAGACGAGGTAATCGATGATCGCCTCGGCGTCGGTCCACGCGCGAAACAGGTAATTGCCCTTGAAGAACGAATTGTGGCCGAAACAGGCGTGCGCCATGACCAGCGCCTGCATCATCATCGTGTTCTCTTCCATCAGGTAGGCGATACACGGATTGGAATTGATCACGATTTCGTAGGCCAGCCCCATGTGACCACGCCGATACTGCTGCTCGTTCTTGATGAAATGCTTGCCGAAGGACCAGTGGCTGTAGCCGATCGGCATGCCGATACTGGCGTAGGCGTCGAGCATCTGCTCGGCCGTGATCAGCTCGACCTGGTTCGGATAGGTATCGAGGCCGTAACCCTCGGCAATGGCCTCGATTTCGGCATAGTACTCGTCGATGAGTTCGAACGTCCATTCGGCGGACGTCGAGATGGGCTCCCTCATTGCGTCTGCTTCCGGAAGAATTCGCGAAACACCGGGTAGATGTCGTTGTGCTCGCGGATATGCTGCATCGCGAAGTTGTCGTACTTGCCGAGCAGGTTCTGGTAATGCTCCCAGAGGCCCTGGTGGTCGCGGCGGGTGATTTCGACGTAGGCGTAATAACGAAGTTGCGGCAGCAGGTCCCTGGCCAGGATCTGTTCGCACAGCGGCGAATCGTCGTTCCAGTTATCGCCGTCGGAGGCCTGCGCGGCGTAGATGTTCCAGTCGGTGGGCGGATAGCGCTGCTTGACGATGTCGCGCGTAAGCTCGAGCGCGCTCGAGACGATCGTGCCGCCGGTCTCGCGCGAATAGAAGAATTCCTCTTCCTCGACTTCCTTGGCCTGGGTGTGATGGCGAATGAAGACGACATCCACATCCCTGTAACTGCGCGTCAGGAACAGGTAGAGCAGGATATAAAACCGCTTGGCGATATCCTTGGTTTCCTGGTCCATCGAGCCGGAAACGTCCATCAGGCAGAACATCACCGCCTGCGAAGTCGGTTCCGGGCGCTGCACGAAATTGTTGAACCGCAGGTCGAAGGTATCGATGAACGGAATCTTCTTCAGCCGCGCGCGCAGCATCGCGATTTCCTGGTGCAGCTCGGCGCGTCGCGTCTCGTCGGCGACCGGATCCTTTTCCAGCGCCTCGAGCTCGGCTTCGCGCTCGTGCAGCATTCGCCGCGGTTCGCTGCCCATGCCGATGCGCCTCGACAGCGCCGCGCGCAGCGAACGCACGACGTTGATGTTGGTCGGCACGCCGTCAGTGGTGAAACCGGCGCGCACGGTCTTGCTCTTGGTCATCTTGCGCAGCTGGTTCTTCTTCAGATTCGGCAGCTCCAGGTCGTCGAACAGCAGATCGAGATACTCGTCCCTGGAGATTTCGAAGACGAAATCGTCATCGCCCTCGCCCTGGTCGCTGGCGCGACGGCCGCCTTCGCCGCCGCCGCCAGGCGGGCGCTTGATGCGGTCGCCCGGGGCGAATTCCTTGTTGCCCGGAAATATACCCTCGCGCACACCGCCCTTGTCGTTGCGGAAAGTCGGCTCGGAGATGTCGCGCGTCGGAATCGATACGCTCTCGCCGCTGTCGACATTGGTGATCGAACGCTCGGAAATCTGGTCGGATATCGCTTTTTTGATCTGCGTCTTGTAGCGTCGCAAGAAGCGCTGCCGGTTGACCGTGCTCTTGTTCTTCGCGTTTTGCCGCCTGTCGATCAATTGCGTCATATCAGTATGCCGGCTCCAGGATGCTGCCGATTAAGACGATTTCCGAACGCGCAGATACCATTCGCACAGCAGGCGCACCTGCTTCTCGGTATAGCCTTTCTCGACCATGCGCGAGACGAAGTTGGCGTGCTTCTTCTCGTCTTCCTCGGACGCCTTGGCGCTGAACGAGATCACCGGCAGCAGTTCCTCGGTGTTGGAGAACATTTTCTTTTCGATCACGGTACGCAGTTTTTCGTAAGAGACCCATTCCGGATTGTTGCCTTCATTTTGCGCGCGCGCCCTTAACACGAAATTAACGACCTCGTTGCGAAAATCCTTCGGGTTGGAAATCCCGGCCGGCTTCTCGATCTTTTCGAGTTCTTCGTTGAGCGACGCGCGGCCGAAGTTCTCGCCGGTCTCGGGATCTCGGTACTCCTGGTCCTGTATCCAGAAGTCGGCATAGGTCACGTAACGGTCGAAGATGTTCTGGCCGTACTCGCTGTACGACTCGAGGTACGACGTCTGGATTTCCTTGCCGATGAACTCGACGTAGTTCGGCACCAGGAAAGCCTTGATGTGTTCGAGATAGCGGTCGTGCACGTCCTGCGGGAACTGCTCGCGCGCGATTTGCTGCTCGAGCACGTACAGCAGGTGTACCGGGTTGGCCGCGACCTCGGTCTGGTCGAAATTGAAGACGCGCGACAGGATCTTGAAGGCGAAGCGCGTCGACAGGCCCCTCATGCCCTCGTCGACGCCGGCGTAGTCGCGATATTCCTGGTAGGACTTGGCCTTCGGGTCGGTATCCTTGAGGCTCTCGCCGTCATAGACCTTCATTTTCGAGTAAATGCTCGAATTCTCCGGCGGCACCAGCCGCGACAGCACGCTGAACTGGGCGAGCATCTCGAGCGTGCTCGGCGCGCAGGGCGCTTCCGAAAGCGAGCTGTTGGTGAGCAGCTTTTCGTAAATCCTGATTTCCTCGGACACGCGCAGGCAGTACGGCACCTTGACGATGTAGACGCGGTCGAGGAAGGCTTCGTTGTTCTTGTTGTTGCGGAAGGATTGCCATTCCGACTCGTTCGAGTGCGCCAGAATCGTGCCCTCGAACGGCAGCGCGGACAGGCCCTCGGTGCCGTTGTAGTTGCCCTCCTGGGTCGCGGTCAATAGCGGATGGAGCACCTTGATCGGCGCCTTGAACATCTCGACGAATTCCATCAGGCCCTGGTTCGCCCGGCACAGCGCGCCCGAGTAGCTGTAGGCGTCGGCGTCGTTTTGCGCGTAGTGTTCGAGCATGCGGATGTCGACCTTGCCGACCAGCGCCGAAATGTCCTGGTTGTTTTCGTCGCCCGGCTCGGTTTTGGCGATCGCGATCTGGTTCAGGATCGACGGCTGGATCTTGACTACCTTGAACTTGGCGATGTCGCCGCCGAACTCGTTGAGTCTTTTGACCGCCCACGGCGACATGATCTTGTTGAGATAGCGCCGCGCGATGCCGTATTCCTGCTCGAGGATCTCGCCGTCTTCCTCGAGGTCGAACAGCCCCAACGGCGATTCGAACACCGGCGAATCCTTGATCGCGTAAATCGGTTGTTTCTCCATCAGCGCTTTCAGGCGATCGGCCAGCGACGACTTGCCGCCGCCGACCGGGCCGAGCAGGTAGAGGATCTGTTTTTTCTCTTCGAGACCCTGGGCCGCGTGCTTGAAGTAGGAAACGATCTGCTCGATCGAATCTTCCATGCCGTAAAACTCGTCGAATGCCGGGTAGCGGGCGATCATCTTGTTGGAAAAGATTCGCGAAAGGCGCGGATCCTGCGAGGTATCGACCAGCTCGGGGTCGCCGATGGCAGCCAGCATGCGCTCCGCCGCGGTGGCGTAGGCCAGGGGATTATCCTTGCAGAGCTCCAGGTACTCCTGCAGCGAGAGTTCTTCCTGCAAGTGTTGTTCGAAGCGCTGTTGATAACTTTCGAAAATGCTCATTTGGGCTACCTCTTCCATAATCGGATCAGGAACGGCGCCCCTCGCATTGGATTGTCATGGCCAGGCGCCGCCTGACAGAATTAAGTCACTCTTGCGTGCTTGCTATTGCCTTGGGTGATCTAGCTAAAGCATAGTTAACTTTTAGACGAGAGCCTGTGACTTTCGTTCGCCTTGCGTATGATTACAACGCAAACTTTTTCACAGTTTCGCCATCGTCACGGACGCTCACCGCTTGCACCCATTCAATACGATTATAGGCACGTATGCAAGAAATTGACCAACTTCGTTGCATCGCGCACAAAGGTGAGCCAGATCGGGCTTCGCGACTGGCACTTGGGGCCTTTGACTGCCAGCGCCCGAACCTTTGCAAATCATTGACTTAGGGTCAGAAATCGCCGGGTTGGGCATCCGTATCGGCGGCGATTTCGAGCGCCGCCCGATAGATTTCATTTTTCTTTTTGCCGGTAATTCGGGCGGCAATTCTGACCGCCGTCTTGACGGAAACTTCCGCCAGCAACATTTTTATGACGTCGATATCGTCAGCATTCAGTCGCTCGTTCCCGACGCTTCCCGCGTTGTCGATCAGGACGACGAATTCACCCTTGCCGAGCTCGGGTTCGGCGTCGATCCGCGCCCGCAGAGCGCGCGCGTTGCCGGTGAGAAAGCGTTCGTGATGCTTGGTCATTTCCTTGGCCAGCACCAGCGGTCGGTCGACGAAAATTTCGTCGAGCTGGGCCAGCAGCGGGACGATGCGATGGCTGGATTCGAACAGCACCAGCGTGCCATGCAAATCCTGCATCCGCCGCAGCCGGTTGCCGCGTTCTTCGGCTTTGGCCGGCAGGAAGCCGAAGAAGTGAAAGCGGTCCGTCGGCAGGCCGGCGGCCGACAGCGCGGCGATCACGCTGCTCGGCCCGGGTATCGGCGAGACCCGGATGCCGGCGGCACGCGCGTCGCGCACGAGCCGAAAGCCGGGATCCGAAATCAGCGGCGTGCCGGCGTCCGAGATCAGCGCGACCGAATCGCCCGCTTCCAGTCGCCGCAGGATTTCGCGGCCACGCGCGGTCTCGTTGTGCTCGTGATACGACAGCAGGCGAGCGCCGACGCCGATATGGTTCAGCAGCTTGCGGCTATGCCGCGTATCCTCGGCCGCGACCAGTTCGACCCCGCGTAAAACCTCGACCGCACGCGCGCCGATGTCGCCTAGATTGCCGATCGGGGTCGCCACGATGTAGAGTACGCCGGCCATGCAAAAGAGTGTACACTAACGCGCGTTTGCAACAGCCACCGGCTCCAGCCTCGACCGCCGATGAAACTCCGATTACCTCTGCTGTCCGCACTCGCGCTGTTAGCGGGTCTGACCGCCTGCCAGACCGGTCCGCGCGCGCCATCGCCCGGAGTCGACGACGGCCAGATGCTCGACGCCGATGGGCGTGTCCTGACGCCGTTCGAGGAGAAACTGGTGCGCGCCTTCGACTACGAGAGAGACGACAAGTGGCTCGAGGCGGCCGTAGTCTACGATGACCTGGCCGGCCAGAGCGAGCAGCCCGAGCGGTCCGGCTTCCTCATTCGGGTCGCCGAGATGTATTATCGCGCCGGGCTGTATGACCAGATCGACCCGTTTTTCGAGTCGCTCGGCGAACAGGACATACTCGCCCAGGACCAGAAATACAAGGAGGTCGTGCAGGCCGGCGGCTACCTCGGCGAGGGCAAGATCTACCAGAGTCTGTCGAACCTGCCGGAAATCGACGAACTCGCAGACTTTCGCTTCAAGGCGCTGGCGCTCAGCATCCGCTCGCGCGGCGTGCTCGCGATCGGCAAGCCGCTGGAAAGCGCCAAACTGCGCATGCAGATCGGCAATTTCCTGCGCACGCCGCAGGAAAAGGAAAAAAATCACGATTTCATCTGGGACGCGCTGAACCGAATCACCGAGCCGTCGATCATTCGCGCGCTGTCGGAGGCGCAGACCAGCGAAGTCCGCGGCTGGCTCGAGCTCAACCTGATCGCGCGGCGTTCGAACATGCTGCCGGCAAAAATGGAGCCCTGGATCGACCAGTGGTACCAGCGTTACGGCGAACACCCGGCGGCGGCGCTGTACGCGCTCAACCTGCTCGAGGAGAGCCGCCGCATCTTCATCGACCCGACTCGAATCGCGCTGATGCTGCCGTTTTCGGGGCGTCTGGAAAAAGTCGCCAACGCGATCCAGAATGGCTTTCTCTACGCCTACTACGAGGACCCCGACAAGGCCGCCGACGTCGAAATCATCGACGCCAGCACCGATCCGGCGCAGTTCAACCTGCAATACGAGCAGGCGATCCAGAACGGCGCCGATTTCGTCGTCGGGCCGATCGACAAGGAATTGATCGACATGCTGCAGCAGCGCGAAAAGCTCGAGGTGCCGACGCTGACGCTGAACTACGGCAACGATCTGAAGGAAGCGGTGCCGAACCTGTATCAATTCGGCCTGCGCCCCGAAGACGAGGCCGAGCAGATCGCCGACATCGCGCTGGCGCAGGGCCGCTACCACGCCCTGGTGCTGGTCCCCGACACCGAATGGGGTTATCGCCTGCAGCGCGCTTTCAGCCAGCGCTTCGAAAAACTCGGCGGCCATGTCGTCGGCAGCTCGATCTACCCGGCGCAGAAAAACGATTACTCGCCGGCGATCAAGAACCTGCTCAACCTGACGACGAGCAACCACCGCAAGACCATCGTGCAGCAGACCATCCAGCGCCAGGTCGAGTTCGAAGCCCGGCGCCGGCAGGACGTGGACATGATCTTCATCGCCGCCAACGCCCGCCAGGCGCGGCTGATCAAGCCCCAGCTCAAGTTTCATCACGCCCAGGACTTGCCGGTTTACTCGACCTCCAACATCTCATCGAGTTCGAGCACGCCGGCCGACGACCGCGATCTCAACGAGATCCTGTTCGTCGACATGCCGTGGATGCTCGACAATCGCGACAATCGCGATTTTCAGCAGGTCAGCCGGCTCTGGCCCGAGGAGAGCCAGCGCTTCAGCCGCCTGTTCGCGCTCGGTATCGACGCCTATCGCATGATCCCGTCGCTGCGCCGGCTGATGGTCAATCCCGAAGAGTCCCGGCCGCACCACACCGGCAACCTCACGGTCGACAACTTCGGCCGCGTGCGGCGCACGCTGCTGCTCGCGACCTACGAGAACGGCGTCGCCAGGATGCTCGAAACCCCGCCGAGCCTGCCGCTGACGACTTCGAGCATATCGCCCTGAGCCGATGTCGGCGAATCGCGACAAGGGATTGTCACGCGAGACCGAGGCCCGCGCTTATCTGGAGCGCCGGGGCTTGCGTTGCCTGGCGCAAAACTTCCACTGTCGACTCGGCGAAATCGATCTGGTCATGCGCGACGGCGATGCAATCTGTTTCGTCGAGGTCAAATATCGCGGCTCGCGCGCGTTCGGCGGCGCGGCTCACTCGCTGCCGCGGTCGAAGCGGCAAAAGCTGATCCGGGCGGCGCAATTTTTCCTCGCCACCAATCGCAAACTCGCCGCGGTGCCGCTGCGCTTCGACGCGTTGCTGATTCAAAGACAGGCAGATGGCTCCGACGAAATCATGTGGATCAAGGACGCATTTCAGGCGGAAGCCTGGGCGGAGTAGTAGCGCGATGGCTCGCGGCAGATCGAGGGGGACAGAGCAAAAATTGCCTTTCGATCGTCAAATGCCGAAAGAGCTGGATGCAATTTTTGGTCTGTCCCCGATGGTGCGACTCCGGCGAGCGGCGGATCTTGGGTTTTTCCAATTAAGGATGGCCCGGCGACGACTCCGACACTCGTGCAAGATCGGGGACAGACAAAAATTCCGCTGCTGAAATCGACGATCGATTGAGCCTGATGCGGAAATTTTGCTCCGTCCCCCTCGATCTGCCGCCAGCCATCCTACTGACAACTCCTGAGCTCTCGTCCGTAGTCCCCCGGCTTTTCCGCAGTTTTACCTATTGACGCGGTCAGGGCTCCGATTCGGCGATTATTTGATCACCTTGAGCGTCGGACCTTTCGCCTTGTCGGGTTCGTCGTCCTTCGCCTCACCGCTATCGTCGTCGGCGGGAAACATCATGCCCTCGCCGTTCTCGCGCGCGTAGATCGCGAGCAGCGAAGCCATCGGACAATAGACGTCCTCGGCGACGCCGCCGAAACGCGCCGAGAAGGCGATGAAATCGTTGTCGATATCGAGGTTCTGGACTGCTTGCGGAACGAGGTTGAGCACCACCTTGCCGTCGTTGGCGATGCCCGCCGGCACCCGTACCCCCGCATGCGTCGTGTCGACCAGGATGTAAGGCGTCGCGTCGTTGTCGAGGATCCAGTCGTACAGCGCGCGGACGAGGTAGGGTTTGCTCGAGGTCATGGTCGCGACCGCGATCAGGCCACCATATCGCGTTCCTGCTCGGACAGGCTGGCCTGGAACGACGGGCGTGAAAACACGCGTTTCATGTAGTTCGTGATCGGCCTGGCCGATTTCGGCAACTCGATGCCGTAGTACGGCAGGCGCCACAGAATCGGCGCGATGCTGCAATCGAGCAGGCTGAACTCGGCCGACAGGAAGTACGGCATCGCGCCGAACACCTCGGACGAATTGACCAGGCTTTCGCCGAGCGCCTTCTTCGCCTGGGTTTTCTTCTTCTCGGTGCCGCGCTCGATATCGGGCAGCAGGCTGAACCAGTCGCTTTCGATGCGGAACAGGGCCAGCCGCGCCTTGGCGCGCGAGACCGGGTCGACCGGCATCAGCGGCGGGTGCGGAAAACGCTCGTCGAGATACTCGATCAGCACCCGCGCGTTGTACAGCACGAGATCGCGGTCGACCATCGTCGGCACGGTCGCGTAAGGATTCAGATCGAGCAAATCCTCGGGCAGGTTGTTGGTGTCGACGTCGTGAATTTCGACCGTGATATCTTTTTCCGCGAGCACGATCCGGGCCCGGTGGCATTCCGGATCGGTCGGCGACGAGAAACAACTCATCACCGAACGACGATTCGCTACTACTGACATATTCGCTCGATCGGGTTAGTGCACGTCTTTCCAGTATTCCCGCTTGAGCGCATAGGCGAGGACCAGGAAGAAGAGCAGAAAAATTATGACGCCGACACCCACATTCTCGCGCGTTTGCTTGTAGGGCTCGGCCAGATAGTCGAGAAACGCGACCAGGTCGTGGATCGTTTGATCGTACTCGGACTTGCTCATCGATCCCGGCTCGATGATCTCGAAACCGGAAAGCACTTCGGTTTCGTTGCCGTCGGCATCCTTGACGATGCGATACTTCGGCGCCTGCAGTCCCTGCAGCTCGATCAGCACGTGCGGCATGCCGACGTTGGCGAAGACGCCGTTGTTGACGCCGATGCCTTCGCGGCTCGGGTCGACGTAAAATCCGCGCAGGTAGTTGTACAGCCAGTCGACGCCGCGCGAACGCGCGATCAGCGTCAGGTCCGGCGGTACCAGGCCGAAGGCTTCCTCGGCATATTCCGGGGTCATCGTCGTTTCCATCAACTCGCCGATCTTGGTCTTGTCGCCATTGATGTCGGTCGTGAAGATCAGGTACTCGCGCACCAGGTCGTCCGGGATGCCGAGGTCCTTGCCGACGCGGTTGAAGCGCGAGTAAGCGGCCGAGTGGCAACTCAGACAATAGTTGACGAAAGTCCGCGCGCCGCGCTGCATTGCCGCCTTGTCCTCCCAGTCGATCTCGATTTCGTCGTCGGGATAGGTATGAGCGTCACCCGCCGCGAAGCCGAGAGCCGGCGCCATCAGGCCCAGCAAAAGAATCAACGTGCGCTTCATCACCTTACCCTCGCTGGAACCGGCTTGGTGACCTCGTTCTTGCTGATCCACCACAGGCCGACGAAATAGCCGAAGTAGCCGATGCTGAATATCTGCGCGAACATGGTCCGCGTCGGTGTCGGCGGCAGCGCGCCGAGGTAACCGAGGCCGATGAAACTGACGACCAGCATCGCCAGTAGCCACTTGAATGTCGCCGAGCGATAGCGGATCGAACGCACCTTGCCGCGATCGATCCACGGCATCAGGAACAGCACGCCGATCGCGGCGAACATCGCGATGACACCGAGGAGCTTGTCGGGAACCGCGCGCAGGATGGCATAGTAAGGCGTGAAGTACCAGACCGGCGCGATGTGTTCCGGCGTCTTGAACGGGTCGGCCGGCACGAAGTTGGGCTTCTCGAGGAAATACCCGCCCATCTCGGGCGCGAAGAATACGACCATACTGAAGAGAATCAGGAACACGACGACGCCGACCAGGTCCTTGACCGAGTAGTAGGGATGAAACGGGATGCCGTCGAGCGGCACGCCGTTCTCGTCCTTATTCTTCTTGATTTCGATGCCGTCGGGGTTGTTCGAACCGACCTCGTGCAGCGCCAGGATGTGCATCACGACGAGCAGCAGCAACACCAGCGGCACCGCGATGACGTGCAGCGCGAAGAAGCGGTTCAGCGTCGCATCGGAAATGACGAAGTCGCCTCGGATCCAGATCGTCAGGTCATCACCGACCCACGGGATCGCGCCGAACAGCGAGATGATGACCTGCGCGCCCCAGAACGACATCTGTCCCCACGGCAACAGGTAGCCCATGAAGGCTTCCGCCATCAGCGCGAGAAAGATGAACATGCCGAAGATCCAGATCAATTCGCGCGGCTTCTGATAGGAGCCGTACATCAGGCCGCGGAACATGTGCAGGTAGACGACGATGAAGAATGCCGACGAGCCGGTCGAGTGCAGGTAGCGGATCAGCCAGCCCCAGTCGACATCGCGCATGATGTACTCGACCGACTTGAAGGCGAGTTCGCCATCGGGCTTGTAATGCATCGTCAGGAAAATGCCGGTGACGATCTGGAGCACGAGCACCAGCAGCGCCAGCGAGCCGAAGAAATACCAGAAATTGAAATTTTTCGGCGCATAGTACTTCGCCAGGTGCTCGTCCCACATCTTGGTCAGCGGGAAGCGCGCGTCGATCCAGGCCATGAAACCCTGCTTGTCCGGTTGCTCGTTCATGCCGTCGGCCCATCCTCACCAATCAAAATCACGTCGTCGCTCTTGAAGTAATGCGGCGGCACGACCAGGTTGGTCGGCGCCGGCAGGCCGGCGTAGACCCGCCCGGCAAAATCGAATTTGGAGCCATGACAGGGGCAGAAAAAACCACCCTGGAAATCCGACGTGATTTCCGGCCGGTAAGTCGGCGAGCAACCGAGGTGGGTGCAAATGCCCTCGATGATCAGAAATTCCGGTTTGCGCGAGCGATATTCGTTCTGCGCATACTCCGGCTGGATGCTGTCCTGCGAATCGGGGTCGCGTAGTTCGTCGACGACCCTGGGCAGGGTTTCGAGCGCCCGGTCGTCGCGGCGCACGACCCAGACCGGCTTGCCGCGCCACTTGACGATGATCTGCTGGCCAGGCTGCAGCTTGCCGATGTTGGCCTCGACCGGCGCGCCGGCCGAACGCGCCCGCGCGCTCGGCATCCAGCTCAACACGAAGGGTATCGCCGCGACGACCGTACCCACCGCGCCGACGACTACCGTACCCGCAGTCAGGAATCGCCTGCGATTATTGTCGATCTCGTTTGCTGACATGCAAATTCTTCCCCGAATGAAAGACAGGACCCCCGCGACCGGGAACAGCATGTCGCCGGGGCAAAAAAACGGTCGCTAGCATAGCCTAATTTGAATTTTTCGTCGAGGGGACAAGGCGCTCGAATCAAGCATTTGCCGTGCTTTTCGAAATTATTTTCTCAGACCGGGTTCGGGATGTCGATGAACTGTTGCTCGACGCCGAATCGTTCGCCGATCAGCGCGGCCAGCGCCTGCACGCCGTAGCGCTCGGTCGCGTGATGGCCGGCGGCGAGATAGTGGACTCCCAGCTCGCGCGCACAGTGAAATGTCGGTTCCGAGATTTCGCCGCTGACGAAGGCGTCGAAACCGCGCGCGGCGGCGGCGTCGATGAAGCCCTGCGCGGCGCCGGTGCACCAGGCGACACGTTGGATCGGGTGATCGCCGCCGGCAATCGCCAGCGGTTGCGCGTCGAGCCTGGTCGCCAGGTCCTGGCGCAGTTCGTCGAGTGACTGCTCGCCGGCGACGGCGCCGCCCAGGACCAGGCCCTGCTCGCCGAATCTGTCGTCCACGCTCCAGCCCATGCGCTTCGCCAGCTGCACGTTGTTCCCGACCTCGGGATGCGCATCGAGCGGCAGATGGAACGCGAGCAGATTGATCCGGTGTTCGATCAGGCTGCGGATGCGACGCCCCTTCATGCCGACGATCGGCTGCGCCTCGCCGCGCCAGAAGTAACCATGGTGTACCAGCAGCGTGTCGGCGCCGGCCGCGGCGGCGGCGTCGATCAGCGCCTGGCTCGCGGTCACGCCGCAGACGATGCGCTCGACCCGGTCGCTGGCCTCGACCTGCAGGCCGTTGGGGCAATAGTCGTCGAAGTCGTCGACCTTCAGAAAATCGTGACAAAATTCGCAAAGCTGTTGGAGCTGCATGAGGCGTCATCCCGGGGATCAGGCGCTATGATACTATCGCTCGATGAAACTAATCAAAGCGCTCGCCTTCCTGCTGCAGTTCGGGTTGATCGGCCTGGCGCTTGCGTTTCTCTACCTGCTCGCGACCAGCGACCGCGGTCGCGACGAAGTTCTCGAGTTTTTCTCCGGCCGACCGACGGCGACCGTCGCGGCACCCGCCCGGCGGGACAAGATGGTCGTGTCCTACGCCGACGCGGTCGCGTCCTCGGCCTCGTCGGTGGTGACGATCTACACCACCAAGACCGTGCAGGAGAAGCCCCATCCGCTGCTCGACGACCCGATATTCAGTCGCTTCTTCGGCGATCAGCTGCAACGCCGCCAGCGCAGCCGCAGCGAGACGAACCTCGGCTCCGGCGTGATCATCGGCAGCGAGGGCTACATCCTGACCAACCAGCACGTCATCGACGGCGCCGACGAAATCCTGATCGCACTCGCCGACGGCCGCGGCAGCGCCGCGGTGCTGATCGGCGAGGATCGCGATACCGATCTCGCGGTGTTGCAAATCCGGCTCGACGGACTCGTCGGCATCCGCCTCGCGGAGGCCTCCGAGCCGCGGGTCGGCGACGTCGTGCTCGCAATCGGCAATCCGCTCAACGTCGGCCAGACCGTGACCATGGGCATCATCAGCGCCACCGGGCGCGAACAGATCGGCCTCAACACGCTGGTCGAGAGTTTCATCCAGACCGACGCCGCGATCAACCCGGGCAATTCGGGCGGCGCGCTGGTCAATGCTTACGGCGAGCTGATCGGCATCAATACCGCGATCTTCAGCCAGACCACCGCGCAGGGGATCGGCTTCGCGATCCCGGTCGGGCTCGCGCTCGACATCATGTGGCAGATCATCGAGCACGGCGAGGTCACGCGCGGCTGGATCGGCGTCGTCGTCACCGAGATCAATGCCAGGGCGGCGATGGAGACCGGCCAGCCGGGAATCACCGGCGCGATGATCACCGACGTGTTCATGGAGAGCCCGGCGGAAAGGGCCGGCGTTCAACCGGGCGATATCGTCGTCGCGGTCGACGGCAAGACCGTCGACGGCACGCGCGACCTGGTCGACAAGATCACCTTGCACAAGCCCGGCGACCGCACCCGGATCCGGCTGTTTCGCGGCGAGCGCGAGTTCGAGCTCGAGATGCAGGTCGAGCAGCGGCCGCAGCAGGATCGCTAATCGTCGGTCTCAGCCGCGTCGGCGAAGCCGTCGGCGGGATCACTCTCGGAATGGTTGTCCTCCAGCTCGACAATATCGCCGACCATCAGGTATCCCGGATCGAAAAACTCGGTAGCCGTCATCGTCGGGTTCTCTTCGTATATCGCATCTGAATCCATCGGGTAGGTAAGGTCGAGAATCGTGATCGATAAAGCCGTTGAATCGATCTCATCGACCACGCCCTGCAGCTTGAGATCGTTCGGCTTGCGACGCTTGACGACTTGTGCACTCAAAGTATCTTTGCTCCCGACTCCCTCGACTTCGACTCCCTCGACCTCGACGAAGTGACCGATGGCGAGGTCCTGAAACGAGTAGCCTGGTATCGGCGTTTCCGATTCGTCCTCGAACACCGTGATCCCGTTGGTGGTGATCGTGAGCTTGCCGACGGGAAACTCGACGACGAAGCTGCCGCTCGGGTCCTTGCTGAACACGGTCGCGCGCACCTCGGTATCGCCGTCGCGCAACTCGAGTTCCTCGGCGATCAGGATTCCATTGACGATTTCGCCCTCGACCTCGACTTCGAGGCCGTTCTGCATCAGGCTTTCGATGTTCTCCGGTTCGCGCTCGGCCCCGCTCGCGTCGACCAGCTGGCCATTGATGAAGAATGGTTCGTTCAACCCGGCGCCGGTGGGGCTGTACCCCGAGACGATACCCTGCAGGCTGATCTCGTCGACGGCTTCGCCGAAGTCTTCGTCTTCCGCCTCGATCTTGAGCGCGTCCACCTCAGTATCTGACACGAAGAAGCCCTCGACCTCGACCAACATCCCCTCCTCGAGCTGTCCGCCGTCGACGTCGATTTCTATCACGGTATCTAAATTGACAGTCACGCCATTAATTTTGAAATTGTCGACCATCAAGGACTGGATCGTTCCGCGAAATTCGACCTCGATTGAGGCCGTCGGCGGGAGGTCGACCTTGCGGACGTAGGTTGCGACGATTTCGTCAGGCGCGGTGCGAAAGCCGCTGACCTCGACGACATCGTCATCGGCGATCGTTGCGAAGCCGAAGTCGGTGCCGTTAAAGAGCGTCCGGTTCGCGTCGATAGTGACGTACTGCTCTAGGATCTTGAACCGCTTGGCGCTGCCGCCCGAGCCGACGACCGGGATCGGTGCACCGTTGAGCGGGCCCTGGATCGCGTCGTCAAACACGACCCTGGCCGCGGTGCCGCCGAACATCCCGTTTTCGGTGTCGACGTCGAGCCGGACGACCATGCCGATTTTGAGTTCGTCCTGAGTCTTCAATTCGCCGTCGACGATGATTTCGCTGCCGTCGATCTCGAAGCGCCGTCCGTTGACCCAGACGCTGCCGAAACCGGTGATCGTACCGAAGACGATGCCGGTGCCGCCGATGCCGGCGTTGATGATCGCGACCGCGGCGCTGCCGCCGCTGCCGCAGGAGCTCAGCAGCGTGCTGGCGAGCAGCGCCGCGCCGAGGGTGGTCGATATCCTGATCGGATTCCTTCGCTGGTGTTTCATTCCTGTGGTTCCTGGTCTGTGTCGTCCGACTCGTGATAGAAGACGCTGACGCTGACGTCGACGCCGGAGTCGTCGCGCGATTCGTGCTGGCTCAGGTACAGGTCGACCTCTTCGAGGAAGGCCTGCCCCTTGCGCCGTAAAAACCGCTTGATTTCGGGGACCGCGTCGGGGTCGATCTGCGGGTTGGACGCCTTGCGCTGAAAGCGCAGGTCTTCCTCGGCCGCGGTCAGGTTGAATTCGATGGTCTCGATCAGCTGGCCGGTATCGTTGCCGAGGATCGCGATTTTTTCGTCGGGGTCGTCGGCCGGCAGGTAGGCATGGCTCAGCAGGCGAACCTTGTTGCCGTCGATGAAACTGATATTGCCCGAACTGGCCAGCACCTTCTGCATTGCCGCTACCGGCATGTCGCCGCTGTACCGGCGCACCAGCTCGCCGAAGGAATCCTCGCCCTCGTAATCGAGATCGCGCGGATTGCCGTCCTTGCGCAGGAACCGCGGATCGTTTAGCCAGCCGCCGATGACCCTCACGGCCCGATTGTATTGCTGGCTCTTGCCGTCGTCCTGACCGGCATCAAGCTCGTGCAGTTTCTTGACTTCCTTGCGGTTGAGCCCGGTCAGGATCGCGACGTTGGACACGGTCTGCTTCTTGCGCGCCGGCTTGAGGTCGCGAAACGCGACGTCGACGAAGGACTTGCGCGCGATCTGGTCGAACTCGCCGTAGGACATGCCGTTACGCAGCAGCGTGCGGATCAGCGCCATCAGTATCTTGCGCAGGCTTTGACGAAGCGTTTGCTGCATAAATCTCCGTTTTCGAACCCGCGGCCCGATGCGCCGCGGGTTCGTGTCAGGGTTAGTCCTCGAGTTCGGCCTTGTCGAAAACGCCGTTGCGATCGGCATCCTCGATTTCGATGAACACGCCGATGTCGAGCGCGTCGAAAAAAGCCCCGGCCGAGATTTCGACATCGGCGGCATTCTCGAACCGGGCCGCCGACAGGTCGAATTCGACACCGAGCAGGGTCACCGCCCGATTATCGCGATCTAAGGCCTCGACCGGCGCCTCGATCGCAATCTCGTCCGGCGCCTCGCGCTCGATTTCGACCGCGTTGAGTACGCCCGAACCGTCGGCGAAGGCCTCGAATTCGACGAAGTCGCCGGGCGCGAAATCCGCCAGCGAGAATACCGGGTTGCCGGTATCGTCCTCGAGCTCGGTGCCGGCGCCGACGCGGGCGACGATATCGATCCCGTTGAAGGTGAAGGTGACGGTATCGTCGCCGACCGCCGCCAGCGGCGCGTCGATCTCGATCTTCTTGCCGCGCTGCTTGACCTCCTCGGCGATCAGCACACCGCCGACGAGATGACCCTCGACCTCTACGATCAGGCCGTCGGCAAGCTCCAGCGACGCCGGCATCAGCTCGGCGGTGGCGGCGTCGACGCGCTGCTCGCCAATCTTGAAGATTTTCGTCGACCTATCGAATTCCATGATCATGCCCTCGATCTCGAGTTCGTCGGCATCGTCGAAGTCGTCGTCTTCACGCTCGATCGATTGCGCGAGCAGCGTCGTGCCGAGCGAATCGAGACGGCCCTCGACCTCGACGTAGAGCCCCTCGACAACCGCCTTGATGCCGTCGAGATCCGTCGTCGAGTCGAACACGACCGGCAAGCCGCGAATTTCGAACCGGTCCCCGATGAGTTTCTCAATGCGGCCCTTGATCTCGAACTCGGAATCATCTTCCTGTTTCTCGACGTAGGTCGCGACCAATCCGTCGGGGCCATGGTAACCGTCTATCTCGAGCACGTCGCCGACCGCGAGACTGTCGAAAGTAAGGTCGTGGTCGTCGTCGAATCGGGTCTTGCTATTGATTAGCACCCTTTGCCCCAGCACGATCAGGGTCTTGCGCGTCGGGTCGGCCAGGTCGGGCGTGATGCTGCTGACCGGGCCCTTGAGTTCGTTATCGTAGCTGACCCGCCGCGCGCGCCACGAGCGCCCGCCGTCATCCGAGTAGCCGCGCACCGTCGCGATCATGCCGACGCGCAGGTCGGTCTCACTGCCGACGGTGTCGTCGACGCGAAAACTCGCGGCGTCGGTCGCGTAGCGCCGGCCGTTGACGTAGACGCTGCCGAACCCGGTAATCACGCCGCGGCTGACGACCGAGGTTTCGGTCGAATCGTCGTCGTCCGACGAGCCGCCGCATCCGGCGGTCAGGGCAATGGCGCTAAAAAGGATCACGGCGGTGGCAATTCTGCTCTTGCTGAATACTGGCATTGTCTCTCCTTTGGGATTCTATTCCCACAACTTTGAAAAGTCTTTAAAAAACCACCGAAATTGTGGATTTGCGGCGGACTAGATTGCTATATTTGGGATTATATTCCCAAATATTAAAAACTGCAAGCCGTCGCAGAATTTTTTGCGTGGAGAGGGTGAACCCGAAACCGCCGCGTGCGACGGCCTGACGCGCGGCCGGCCGGGGCTAGGACCCGGTCTTGTCGACGCGGAACTCCGCCGAGCGCGCGTGCGCGACGAGACCTTCGCCTTGCGCCAGCGTCGACGCGACGCGGCCAAGCGCATCGGCGCCGGCGGGCGAACAGCCGATCAGGCTGGTTCGCTTCTGGAAATCGTAGACCCCGAGCGGCGACGAGAAGCGCGCGGTGCGCGACGTCGGCAACACGTGGTTGGGACCGGCGCAGTAATCGCCGATCGCCTCGGCGGTATGGCGGCCGAGAAAGATCGCGCCGGCGTGACGAATCGAGCGCGCGAAATTCTCGGCGTCGTCGAGCGAAAGCTCGAGATGCTCGGGCGCGATCCGATTGGCGATCTCGGCCGCCTCGTCGAGATCGGCGACCTCGACCAGCGCGCCGCGCGCGCCGAGCGACTGCTCGATGATCGCGCGCCGCGGCATCGCCTCGAGCAGGCGGGCGATGCTGGCCTCGACGCGGTCGAGAAAGTCGCCGTCCGGCGACAACAGAATCGCCTGCGCATCCTCGTCGTGCTCGGCCTGCGAGAACAGGTCCATCGCGATCCAGTCGGGATCGGTCTTGCCGTCGCAGATGACGAGGATTTCGGACGGCCCGGCGACCATGTCGATGCCGACGGTGCCGTACACCAGCCGCTTGGCGGTCGCGACGTAGATATTGCCCGGACCGACGATCTTGTCGACCGCGGGCACGGTTTCGGTGCCGTAGGCGAGCGCCGCGACCGCCTGCGCGCCGCCGATCGTGAATACGCGGTGCACCCCGGCAATCTGCGCCGCGGCGAGCACCAGCTCGTCGACCGCGCCGCGCGGCGTCGGCACGACCATGATCAGCTCGGGCACGCCGGCGACGACCGCCGGAATCGCGTTCATCAACACCGACGACGGGTAAGCCGCCTTGCCGCCCGGGACGTACAGCCCGACCCGGTCGAGCGGACTGACCTGCTGGCCGAGCAGCGTGCCGTCGGCCTCGATGTAGCGCCAGCTTTCGAGTTTTTGTCTTTCGGCGTAGGCGCGGATTCGCGCGGCCGCCAGCTCAAGCGCGTCGCGCGCTTCGGCATCGATCGAAGCGTGCGCCCGGGCGAGCCGCTCGGCCGGCATTTCCAGCTCGGCAACCGACTTCGCCTCGATCTCGTCGAAGCGCGCGGTCAGCTCGAGCAGCGCCGCGTCGCCGCGCGCGCGCACCGCGGCGAGGATATCGTTGACGCGTGCGAGCACGTCGTCCGCGGCGTCGGGCTGCCACGCAAGCAGCGCGTCGAGATCGCGGTCGAAGCCCGCGGCGCGGCTGTCGAGTCGCCTGATTTGCACGTCAGCCCGCCACCGCCGCTTCGACGCGCTCGACCAGCGCGGTGATCGCGCGGTGTTTCATCTTCTGCGCGGCGCGGTTGATGATCAGGCGCGTGCTGACGTCCATGATGTGCTCGAGCGGCGCGAGGCC
This sequence comes from Gammaproteobacteria bacterium, assembly GCA_024638385.1. Classification (GTDB taxonomy): domain Bacteria; phylum Pseudomonadota; class Gammaproteobacteria. The sequence goes on along the minus strand of JAHEKJ010000001.1, from coordinate 81,615 downwards.
GTTGGCCTTGAGCGTATTGCCGGTGTCGACCAGGTCGACGATGAGATCGGCGAGCCCGACCATCGGCGCGAGTTCCATCGAACCGTAAAGCTTGATCAGTTCGACCTGCCTGCCCTGCCGGTGGAAGAAGCGCTCGGTAATACGCGGATACTTGGTCGCGACTCGTAACCGATGCCGCGGCAACGGCCGGCCGTCGATGCCGGCGGTCATCATGCGGCACGGCGCGATCTTCAGATCGACGCGCTCGTAGAGCCCGTTGCCGCCGTGCTCGGCGAGTACGTCCTTGCCGGCCACGCCGAGGTCGGCCGCGCCGTACTGCACGTAGGTCGGCACGTCGGCCGAACGGATCAGCACCAGGCGGACGTCGTCACGGTTGGTCGCGATGACGAGCCTGCGGCTGCTGGCCAGGTCGTCCGCCGGCTCGATACCCGCACGCGCCAGCAGCGGCAGGGTTTCGTCGAGAATCCGGCCCTTGGCGAGCGCGATGGTCAGCGGTTCGGGCATGGCTGGCGAAACGCTCGGCGCTTCAGTTCGGTACGCGCTTGATCTGCGCCCCGAGCCCGGCCAGCTTTTCCTCGATATGGTCGTAGCCGCGATCGATATGGTAGATGCGGTCGACGACGGTCTCGCCGCGCGCGACGAGTCCGGCGAGAATCAGGCTGGCCGACGCGCGCAGGTCGGTCGCCATCACCTGCGCGCCGTTGAGGCCGTCGACGCCGCGGATGATGACCGTATTGCCCTCGAGGTGGACGTTGGCGCCGAGGCGCATGAATTCCTGGATGTGCATGAAGCGGTTTTCGAAAACGGTTTCGGTGACCGACCCGGTGCCGTCGGCGATCGCGTTGAGCGCGCAGAACTGCGCCTGCATGTCGGTCGGGAATCCGGGATAGGGCGCGGTCTTGATGTTGACCGCGTGCGGCTTGCGCCCCTCCATGTCGAGATCGATCCAGTCGTCGCCGGTATCGATCTCCGCGCCGGACTCGCCGAGCTTGGCGAGCACCGCGTCGAGCAGGCGCGGATTGGTGCGCTTGACCAGCACCTTGCCGCCGGTGATCGCCGCGGCGACGAGATAGGTGCCGGTTTCGATCCGGTCCGGCAACACCGTGTAATCGCAGCCGCGCAGCGTCTCGACGCCGTGAATCGTGATCATGTCGCTGCCCGCGTCTTCCACCCGACCGCCCATCGCGTTGATGAAATCGGCGAGGTCGACGACCTCCGGTTCGCGCGCGGCGTTTTCGATGACGGTCGTGCCATCAGCCAGGCTCGCCGCCATCATCAGGTTCTCGGTGCCGGTTACGGTCACCTGATCCATGACGATGCGCGTGCCCTGCAGGCGTTTGCAGCGCGCCTTGATATAGCCCTGCTCGACGCGGATCTCGGCGCCCATCGCTTCGAGGCCCGCGAGGTGCATGTCGACCGGGCGAGCGCCGATCGCGCAACCGCCCGGCAGCGAGACTTCCGCTTCGCCATAGCGCGACAGCAGCGGCCCGAGCACGAGAATCGACGCGCGCATGGTCTTGACCAGTTCGTAGGGCGCGAAGGTGTTCTCGAGCGTCGTCGGATCGACCTCGATGCTCATCTTCTCGCCCATCGTCAGCGTCACGCCCATGCGGCCGAGCAACTCCATCGTGGTCGTGACGTCGTGCAGGTGCGGCACGTTGCGGATGATGACCGGGCTGTCGGCCAGCAGCGCGCCGGCGAGAATCGGCAACACCGCGTTCTTGGAGCCGGACACTCGTACCTCGCCGGACAGCGGCACGCCGCCCCTGATAATGAGTTTGTTCATGCGCGTGTAGCGGTAAACGGGCCGGCTATTCTAGCAGAAGCCCGCCCGGAGTGTAGGGCTTTGCCCGGCCTGTAAACTATTTCACCGTCCGACGCCGCAAGGCGTCGGACTCGTGCCGAATGGGGCCGGGCACGCACGTCGAAGTAGCGGGTCACTGGTCCTGGTTGCGCTCGCGCAGCGTTTCGATCAGGCCGTCGACGCCGTTCTTCTTGATCGCGCGAGCGAAACTCGAGCGGTAATTGGTGACCAGGCTGACGTTGTCGACGCTGATGTCGAAGACTTTCCAGCCATCGTCGCCGCGGCGCAGAGTGTAGTGGATCGGGATCGGGAAGCCGCCGGCCTGTTCGATTTCGGAGCGCACCGTGACCTTGCCGTCGGCCTCGCTGCCCTCGGTCGGCAAATAAGTCAGCTTCTGATCGGTGTATTCGAGCAGGGCCGAGCTGTAGGTGCGCACCAGCAGCGCGCGAAACTCGTTGACGATAGCCGGCTTCTGCGCGGCGCTGACCTGGTCCTTGAAACTACCGAGGGCGAGATCGGTCATCGCGTCGAAATCGAAATGCGGCAACACGACCTCGTCGACCAGGCGGTAAAGCCGCGACGGGTCGCCGCGGTAATCCTCGGCGTTGGTCTTGATTTCCGCCAGCACCCGGTCCGATGTTTCGCGGATCAACTGCTCGGGTCCGGTGGCGGCAATCGCCGGCAGCAACCACAGACCCAGTATCCATACGCTCAATATTCTCACTGAAACACCCCGCTTACGCTTCTGAGTTGATACACGTGGTTGTTGAAATCGTTGACCGCGCGCAGGTATTCGGCGTAGGCCAGCACGTAGACCTGCAGCGCGTTGATGACGTCGTCGGCCTCTTCGAGGCCGGCTTCGAAATCGGAGTAGGACGCGATCATCCAGCGCCGCGCGGCTAGCGAACTTTCGCGCATCGAGCGGATGGCCTCGTGCTTCCCCTGCAACCGAAAGTACTGTTCGCGTACCTGGAACGGAATGCCCATGCGGGCGAAGGACGCCTTTTCCACCAGCGCGTCGAGCTCGGCCTGGGCCTGCGCCACGCGCGCCGGGTGCGCGCCCTGCTCCCATTGCCAGCGCAACCCGAGCAGCGGCGACATCGCGACGTGATTGAACGGGTCGTAGACGTGCGGGTTGTCGAGCCGCTCGCGCTCCGGCGCATAGGCGAGCGAGCCGGCGACGCCGGCGAAGACGATCGGTTTTTCGTCGGCGCGCCTGGCCTCGACCAGCGCGCGCCGCGCGGCGAGTCCCGCCTCGACCTGTTTGAACTCGGCGCGATTGGCGAGCGCGAGCTCGATCCATTCGTCGAGCGATTCCTCGGGCAGCGGCAGCGGCCGCAGGCGGCGCTCGGCCAGGTCGATGAAGCCGTCGCGACCGGTCAGCAGGTTGAGCCCGGCCATCGCGATGCGCTCGAGCGCGGTGGCTTCGGCGTGAAAGTTGCCGATCAGGCCGAGGCCGGATTGCAGCGCGAACTTGTCCGACTGGGTTACGTTGCCGGAGCCCTCTTCGAGCCAGGTTTCAACCAGGTCGAGCGAGGCCTCGAGCCTGCCGCGCGTATCCTCGAGCAGCAGGCGGCTGTCGCGTGCCGCGAGATATCCGTAGTATGCCTTGACCACCTGCAACCCGACCTCGTCGCGCTGCAGGGTCACGTCCTGCTGCTTGACGCGGATGTTATTCTGCGCCGCCTCCTGGTAGTTCTCGAGGCGGCCGAAAGTCGCCAGCGGCTTGACGATGCTGAACGTCAGTCCGCCCCACAACGACAGGCCGTCGTCAAAGTCGTAAAGATCGTCGCGCGGTTCGCAGTTGCCGCTGCAGGCGTTGGCGCCGTCTTCGAAAAAACCGCCGTCGACGCCGTTGGCCAGCGCCAGAAAGCTGTCTACCGAGTAGCGCAATCCCTCGGCGCCCTCGGCCTCCTGCAGCAGGCCCTCGGCCTGGCGAACGAAGGCGCGTTTCTCGTCGATGCGCGGATCCTGCGCGAGCGCCAGCTCGATCGCCCGCTCGATCGACAATGGCTCCTGCGCCCTGACCGCGGCGCCACCGCAAAGCAGCGCGGCGAGCGCGACTAGCCTCAAGTATGGAATGTTCATGGCGACGAATAATCCCTCGAGATGCTGAACGGACGCTGACTCGGCCTGCGGCCAGCGCGGAATCCGCGCAGTCTAGCGGGTCTGTGCGGCCAAGGGAACGCCGTCGCCGGCTTGTGCGGCTATTCCATTATTTTTACTGGCAAATTCAGGGCAGAATCGTTAGTGTTCGCTGCGAGTCCATCCGATTATCCAGCTTATGTCGAGATCGCTGACCGACCAGCACAGTTTCAGCTACGAGGAACTCATCCAGTGCGGCAAGGGCGAATTGTTCGGCCCGGGCAACGCGCTGCTGCCGCTGCCGCCGATGCTGATGTTCGATCGCATCATCGAAATCGACGAGCACGGCGGCCGCTACGAAAAGGGCCAGATCGTCGCCGAACTCGACGTCAATCCCGATCTTTGGTTCTTCAAATGCCATTTCGAGACCGACCCGGTCATGCCCGGCTGTCTCGGCCTCGACGCGATGTGGCAATTGATCGGATTTTTTCTCGGCTGGAAGGGTGGCCCGGGTCACGGCCGCGCGCTCGGCGCCGGCGAGGTCAAGTATTTCGGCCAGGTGCTGCCCGACGCGAAGCTCGTGACCTACCATATCGATATGAAACGCGTGATCATGCGCAAGCTCGTGATGGGTATCGGCGACGCATCGATGCTGGTCGACGGCCGCGAAATCTACAGTGCCCGCGATCTGCGCGTCGGCCTGTTCACGTCGACCGACAACTTCTAGACCTCGGCCGATAACGCCAATGCCGCTGTTCGTCGCCGCCGTCGTCGCCGGTCTGTGCTTGCTGATCTGGAGCGCCGACCGCTTCGTCGACGCCGCCGCCGCGGTCGCTCGACTGCTCGGCGTGTCGACGCTGATCATCGGCATTATCGTCGTCGGCTTCGGCACCTCGGCGCCCGAGATCGGCGTGTCGGTTATCGCCGTGCTCGAGGATACGCCCGACATCGCGATCGGCAACGCGCTCGGCTCCAACATCGCCAACATCGCGCTGATCCTCGGCGTCACCGCGATTCTGGTGCCGATCCCGATCGAGGGTCGCCTGCTCAAGACCGAGTTTCCGCTGCTGCTGCTCGCCACCGCGGTCATGTGCATCTGTCTCTACGATCTGCGCCTCGGCCCGGTCGACGGAATCGCCATGCTCGCGCTGCTCGCAACGATGCTGTACTACCTCGTGCAGCAACACCGCCGCTATGCCCGCGATTACGCGAAGTACGACCAGGATACCCTCGCGCTGATCGACGACGACGAGGACGTCGCCAAAATGACGATGCCGGTGGCAATCGGCTGGTTGTTGATCGGCCTGATCGTGCTGGTCGGCAGTTCCAAGCTGCTGGTCTGGGGTGCGTCCAACATCGCCTACGCGTACGGCGTCAGCGAATTGATCATCGGCCTGACCATCGTCGCGCTCGGCACCAGCCTGCCCGAACTCGCCGCGTCGATCACGAGCCTCAGGAAGTCGGTACCCGACGTCGCCATCGGCAACGTCATCGGTTCGAACCTGTTCAACTCGCTCGCGGTCATCGGCCTGCCGGCGTCGATGACACGTTTCACGATCGACCCGTCGGCGCTGTCGCGCGACCTGCCGGTGGTCGTCGGGTTGACGCTGTTGCTGGTGCTGATGGCGCGGTTCCCGGGCGCGCTGCCGCGATTCCTCGGCCGCGGCAAGGGCATCGTGCTGTTTTCCGCTTTTGTCATTTACCAGCTATCTTTGTATTATTCGGTCGCCGCGGGATAACCATGAGCAAACACGCTTTTATCGAGCTGGGCCTCGCCGTATTGCAGACCGAAGCCGAAGCCGTCTCGGCCCTGTCGGGTCGACTCGACCAGCGCTTCCACGACGCCTGCGAACTGATCCTCGAATGCCGCGGTCGCATCGTCGTGACCGGCATGGGCAAATCCGGCCACATCGGCAACAAGATCGCGGCGACGCTCGCGAGCACCGGCACCCCCGCGTTCTTCATGCACCCCGGCGAAGCCAGCCACGGCGACCTCGGCATGATCACCGCCGACGACACCGTCATCGCACTGTCCAATTCCGGCGAGACCAGCGAAATCACGCTGTTGCTGCCGCTGTTGAAACGGCTCGGCATCCCGCTGATCGCGCTGACCGGCAAGCCGGCGTCGACGCTGGCGCGCAGCGCCGACATCCACCTCGACGTCAGCGTCGCGCGCGAAGCCTGCCCGCTCGGTCTCGCGCCGACCTCGAGCACCACCGCGAGCCTGGCGATGGGCGACGCGCTCGCGATCGCGGTCCTCGAGGCGCGCGGCTTCACCGAGGAAGATTTCGCGCTGTCGCATCCCGGCGGCCATCTCGGCCGGCGCCTGTTGCTGCGCGTCAGCGACATCATGCATACCGGCGACCGGATTCCGCTGGTCAGCGGCGACACCACGCTAAACGATACGCTGACCGAAATGACCGCCAAGGGTCTCGGCATGGCCGGGGTCGTCGACCGCGACAGCGGCCGCCTGATCGGCATCTATACCGACGGCGACCTGCGCCGGACCTTCGAGAAAATGCCGGATATTAAAACCGCGCCGGTGTCCGACTTCATGACCGCGAACTGCGTGACGATCGAGGCCGAGCGCATCGCCAGCGAAGCGCTCAAGTTGATGCACGACCGCAAGATCAATGCGCTGATGGTGGTCGATTCCGAACGGCGCGTTCAGGGTGCGTTAAACATGCATGATTTATTACGCGCGGGTGTGGTTTAGGAGCCCGGTATGACGACAGCGATCAGCGCCAAGGCGCGCCAGGTGCGCCTCGTGATTCTCGACGTCGACGGCGTGCTGACCGACGGTGGCCTGACCTTCGACAATCGCGGCGAGGAGTACAAGACCTTCAACTCGCTCGATGGCCACGGCGTGCGTCTGCTGCTCGATTGCGGCCTGGAGGTGGCCGTCATTACCGGCCGCGAATCCGGCATCGTCGAACACCGGATGCGCGACCTCGGCGTGCGTCATATTTACCAGGGCTCGCGCGACAAGCTGCCGGCTTTCGAGCGCCTGCTCGCCGACACCGGCCTCGCACCCGAGCAGGTCGCCTATGTCGGCGACGACCTGCCCGACCTGCCGGTCATGCGTCGCGTCGGCTTCGCGATCGCGGTGCAAAACGCGCACAGCTTCGTCAAGCAACACTGCGACTGGGTCACGACCGCGCTCGGCGGGCACGGCGCGGTGCGCGAGGTCAGCGACTTCCTGCTGCAGGCGCAGGGACTGCTCGAAGCGCGGCAAAACGGTTATCTCGAATGAAATCGCGGGCTCTGATCTTCATCGTCCTGCTCGGCCTCGCCGCGGTGCTGATCGGCTGGTTCTACGAGTCGCGGCTGCGCGAGCGCATCGAACGCGCCGAACTCGTCGTCCCCGACGATATCGACTACTTTCTGACCGGATTGCACCTTCGCGCGATGAACGAGCGCGGCAAGCTCGACTACGAATTCCGCAGCCGCAGGCTCGAACACCGGCGCCTGACCGACACCAGCGACATCGAGCAACCGGCGCTGGAAATCTATCGCGATGGCGATCGCTGGCAGGTCGACGCGAACCGCGGCGAATTCCGGCACCGCGACAACCGGCTCGACCTCGAGCAGCAGGTCGTGATGCGCAGGCTCGGGGCGCGCCCGCTGCGGCTCGAGAGCGACAGCGCCCGCTTCGAACCCGACCTCGATCGGCTGAGCGTCGTCGGCAGCGTGGTCCTCGTCAGCGACGACGCCGAGATCCGCGCCGACAGCGCCGAGTTCGATCTCGAGGCCGGCGTCTACCGCCTCGACAAAACCCGGGCCGTTTATCGCGATGACGATCAGGGCTAGCTTGCTGCTGTGCCTGTTGCTGCCGGCCTCCGCGCTGGGGCTTTCTGGCGACCGCGACCAGCCGATCGAGGTCGAGGCCGACCGCCTCGAGGTGCGCGACGACGAAAATCTCAGCATCTACGAGGGCAACGTGAGCCTCGTCCAGGGCAGCCTCCGGATCCGCTCCGACCGGCTGGTCATCCATTTCAACGAGCGCCGCGAGCTGACGCTGATGGAAATGACCGGCAGTCCGGCGCGGTTGCGCCAGCTCGACGATCAGCAGCGCGAGATGCTGGGCCAGGCGCAGCGGATCAACTACACCGAATCCGAATCGCTGCTCGAGCTCATCGGCGAAGCCCGCTTCGACCACGCCGGCGACACGATCGAGAGCGAGCGAATCCGCATCAACACCGACAACAACAGCATTCAGGCCGGCAGTTCGGACCCGGATAAACGGGTCAAGATGCTGATTCAACCGGGCAGCAACTAGTCCGTGTCCGCGACCAACACGCTCGCGGCCACCGACCTGGCCAAGTCCTACCGCAACCGCGAAATCGTCAAGTCGGTCTCGCTTTCGGTCGACAGCGGTGAAATCGTCGGCCTGCTGGGCCCGAACGGCGCCGGCAAGACGACCTGTTTCTACATGATCGTCGGCCTGATCGACAACGACGCCGGCGATATTCGGCTCAACCGGGAACCGATCGGTCACTTGCCGATGCATGCCCGTGCCCGCCTCGGTATCGGCTACCTGCCGCAGGAAGCCTCGGTGTTTCGCAATCTGACGGTTGAGCAGAACATCCTCGCAATCCTGCAGTTGCGGGGCGATCTCGATGCCGCCGCGCGCTTCGACGAACTCGAGCACCTGCTCGAGGACTTCCAGGTCGAACACCTGCGCGAAACCGAGGGCATTTCACTTTCGGGCGGCGAACGCCGCCGCGTCGAGATCGCGCGCGCGCTGGCCAACGACCCCGATTTCATATTACTCGACGAACCCTTTGCCGGCGTCGACCCGATTTCGGTCATCGACATCCAGTCGATCATCCGCCAGCTCGCCGCACGCGGCATCGGCGTGCTGATCACCGACCACAATGTCCGCGAGACGCTGCGCATCTGCGATCGGGCTTACGTTATGGGCGAAGGCCGGGTACTGGCGGCCGGCGATCCCGTCCGCATCCTCGAGGACGAAATCGTGAGAAAGATTTACTTGGGCGACGATTTTAAGCTATAAAAGATTCCATATGAGATCGAATTCACCCCGGTAGAATCTCATAATAAGGAACGACTAATAAGGAACGACACCGCCTATGAAACAAAGCCTGCAACTGCGCATTGGGCAAAGCCTGACAATGACGCCCCAGTTACAGCAGGCGATCAAGTTACTGCAACTGTCCTCGCTCGAACTGCAAACCGAAATCCAGGCCACCCTGGAAGCCAACCCGCTGCTCGAGCAAGAGGACAGCTTCGGCGAAATCACGCTGTTCGACGCCGACGAGAAAAGCGAGTCCGGCGGGGGCGGCGAAGACCAGACCGACCTCAAGCTGCCGGCCAACACGGTCAACGAAAATCGCGCCGAACAACAACTGCCGGACGAACTCGAGATCGACGCGCGCTGGGATCACATCTACGACTACCAGGGCGCGACCTCGAGCGCGTCGGCGTCGATCCGCGACGATCGCGATCCGTTCGAAAACCAGGCGGGCGCCGAAGATACGCTCAAGAGCCACCTGATCTGGCAACTCGACTGCGCGCACCTGTCCGAAATGGATTACGCGATCGGCCTCGCGATCATCGATTCGATCGACGACAGCGGCTACCTGACGCAACCTATCGACGACATCTTCGAAGGCCTCCTGCAGCAGTTCGACGCGCTCGAGCTCGACGAGATCGAGGCCGTGCTGCACCTGGTGCAGCGCTTCGACCCGGTCGGTGTCGCCGCGTCGAGCCCGGCCGAATGCATGCTGATCCAGCTGGGCCAGTACAGCCCCGACACGCCGCACCTGGCGAAGGCGCGGGTACTGGTCGACAAGTACCTGGAGCACCTCGCCGGCAACGACGTCGCGTTACTGAAACGCCGCCTGCAGGCGAGCGACGCGGAGCTGGCCGAAATCATCAAGCTGATCCAGACCACCAACCCGCATCCCGGGCACAGCATCAGCCAGAACCATGCCGAGTACATCGTCCCCGACGTGTTCGTCAGCAAGCAGGCCGGGCGCTGGGTGGTCAACATCAACCCGGACAACGCGCCACGCCTGCGCGTCAACGACCAGTATGCGAGCCTGATCAAGCGCAGCGACAGCAGCCAGGACAACACCTATCTGAAGGATCATTTGCAGGAAGCGCGCTGGTTCATCAAGAGCCTGCAGAGCCGCAACGACACGCTGCTGCGCGTCGCGCGCGCGATCGTCGATCGTCAGCATGCGTTTTTCGAGTACGGCGAGGAGGCGATGCAGCCGATGGTGCTGCGCGACATCGCCGAGCATCTGGAAATGCACGAATCGACGATCTCGCGCGTGACCACACTAAAATACATGCATACGCCGCGTGGTATACTCGAGTTTAAATACTTCTTTTCCAGCCACGTCAGCACCGCCGATGGCGGCGAATGCTCCGCCACCGCGATCCGTGCGATCATCAAGAAGTTCGTGGCCGCGGAAAAGCCCGAAAAGCCGCTGAGCGATAACAAGATAGCAATCTTATTGGGAGAACAGGGGATCAACGTCGCCCGCAGAACCGTCGCCAAGTACCGGGAAGCGCTGAACATACCCCCGTCCAATGAGCGTAAACGTCTCTTCTGAGACACAAACGATTCGCAGCGATGCGGATCACATAGCCGAGGAGGTTACCGATGCAAGTCAGTTTGAGCGGTCATCACGTCGATATCACCCAGTCCATACGCAACTACGTCAACGAGAAAGTCGCGCGCCTGGACCGGCATTTCGACAAGGCGCTGGACATTCACATCGTTCTGACCGTGGAGAAACTCCGGCACAAGGCCGAGGCCACGCTCCACGTCAGCGGCAGCAATTTCTACGCCGACGACGTCCAGGAAGACATGTACGCCGCGATCGACGGTCTCGTCGACAAGCTCGACCGCCAGGGCAAGAAGTACAAGGAAAAACTCAAGAGTCACCGCCTCAAGGGGTCCGCCGCCGAGCTGGCCCATTAACCGAATCCGGGGGGAGCTTGCTCCCCCCTTTTTTTCGCCGCTTCGCGACCCATTGCACTTGAATACTCCGGGAATTGGCATAAGATGCGCGCAACACCAAGCCAAACCGCCCCCTGCAACCCCGCGCAATGACCATTTCGGCACTCCTGTCCCCGCAGCGAATATTTCTCGATACCGAGGCCAGCAGCAAGAAAAAGCTGCTCGAACTGATCGCCAACATCGCCGCCGACCAGACGCAACTGCCGGAATCCACGATCTACGGCAACCTGCTCAACCGCGAGCGCCTCGGCAGCACCGGCCTCGGCCAGGGCTTCGCCGTGCCGCACGCGCGCATGGCCGATCTCGAGCAGACGCTGGCGTGCTTTTTTCGCCTGCGCGAGCCGGTCAACTTCGAGGCCCCCGACGATCAACCGGTCGATCTCGTTTTCACGATCATCATTCCCGAGGAAGCGACCGAGGAGCACCTGATGATCCTGTCGTCGCTGGCGCGCCTGTTTTCCGATGCCGAACTGTGCGCGGCCGTGCGCGAAGCGGGTAGCCGCGAGGAAGTCGCGCGCATCATCGCCGACGCCGAGGACTGACCGGCGTGCGGCCGAATCGCCAGGCGTGAACCGGAATGAAACTGGTCATCGTCAGCGGCCTGTCCGGCTCCGGTAAGACCGTCGCGCTGCACACGCTCGAGGACGCGGGCTACTATTGCATCGACAACCTGCCGCTGAAGATGCTGCCCGAGCTGGTCGACGGCATGATCGAAGAGAAGCCCCCGCCCTACGACGCGCTCGCCATTTCGATCGATGCGCGCAGCGGACTCGACGGACCCGAGCGTTTCGACGACATTCTCAGGCGTCTCGCGGCGCATCCGCTCGACCTCCGGGTGCTGTTCCTGACCTGCGACGATTCGCGCCTGCTCAAGCGCTTCAGCGAAACGCGGCGCAAACATCCGCTGTCGCGACAGGGCTTGCCGCTGGCCGACGCGATCCGCGCCGAGCGCAAGCTGCTCGAGGACATCCACGCCAACGCCGACCTCGCGCTCGACTCGACCGACCTGAACGTTCACGAGCTGCGCCAGCTCATCATCGAGCGGCTGTTGTCGCACACCGGCGCCGAGATGGGCTTGCTGATCCAGTCCTTCGGCTACAAGAACGGCGTGCCGGGCGACACCGATTTCGTTTTCGACGTCCGCTGCCTGCCCAACCCGCACTGGGAGAAACAACTGCGCGCGCAGACCGGCCGCGACGCCGAGGTCGTCGACTACCTCGAGAACTATCCCGAAGTCGAGGCCATGTACGCCTCGATCACGAGCTTTCTGCGCCAGTGGATCCCGCGCTTCGAAAAGGAAAATCGCAGCTACATGACCGTTTCGATCGGCTGCACCGGCGGCAAGCATCGCTCGGTCTATCTGGCCGAACGAATCGCCCGCGAATTGACGCCGGACCGTGGTAAGCTTTCGATTCGGCACCGGGACCTCGAATGATTGCCGAGAAGATCAAGATCATCAACAAGCTGGGCCTGCACGCGCGCGCCGCGTCCAAGCTGGTCAATTGCGCGAGCCGGTTCGAAAGCGAGGTCTATCTCAGCAAGAAGGACAACCGGGTCAACGCCAAGAGCATCATGGGCGTGATGATGCTCGCCGCGAGCAAGGGCGTCGAACTCGAGCTCGAGATCGACGGCGCCGACGAGCAGGCCTGCCGCGACGCGATCGTCGAACTGATCAACGACCGCTTCGGCGAGAGCGAATAGGCCCCGATGGCCGAGGAAGAAACCGAACAGCTACGGCAGGATATCTCGCTCGCCCTCGACCAGGCCGACACCACCGAAATCAGCAAGATCCTGAGCGACCTGTCGGCCGCCGAAATCGCCTTGCTGCTCGACTCGCTGCCGCCGCAACAGCGCGAGACCCTGTGGCCCATGATCGAGCCGGGCGAACTCGGCGCGGTGCTGCTCGAAACCCAGGACGACGTCAGCGACGCGCGCCTGAAGGATCTCGAACCCGAGGAAATCGCCGCGATCGTCGAAACCATGGCCGATGTCGACGACCAGGCCGACATCATCCTCGCGTTGCCGACCGACAAGCTGGTCAAGACACTGCACACGCTCGATTCGCACAAGCGCGAACGGCTCGAGTCGGTACTGTCGTACAGCGAGGACACCGCCGGCGGCCTGATGAACATCGACCAGGTCACGATCCGCGCCGACGTGACTCTCGACGTGGTGTTGCGCTATCTGCGCATCCGCGGCGACCTGCCCAACCATACCGACCAGCTGTTCGTCACCGACCGGCACGATCATTATCTCGGCGTGCTGACGCTGAACGACTTGCTGACCAACGATCCCGAGGCCCTGGTGCGGGACCTGATGCGCGTCGAGGTCGACGCGATGAGCGCGCACATGTCGGCCACCGAAGTCGCGCGCGAATTCGAGCAGGACGACCTAGTCAGCGCGCCGGTGGTCGACGAAGAGCACAAGGTGATCGGGCGGATTACCGTCGACGACGTGGTCGACGTTATCCGCGACGAGGGCGATCACTCGATCATGGGCATGGCCGGCCTGTCGGAGGAAGAAGACATGTTCTCGCCGGTGCTCGTGACCAGCCGCCGGCGCGGTATCTGGCTCGGCATCAATCTGTTGACCGCGTTTCTCGCCGCCTGGGTCATCGGGTTTTTCGAAGATATTCTCGACCAGGTGGTCGCGCTCGCGATCCTGATCACGATCGTGCCGAGCATGGGCGGCATTGCCGGCTCGCAGACCCTGACCATCGCGATTCGCGGACTCGCGCTCGGCCAGCTCGGCAGCTCGAACTACCGTTCTCTGATCAACAAGGAGGTTTCGGTCGGATTGCTCAACGGTCTGCTCTGGGCCGTGGTCGTCGCAACCCTGTCGATCGCGTGGTTCGGCAACTACGCGATCGGCGCGGTCATCGCCTTCGCGCTGATCGTCAACCTGATTGCCGGCGCGCTCGCCGGCGCGGTGTTGCCGCTGCTTCTGCGCCAGCTCGGCATCGACCCGGCGATCGCCGGCGGGGTGGTCCTGACGACGATAACCGACGTCGTCGGCATCGTCGCTTTTCTCGGCATGGCGACGCTGGTGCTCGGCTGACGGGGCAGGCGGCGCTCAATGGCTCAGGAACTGGCGCAGGACTTCCTGGGTCTGCTGGCCGGCCGCGAGGCCGATCTGGTGCAGGTTCTCGGCGTCGAGGCCCAGCGACGCGAGCGCGTCGTGGTCGAGTTCCAGCAGGTAACAGCTGCCGGTGCTGCCGAGCCGGTTGGTATTGACCCAGGCGTCGGCGACGTGGATCGCGCTGGCCGCCGGCGCGTATTCCCCGTTTGCGCCGGGATCGTGGTGGCTGCCGACCGGCGCGGTGATCGACTCCGGCACCTTCCACGACTCGAGCAGGCGCTCGCCGATGTCGGCGTGGGTATAGCCGAGTAGCTGCCGTTCCAGCATGAACATGCTCTGCCCCTGGACCTGGCGCTGCAGCAGCAGGTCGTGCATCAGTCCGGGCATCTTCACGTACATCGCCAGGCGCCCGATGTCGTGCAGCAAGCCGGGAATGTAGAACGACTCGGCGCTCGGGATCCGCGCCTGCTCGCCGAGCGCGCGCGCCATGACCGCAACCGCGATGCTGTGCTCCCAGAAGGTCGTCATGTTGACGAGGCCCGGCGGAATGCCTTCGAAGGCCTTGACCACCGACGTAATCAGCACCAGTTCGCGGATCTGGCGCAGCCCGATCGTACTGACGGCGCGCTCGATCGTCTCGATCCGGGTGTGGAAACTGTAGAACGCGCTGTTGGCTACGCGCAGCATGCGCGCGCACAGGTCGGGATCGCTGCGCAGCAGTTCGGCGATATCGTCGGTACGCGTCGCCGGATCGACGATCGCCTCCTCGAGCCGGTAGTAAATGCCGGGCAGGCTGACGAGCTTGTCGACCTGGCGCACCAGCGACTCGAGACCGGCGGTACCGGCGAGCTCGTCGAGGTTTATCGGATTGACACTGGCCATGAGTCCTCGGATTGCGTGCGATGACGGGGACGGGTTTCCCCGTTCCACTAGTTCGGCCGCGCGGCGCAGTCCTTTAGGACCTTCGCATGTCAGGCGCCGGCGCCAGTCCCCCGGGCCGGGGTCGTGATCGGCCGTCGGTACTCGCTCCGGCGTGACGCGTCGATGACGGCGATTTCGATCTTGCCGCCGCCGGGATCGACGCCGTTATCGCGATTCGGCTGGTCGATCCCGCCGTCGACCGAGAGAATAAATTTTTTCTATGAAACATGCCGTTGAATCACAAAATTTAATACCCGTTCGGCGACCGTGCCGGAACTGCGGCGCAAAGCCTTGCACGCCGCCGCCGGGCGTCGGAACGGGTGACTTATCCACAGCTTATTCCCGCCCTCTCCACAGATCCATACACAATATAATGTACTTGACCTTGGCGTAAAACACACTATATTGTGTATTTGTTTGGTTATACTCATAAACGAACATTAAAAGCTGGCAGGTTATTTCCAAACCCCAAAAAGTACAGGTACTTGATCCCGATAGTTAAAAATCACTTTAACTGTCGACAGGAAGCAGACCGCCAGTGGTAGCAAACCCGGATCCAGTTCCGGGCATTCGAGGAAAACACGGAACGGGCTTTATTCAATGCAGAACATCGAGTCACCTTTAACCGAAACCGCCGCCGCACCGACCAAGCCGGTCGAAGCCATCAAAGACGATAATGCCCGCGCGCTCGGCAACAAGTACAACGTCGTTCGCCGCAACGGCAAGCTGACCAGCTTCGACAAGGAAAAGATCGCGATCGCGATGACCAAGGCGTTTCTCGCGGTCGAGGGCGGGCAGGCCGCGGCCTCGTCGAGGGTCCACGAAACCGTCGCCAAGCTGACCGACCTCGTCGTCGGCGCGCTGACCCGGCGCATGCCCGAGGGCGGCACCTTTCACATCGAGGATATACAGGACCAGGTCGAACTCGCGCTGATGCGCAACGGCGAACAGAAGATCGCGCGCGCCTACGTGCTCTACCGCGAAGAACGTTCGCACGCGCGCGCGCAGGACAAGGCCGAAAACAACGAGGCCAGCGCCGAGGACGAGCCGATCGACCTGTCCGTCAAGATGCCCGACGGCAGCATCGCGCCGCTCGACATCGCGCGCCTGCGAATCATCATCGACGAGGCCTGCAGCGGACTCGAGCACGTCAGCGCCGACAAGGTCTACTTCGAAACCCTCAAAAACCTGTTCGACGGCGTGCCGTTCAACGACGTCAGCCCGACCGTGGTCATGAGCGCGCGCGGCCTGATCGACCGCGAGCCCGAGTATTCCTGCGTCGCCGCGCGCCTGTTGCTCGACGAATTGCGCTCCGAATCGCTGGCCTTTCTCGGCGACGGCGCGCCGAATGCGACCTACGCCGAAATGGCCGAGCGCTACGGTGAATACTTCGGTAATTACGTCAAACGCGCGGCCGATCTCGAGCTGCTCGACCGAGAGTTGCTCAAGTTCGACCTCGATTACCTCGGCCAGGCGCTGAAACCCGAGCGCGATCTGAATTTTACCTACCTCGGCCTGCAGACGCTCTACGACCGTTATTTCATCCATTACCACGACACGCGTTTCGAATTGCCGCAGGCCTTCTTCATGCGCGTCGCGATGGGGCTAGCGATCAACGAGGTGCAGCGCGAGGAGCGCGCGATCGAATTCTACAACCTGCTGTCGTCGTTCGATTTCATGAGCAGTACGCCGACGCTGTTCAATTCGGGCACGCTGCGCCCGCAGCTGTCGAGCTGTTATCTGACGACCGTGCCCGACGATCTCGACGGCATCTTCAGCGCGATCAAGGACGACGCGATGCTGTCGAAGTTCGCCGGCGGCCTCGGCAACGACTGGACCCGGGTGCGCGGCATGGGCTCGCACATCAAGGGCACCAACGGCAAGTCGCAGGGCGTCGTGCCGTTCATGAAGGTCGCCAACGACACCGCGGTCGCGGTCAACCAGGGCGGTAAGCGCAAGGGCGCGATGTGCGCCTACCTCGAGACCTGGCACCTCGACATCGAGGATTTCCTCGACCTGCGCAAGAACACCGGCGAGGAGCGCCGGCGCACGCACGACATGAACACCGCCAACTGGATCCCGGACCTGTTCATGAAGCGCGTCGCCGAGGAAGGCCCGTGGACGCTGTTCTCGCCGTGCGAGGTCCCGGAACTGCACGACCTGGTGGGCAACGAATTCGAGGCCGCCTACGTCGCCTACGAGGCCAAGGCCGATCGCGGCGAAATCAAGAACTTCCGCCGCATCGCGGCGGTCGACCTGTGGCGCAAGATGCTCGGCATGCTGTTCGAGACCGGCCACCCGTGGATGACCTTCAAGGATCCGTGCAACCTGCGCTCGCCGCAACAGCACGTCGGCGTAGTGCACTCGTCGAATCTGTGCACCGAGATCACGCTGAACACGTCGGACACCGAGATCGCGGTCTGCAACCTCGGCTCGGTCAATCTCGCCGCGCACGTCGACGCAAACGGCCTGAATCTGGAAAAGCTCGAGCGCACGATCAATACCGCGATGCGGATGCTCGACAACGTCATCGATTACAACTACTACAGCGTGCCGCAGGCGCGCACTTCGAACCTGCGCCACCGCCCGGTCGGGCTCGGCATCATGGGCTTCCAGGATGCGCTCTACAAGCAGCACATCCCGTACAGCTCCGAGGCCGCGATCGAGTTCGCCGACGAATCGATGGAGGCGGTCAGCTATTACGCGATCCAGGCGTCGACCCAGCTCGCCGACGAGCGCGGTCCCTACTCGAGCTTCCAGGGTTCGCTGTGGAGCCAGGGCATCCTGCCGATCGACTCGATCGAAAAACTGCGCGACGCGCGCGGTGACTATCTGCAGCAGGATACGAGCAGCCGCATGAACTGGGACAGCCTGCGTCAGCGCGTCACGAGTATCGGCATGCGCAACTCGAACACGATGGCGATCGCGCCGACCGCGACGATTTCGAACATTTGCGGCGTCAGCCAGTCGATCGAACCGATCTACCAGAACCTGTTCGTCAAGTCGAACCTGTCGGGCGAGTTCACCGTCGTCAATCCCTACCTCGTCGACGACCTGAAGGCGCAGGGCCTGTGGGACGAGGTCATGGTCAACGACCTCAAGTATTACGACGGCAGCGTGCAGCACATCGACCGCGTGCCGGATGACCTCAAGGCGATCTACGCGACCGCGTTCGAGATTGATTCGCGCTGGCTGGTCGAGGCCGCCTCGCGGCGGCAGAAGTGGATCGACCAGGGCCAGTCGCTGAACCTGTACATGGCCGAGCCGTCGGGCAAGAAGCTCGACAACTTGTACAAGCTGGCCTGGGTGCGCGGCCTCAAGACGACATACTACCTGCGGTCGCTCGGTGCGACCGCGGTCGAAAAGACCTCGACCCCGGAACCGCAGGTCGAACCCGAGCCCGAGGCCAAGGTTTGTTCGATCCTCGACCCGGATTGCGAAGCCTGTCAATAACGTGCTGTTGAATAAGTGGAAGGAGATAGCAGATGCTGAACTGGGATGAACCCCTGACCCCGCAAGCGCCACGGACCCCGGAACCGGCGCTCGAAACTCCGGTGACGAATCCGGCGCCGGCCGTGGTGCCGCCACCGGTCGCCGAAGCGCGCGTCGACAAGGTCGCCGAGCCCGTGGAAATGCCCAGGTCAGCCAAACCGATCAACCCGGAAGACAAGCGCGTCGTCAACGGCCTGACCGACATCAATCAGCTCGCGCCGTTCAAGTACCCGTGGGCCTGGGAATATTTCCTCAACGCCAACCGCAACCACTGGACGCCGCTCGACATCAATATGACGCAGGACGTGCACGACTACCTGCACAAGCTGACGCTCGAGGAGCGCCACGTCTACGAGAACGTGCTGTCGTACCTGACGACCTCGGACATTCTCGCGATGCGCAACATCGGTCTCGCGGTGATGGAAAAGATGTCGGCGCCCGAACTGCAGATCTACCAGGCGCGCCAGGTCTACGAGGAAGCGATGCACACCTGGACCTACCAGCACTGCATCGAGACCATCGGTCTCGACCAGGGCGAAATCTACAATCGTTACCGCGTCGTGCCCGAGATCTACCACAAGATCCAGATGTGCAACGAGCGCCTCGATTCGGTGCTGCGTCCCGATATCGATCTGAACGACCGCGACGAGCTCGAAAACTTCGTCCTCGCCTACACCTTCTTCGCCGGCGTGTTCGAGGGCACCTGGTTCTACAACGGCTTCAGCCCGATCTTCGCGCTGCAGCGCCGCGGCCTGATGAAGGGCACGGCCGAGCAGCTGCAGTACATCATGCGCGACGAGGTGCTGCACGCGTCCTTCGGCATCCGCGTTTGCAACCAGATCGTGCAGGAAGAAAACATCAAGCTCGATCCGAAGGTCATCCAGCAGATGTGGGACGAAGCCGAGGCCGCCGAACAGCAGTACGCGAACTTTCTGCTGCCCGACCCGATCCTCGGCTACAGCGCGAAGGACCACCTGGCCCAGTTCCGCTTCATCGCCAATCGCCGCGCCAACAAGCTGCATCACGCGATTCCGTTCCCGGGCGCCGAGAACGCCCTGCCGTGGCTCGACGAACAGGCCAACCTGAAAAAGGAAAAGAACTTTTTCGAAACCCGCGTCACCGAGTATCAGACCGGCGGCGCGCTGAACTGGGACTAGACGAGCTTCGATTCGGTGTATCCGAAAACGAGGCATCAATACGAGATCCCGGCCTTCGCCGGGATGACGGCCAGAGAAGTGTAAAGGCCGACCGAATTAGTGTTACACGCGCTCTTCGGTTGTAACCTTGGGCCAGGCAGCGGAACCCCCCAAATTCCCCTGCCTGGCCTTTTTTATTGCGCCGAGCGAATTGCCGCACCCGACTTGAATTCGACCGGCCGCCCGCTTAACTTGCACCGCATGAAAACCTTAATCGGAGTCGGTCTGATTCTGGTCTTGTTCACGGAGACCGTTCGGGCCGAGGTTTTACCCGAACCGGTAGCGCTGCTCGAGCGGGAGCAAATGCGCCGGCTCGCGGCCGTGCAATCGAAACCCGGAATCGTGATCGACCGTTTCCGCAGCGACGGCTGCAGCGGCGGGCTGTCCGCGGCCTGGCAATTCCTCGCCGGGATTTCGCCGGACTTCGCGCACACCGCCGGCGATCTGCCGCCGTGGGAGCAATGCTGCGTCGAGCACGATCGCCACTACTGGCGCGGCGAGGCCGAAGGCGGATTCGAGAAAAGGCTCGCCGCCGACCGCGAGCTGCGCGCCTGCGTGCTGCGCACCGGCGTCATCGAGCAGGACCGGCTGGCAGAAAAACTGGGGCTGTCGCCGCGCGAGGTGCTCGACGCCTTCGATATCGTCGCCGAAATGATGTTTCGCGCGGTGCGCCTCGGCGGCGGACCGTGCACCGGCCTGCCGTGGCGCTGGGGCCACGGTTGGCCGGAATGCGCGCCCGGCCTCGAGCAGATTACCGAAGATATACCGCTCGAGGCGATGCTGCCGGACGATTGATCCCTGCCGACTCAGTCCGGGTTGCGCCGGCGCACCTCGGTCATGAAACGCTCGCGAATCACGACCGGGTCCAGGTCGATGACCGGCACCGGGATGTTCCCCGACTCGCATTTGCAGACGATGATCGTCATGCGCCCGGCGTCGAGGGCATCGCGCATCGCGTCGGCGCACTCCTCGGCCTGGCACTCGATCACGTTGTCGCAACCGCAGGCGCGCGCGACCTCCGCCAGCGAGGTTTTCTTGCCGGCATAGGTCGGTTGATCGCCGGTCGAGCCGTAGCTGCCGTTGTCGACGATCAGCAGGATGTAGTTGTCTGCGACGTTGTTGGCGATCGTCGGCAGCGTGCCGAGGTTGGTCAGCACCGAACCGTCGCCGTCGATCGCGATGACGGTCTCGCGCTGGGCCAGCGCGAGACCGAGGCCGATCGACGACGCCAGCCCCATCGTGCCGAGCATGTAAAAATTGCTCGGCTGGTCGTCGAGCAGATGCAGTTCCTGGCTCGGCAGGCCGATGTTGCAGACCACGAGCCGGTCGGAAATCAGCGGAATCAGGGTTTTCAGCACGTCACTGCGAATCATCTCAGGCCCCCTGCCAGAAGCTGGCGTCGGTCAGGATCGCGGCCGGCTTTTTGCTCATGAAGCAGTGCTTCAGAATCGCGTCGAGCTCGTCGGCGTCGCCGGGCCGATGAAAATGGTAAGTCGGGATCAACAACCGATCGAGCAGGGCCTTGGTGTGCAGCGCCATCTCGACCTGGCAGGCGACCTTTTCGCCGAGCTCGCCGCGGTAGCTGATCAGCATCGGCAGCGGGATGTGGTAATACTGGATCAGCGTCGCGAGCGTGTTGATCGTGACCCCGATCGCGGTGTTCTGCATGATGATCGCGGCGCGCTGCCCGCCCATGAACGCGCCGGCGCACAGGCCCATGCCCTCGTCTTCCTTGTTGCACGGCACGTGATGGATGCGGTCGCTCGCATCGACCTGCTCGATGACGCCGGCAAGCTGCTTGCACGGCACGGTGGTGACGAACTCGATTCCGTTCTCGACGAAATCGGCGACGATTCTCTCGTTGACCGACACGATACGATTCCCCCTCGGGCCAATGGCGATATCGAGACATGATGCCATAACCCACGGCCGGATCGCGAAAATTTTTATCGCGGCAAATCCGGCCCGTCGTGTGGTCTGGCCCGCGACTCAGCGCGACGGCTGGCAGCCAGGGCAAAAATACATCTTGCGGCCGCCCGCGTTCGAGCACTCGATTTCGGCGCCGCAAAAATGACAGGCCTCGCCGGCGCGGCCGTAGGTATTGAAACGATGCTGCTCGCGAGTCTGCAATCCCTGCGCCTCGAGTTTCTTGACCAGCGATGGCGGATTGACGATGCCGCCGGTGCGGTAGGAACGCTCGGTGAGTTCGACGATGGCGCGCGCCAGCCGGCGCAGCTCGCGGCGATTGCACTGCGCGGGTTTCAGCGCCGGGTGCAGGCGCGCGCGGGTCAGGATTTCGGCGCGCAGATAATTACCGAGCCCGGCGACGAAGCCCTGGTCGAGCAGCAGTCCGGCAAGCATCCGCCCCCGGTACTCCGGCGCCTCGAGCCGCTCGAGCACGCCCTCGACGCCGGGGCGATCGGTCAGCAGATCCGGTCCCATGCGGGCCAGGAACGGGTGCGCCTCGAGCGCCTCGGCGCGCAACACGTCGATCTCGGAAGCGCTGTAGAGCAGCGCGCTGCCGCGCCGGTTGCGAATCGCGAGCCGCAGCTGGCGGCCGGTTGTCGGCGACGCGTCGGCGGCGCCGACGAACCAGCGACCGTAGAGCTGGTTGTGGCTGTAGATTACCCAGCCGTTGTCGAAACGGGTCAGGATCGCCTTGCCGCGCGACTCGACGCCGACCACCCGCCGCCCGCGCAACCGGCCCTCGAAGCGACGCAGGTGCTGGAACGCGAACTCGACCACGGTGGTCTTGCGCCCGACCAGGGCAACGCCTACCTCGTCCGCCGCACGTCTGATTTCGGGGCCTTCGGGCATGAAGGGTCGCTCGGCAATAATGACGCGGGTATTGTCGTTCGACCCGCCGCCGACATCAAACGGAGCAGCCCCTAAACCGGCTGCTCCTGCTCGAACCAGGCGTAAAACTCCAGTTCCTCGAACAATTCCAGCTCGTCTTCGTCGGTGATCACGACCAGGTCGTCGACCTCGACTCGCGGTAATCCGGGCTCGCGCAATTGCGGTTAAAGCCAGGCGCCGAGCACCAGCAGCAGCGACGCGACCGTGATCGCCGCAAACGCGGACTTAGGAATCCAGTGGCGGGCCCGGTCCGGACGTCGGCCATCGAGGGCCGCCAGGCGCGCGGCCTGCAGGGCATCGCGGGTTTGCCGGTCGAGCGTTTGCCGGTTCAGGGTTTCACGCAGGCGCTTGTCGAAATGCTCATCGTTGCTCATGTCGGTCTCCCGGTGGTTCATCTCCCAGCAGTTCGCGCAAGCGGGCGAGCGCCCGGGCATAGTGCGTCTTGACGCTATTTTCGGAAATGGCGAGCGCGAAGGCGGTTTCGCGGGTGCTCTGTTCCTGCCAGGCGCGCAGCAGAAATGCCTGCTGCTGACGCAGCGGTAACTGCCCGAGTGCGTCCAGTACGCGCGTCAGGCCCTCGTCGGCCAGGGCCTGGCGTTCGGCGATCCGCGCCCGACGATTCGCGAATTCCATCGACCGCGGCGACTTCGGGTATACTTGTCGATGCTAAAGGACGACGAATCTGCATGGCGCATTCCCTGACCCGACTCATCGGCAAGCTGATCAAGGTCGAGACCCGCGAGCTGCCCGCGTTCGCCGCTTCCTTCGCCTTCGTCTTCATCCTGATGGCGGCCTACTACGTGCTGCGCCCGGTGCGCGACGCGATGGCGAGCGACTGGAGCGACGCCGAACTGAGCTGGCTGTGGACGCTCAATTTTTTCATCAGCGCGGGCGCCGTTCTGATCTACGGCGCGGTCGTCACGCGCAGCGCGCCGCGCCGCCTGGTCCCCGGCGTCTATGTTTTCTTCGCCGCGACCTTCGTCCTGTTCTATGCCGGCACGCGGGTTCTCACCGACACGCGCTTGCTCGACCAGGCGTTCTACGTCTGGGTCAGCTTCTTCGCGCTGTTTCACGTGTCGGTCTTCTGGAGTTTTATGGCCGAGCGCTTTTCGAGCGAACAGTCGCGGCGCCTGTTCGCGCCGATCGGCGCCGGCGCCAGCATCGGCGCGGTGCTCGGCCCGACGGTGCCGCTTTTGTTCGGCGAGCGGCTCGGCGTCTACAACCTGCTGCTGCTGGCGGCGGTGATGCTGTGCCTGATCCTGCCGCTGATCTTCTACCTCGAACGCGATTCGGCGGCGGCCGGTCGGCACGGCGGCGACGACGGGGGCCCGATCGGCGGACGCTTCGTCGACGGTTTCATCGATTTGCTCGGCCATCGCTTCCTGCTCGCGATCGCGTTGTTCATCCTGCTCTATACGCTGATGAGCACCTTCGTCTATTTCGAGCTGAAAAACGTCCTCGCCGAGTTCGATCGCGCGGCGCGCACGCGCTACTGGGGCGGCATGGATCTCGCGGTCAATACGCTCGCAATCCTGACCGCGCTGTTCGCAACCGGGCGCATCGCGACCCGCCTCGGGCTCGCGGTCACGCTCGCGCTGGTCCCGGCATTGCTCGTCGTCGGGTGGCTAACCGTCGCGATCGCGCCGGGAGTCGGCTTGCTCGTTGCGCTGCAGATCATTCGTCGCGCCGGCAACTACGCGGTGACCAAACCCGGTCGCGAAATGCTGTTTACCGCGGTCGGCCGTGAAACCCGCTTCAAGACCAAGCCGGTGATCGACATCGTCGTCTACCGTGGCGGGGACGTCTTCGCGAGCTGGGTCTACACCGCGCTCGCGCAGGGCGTCGGCCTCGGCCTCGGCGCGCTCGCGGCGGTCGCCGCGGCGATCGCGGCGTTGTGGATGGGGGTCGGTATCTTTCTAGGCAGACGGTTCGACCGCGATCGTGCAAGCTTGCCCGAAGCGGCGACCGAGGGAGTAACTACATGACGAACGAACGGCAAGTCGTATCGCGGCGTCGTTTCCTGCAGGCCACCGGCGCCGCGTCGATGCTGGCGCTGTGGCCGGCCGGTGCGATGGCCGATGGCGTGATCAGAAAGACCATTCCGGCGAGCGGCGAGCGGATCGCGGTCATCGGCATGGGCTCGTCGCGCACATTCGAGGTCGAACCTACGGACGACGGGCTCGCACCGCTGCTCGAGGTGATGCGCGCATTCTTCGCCGGTGGCGGCCAGCTGATCGACTCGTCGCCGATGTACGGCAGCGCCGAAACCGTGATCGGCAAACTACTCGCGCGCATCGACGACCGGCGCGGCCTGTTTACCGCGACCAAGGTCTGGACCAATGGCCGCGACAGCGGCGTTCGCCAGATGCAGCGCTCGCGCGAACGCATGGGAGTCGAACGCATCGACCTGATGCAGATTCACAACCTGCGCGACTGGCAGGTGCATCTCGAAACGCTGCGCGCCTGGAAGCAACAGGGCCGCATCCGCTACATCGGCATCACGACCTCGCACGGGCGTTATCATCGCGAACTCGAGCGAATCCTGCTCGAGCAACCGCTCGATTTCGTCCAGTTCAGCTACAACATAATCGACCGCGACGCGGAGCAACGCCTGCTGCCGATCGCCGCCGAGCGCGGTATCGCGACGCTGATCAACCGCCCCTACCAGCGCGGCAGCCTGTTTCGCAGCGTGCGCGGCAAGCCGCTGCCCGAATGGGCGGCCGAGTTCGATTGCGCGAGCTGGGGTCAGTTCTTTCTAAAGTACCTCGCCGCGCACCCGACGGTCACCTGCGTGATCCCGGCGACGTCGAAGCTCAAGCACATGGTCGACAACATGGGCGCCAACCGCGGCCGCCTGCCCGACGCCGGGCTGCGCCGGAGGATGGAGGAATACGTCGAATCCCTGTAAGTACCGTGGCACCGTCTGGCGAGCACGGCGCCCCGGTCGATTTCGACGCTACGAGAAAGCGGCGCCCGGCTTGGAACCGACGGCCTTGAGAATCTTCGCCAGCGGGCAGAACCCGGTGAAAGAAGCCTGCACCAGGTTGGCGCCGACGAAAGCGGTTACGAACAGCCAGTAAACGTGGTGCAGCTGCGATAGCGCCAGGCTCAGTAAAATCATGCTGCCGGCGAACAACATGACCAGTCGATCGATACTCATCGTTAATCTCCCGGGAAACGGTTTACGAACAAAACCTATATTAGCGCTTATTAATATAGCTGAATTGATCTGAATCAACCGCGTCGCAAGACCGGACCGAGGCTTGCCGGGGTCAGTAGTAAAATTGCCCTTCCCAGGCTTCGTTGCGAAAGTCGATATCCACTCGTCGCGGCACCATGCGCGCCGCCTTACCGTCGCTCAAATCCCGGCCCGGCGGATGGCTGGCCGCGAACTCGACCGGTTCGCAGGCCGCCGAAGCGAGCGGATGAAACGCGATTTTCAGACCCGGCATAACCTCGACGCTGGCGCCCGCATAATCGGCATGAAACAGCACCCGCTTCTGCACGACGCAGGAAAAATACAGCTGCAACTCGACCACGAGCGGTTCGCGCCTTGCGCGCAGCGAGCGATCGGCGCGCGTGGTCCAGCGCAACTCGACGTCGTGCGCGTTGATTCGCACCGCTCGCCGATGGCGGAAGCGGTTGAGCCAGCGATCGAACCCGCGCCACGGGCTGGGGAGGCTGAAATAACCGGCGTCGAAATCAAGCAGCGCCATCGCGGTTACCACAGGGCGCCGGCGTTGAGCTGGATGTCTTCCATCGTGATGCCGAGCGCCTCGTCGCGACACAGGAAGGCCGCGAGCGCGCCGAGTTCGTGCGGCTGCACCAGGCGTTTCTGCGGTTGTTGCGCGACGATGTCGGCAATCTCGTCGTCGACGCTGCGCCCGGCGTTGCGTGCCTGGATTTCCATGCTCTCGGCCATCATCTCGGTTTGCACCCAGGTCGGGCTGATCACGACCGAGCTGACGCCGTGCGGCGCGCCCTCGAGCGCGACCGCGCGGTTCAGGCCCAACAGCCCCGACTTCGATGCGCAGTAGGCGGCGTGATCGGCGACCGCGACGCGCGCCGCGGTCGAGCCGATGTTGATGATGCGCCCCCAGCGGCGCTCGATCATCTGCGGCAGGCACGCGCGGATCATCCGGAACGGGCCTGACAGGTTGATATCGATGACGTCGAGCCAGGCTTCGACGTCGTGCCCGCAAACGTATTGATGAGTCGAAATGCCGGCCGAATTGACGAGAATGTCGGCCGGCCCGTGGGCCTGCGCGACGGTATCGACGAAGGCCTCGACGCTGGCGAGGTCGGCGACGTCGAGCGGGTAGTAAACAATCCGGTCGCTCGCGGCCTCGAGTTCGGCGATCGCCGCGTCGAGCCGCCGGCGGCCGCCGACCGCGACGGTCGCGCCGCGCTCGGCCAGCGCCCGCGCGATCGCCTTGCCGATGCCGGTCAGGCCGCCGGTGACGATCGCGACGCGGCCGTCGAGATAGCGCTCGACGGCTACCATTCGCCGGTCGTCGGCATCGATTTCCAGGGTTCCGCCGGCGGCAGCGGCTCGCCCTTTTGCAGCAGCTCGATCGAAATCTTGTCCGGCGAGCGGAAAAACGCCATGTGGCCGTCGCGCGGCGGTACGTTGATCGTGATCCCGGCGTCCATTGCTTTCTGGCACATTTCGTAGACGTCGTCGACGGCAAACGCGAGGTGGCCGAAATTGCGCCCGCCCTGGTAGACCTCGCCGTCCCAGTTGTAGGTCAGCTCGAGGATCGGCGCGCGCTCGGTCTCGACCACGTCGAGATCTTCCGGCGCGGCGAGATAGACCAGCGTGTACTCCCCGTCGCGGTCTTCGTGGCGATCGACCTCGACGAGGCCGAGCAGATCTCGGTAAAAGGCCAGCGATTCGTCGAGATCGTGCACGCGCACCATCGTATGCAGGTATTTCATGTCGAATTCCTTGGTGAGAAACGCTCCGGATTATCGCATAGCGGCGAACACTGGTCAGCAGCGCCGGTTTTCTCTACCATCGGACAAAACTCGCGGGCCGATGCCATGAAATTCAATCCCAACGTGCTCGATTGCGCCGCCGCGCCGATCGCCGAGGCCTGGTCCTGGGTTCGAAACCCGGATTCGGATCGCCTGCTCGACCTGTGCCAGGCGGTGCCGGCACACCTGCCGCCACAAGATTTGCGCGACTATCTCGGCGACGCGATCAAGGCCGGCGAGGGCGCGACCTACACCGACATCCGCGGCATCGCGCCGCTGCGCGAAGCGCTCGCGGCCAACATCAGCGAGCGCTACCAGGGCACGGTCGACGCCGACGATATCCTGATCACGGCCGGCTGCAACCAGGCCTTCTGCTCGGTCATCGATACGCTGTGCGCGGCCGGCGACGAGGTCATCGTGCCGCTGCCGTGCTATTTCAATCACCAGATGTGGTTGTCGACCCGGGGGATCGTGCCGCGCTATCTGTCGTTCGACGCCGAGACCGCGATGCCCGACCCCGCCGAGGCGCGCGGCCTGATCAACGAGCGCACGCGCGCGATCCTGCTGGTCACGCCGAACAACCCGAGCGGCGCAATCTATACCGCCGAGCGCATCGGCGAATTCTTCGCGCTGGCGCGCGAGCACGGCATCGCGCTGATCACCGACGAGACCTATCGCGATTTCATCGACATCGAGGTGATTCCTCACAATCTTTTCGCCGATCCCGACTGGCGCGACACGCTCGTGCACCTTTACAGCTTCTCCAAGGTCTTCAGCCTGACCGGGTTCCGCACCGGCGC
Source organism: Gammaproteobacteria bacterium (assembly GCA_024638385.1). Classification (GTDB taxonomy): domain Bacteria; phylum Pseudomonadota; class Gammaproteobacteria. The sequence goes on along the minus strand of JAHEKJ010000001.1, from coordinate 53,412 downwards.
GGTCGGCGCGAGTCAGGCGTTGCTCGAACAGTTGAAGAAGGTGCAGGATTGCACCGCGATTTGCGCGCCGCACGCCGGCCAGCTCGGCGCGCTCTACGGCCTGCGCCACCTCGACGCGTGGAAACTCGAAAAAGCCGACGAACTCACGCGCCGCGCGGTGGCGCTGCGTGAGGCCTTTGCCCACCCCGACCTGCGCTACCGCGTGGTCAGCGCCGGCGCCTATTTCGCCTATATCGAGCATCCGTTCGACGCGCCCGCCCGGCAAGTCGTCAAACGCCTGATCGAGGATCAGGAAATCGTCAGCCTGCCGGGCTCCTACTTCGGGCCCGAGCAGGAGTCATTCATCCGCTTCGCCTTCGCCAACCTGCACGAGCGTCATTTCGAGGACGTCGTCGCGCGGCTGATCGCGACGCAAACCGACTGAGGTGCCGGCATGAGCAAACCACTCCGCGGCGGCTGCCTGTGCGGCCGCGTGCAGTACGAGGTCAGCGGCCCGTTCGACCGATTTCACCTGTGCCACTGCAGCCAATGTCGTCGTTCGACCGGCTCGGCGCACGCGGCCAACCTGTTCACCGCGCCGGACCGGCTGCGCTGGCTCGCCGGCGAAGACCTGGTCCAGCGTTTCACGCCCGACGAGCCCGACATGATCTCGAAGTGCTTCTGTCGCCATTGCGGCTCGCTGGTGCCGTACACGAGCCTCAAGAGCGGCCGCCTGATCGTGCCGGCCGGCAGCCTCGCCGACGATCCCGGGCGCGCACCGGACGACAACATCTTCTGGCGCGACCGGGCCCCGTGGTACGACGCCGGTCTCGTCGCGCCGCACGTCGCGCAGGAGCCGGGCGAATGAACCTTCGCGGCCGCCGGCAGTCTGACCCGATAAGTCCTCGATAAAAAAGGACCGTTGTGTTGCGTCTTCCTTCCCTGCTGCTCGCGCTCTGCAGCCTGTTGCCCGTCAGTTCGCTTTCCGCCGCGCCCGCTATCGAGGCGATCGACGACGACCGCTATGCCATGGAGCTCGGCGGCAGCCGCATCGAGGTACGAATCAGGGACCGCGTGCTGCGCGAGAAGCGCGACATCCTGCTCGACTGGGTCGTCTATTCCACCGAGACCGTGATCCAGTATTACGGCCGCTTCCCGGTGCGCACGGTCGACATCGATCTGCAGGTCAGCGGCGGCCGCGCGGTCCGCTTCGGCCAGGCTTTCGGCGGCTCGAAACCGAGGCTACGCATCGTTGTCGGCGAGAACGTAACGCCAGAAATGCTGCGCCGCGACTGGATTCTGGTGCACGAAATGGTGCACCTCGCGATGGCAGATGTGCCCTACGCGCATCGCTGGCTACTCGAGGGGCTCGCGACCTACGTCGAATCGATCGCCCGCGCGCAGCGCGAGTATCTTAGCGAGGATTTCATCTGGCGCAATTTCATCGAGCGCATGCCGCAGGGCTTGCCGCAGAGCGGCGATCGCGGGCTCGACCGCACGCCGACCTGGGGCCGGACCTACTGGGGCGGCGCGATCTTCTGCCTGCTCGCCGACGTCGAGATCCGCCGGCTGACCGACAACGACAAGAGCCTGCGCGACGCGCTGCGCGGCGTGCTCGACGCCGGCCTGTCGATGCACGCGAGCGCGAGCGCGATGGAAGTCTTCGAAGCCGGCGACCGCGCGACCGGCGTCGACGTGCTGGTGCCGCTGTATCAGAAAATGAAGGCCGACCCGTACCCGGTCGACCTCGACGCGCTCTGGCGCCAGCTCGGTGTGACCTACGACGGCAATCGCGTGATCTACGACGACGCCGCGCCGATGGCGCACATCCGCCGCCAACTCCTGCGCACCTGAATTAGGGGGACAGTTTACCTGATTACCCTAACTATGCACCAAAACGGGGCGAAATTACGGTAATCAGGTAAACTGTCCCCCTAATTAATGTAGTCGAGGAGGCGGCGCCAGGCGGCGAGTTTTTGTTCGAAGTTCATGCCGGCGTTGGCGGGGCTGGTCGACGGCATCCGGACAAGTTCGAAACGGGGCGGTTGCGGCAATAGCGGCAGCGTCAACTTGCGAAAGTATTTCTCCGAAGTTGCGCCGTTACAGCAGATGGCGCGGATGTCCGGGAATTCGCGCAATAGCCACGGGAAGTCGTTAGCCACGGCGCTGGCGTGGTCTATGTTTGAATCGAGACTGCCGGGCCGGTGGCAAGCTTGCAGCGAGTCCCACAGGATCAGCGGCAGGGCCTGCATCTGGCGGATGCGGGAATCGTAGTCGGCAGCCGGGTCGATGCCGAACAGCTCGCCCATGATCGGCCAGAACGCGTTGCGCGGATGCGCATAGTACTGCACCGCTTCGAGCGACGCGACGCCGGGCATGCTGCCGAGAATGACGATGCACGGTTCGATACCGATCACCGGCGCGAAGGATCGAACCCGGGTCACTGCAACAACCGCGTGAAACTCATTCGATTATTCGGGGCGCTCAACCGGGTAACCGGCCTCTTTCCAGGCATCCAGCCCTCCCGGAAAGTAGAAAATATTTTTGAATCCCCCCGCTATTGCAATGGCCGCTCCCATCGCTGCTTCTCTGCCAACACGCCGGTCTTGCCCACTCGAACTATAAATTACGATTTCGTCATCGAAGTCGGCGTACTGGCGCAATGCGTTTTCATTGAACCGGTATCCTTCTCCTTTCCAGAGTTCGAGAAAAACGGAACCCGGAATCCGCTCCTGGATCCATTTTAAGCTGGTGTCGATAAACAAAACGCCGCGTTCCTGCATGGCCCGGGCTTCGCGCATGTCGATGGTCGTCGCCCCGTCGACGCGTGGTGGTTCGAAGTCTGTTTGTTGCGAAATCAGGCGGTACCACTCGCCGCCGGACGGCGTGTCGATCGCTCGCAAGCCATCCTTCAATTCACGGAGATCGCCTCGCCAGCCGAAATACTGATGAGATATTGCGAGTTGGGTAACCGGCCCCCAGCCCTGTTTCGCGCGTAGTTCGTTGGCGCGCGCGAGCGCTTCGAGACCCTTCTCCTTCTGCTCCAGTTTGCCGTAGCTGGCCGCCAGGTACAGCAGCATCCAGTCGTCGTTCGGGTTGCGCGCGATCGCTTGTTCCAGCGACTCGACCGCCGAGTCATATCGTTTGAGATGAAACTGGATCTGCCCGAGGCGATAAAGAAATTTCGGCGGATAGTGCGGATCGAGCCGCATCGCCGTGCGCATCGGCCTTTCGGCCTCGACTGCCCGACCGTCCTTGAGCAGCGCATAAGCCATTGCCAGGTGCCCCGCCGGATCGTTCGGATTGTTTTCGATCGCCTGCTCGGCTTCTTCGAGCGCTCGCTTCGAGCTACCGTCATAGAAGGCGTACCATTCGGAGGCGGCCTGGTGAGTCAACGCCGTCGGCAACTCTCGCGACCGTTTCAGTGCCTGTCGAGCGCGCTCGAAGGAATCGTATTCGATAATACCCAGGCTCTCCTGCCACCAGCGTTTCTGATGCATATCCACCAGAACCGCGGCCAGCGCCGCGCGGGCGCGCGCGAAGTCCGGGTCGATATCCAGGGCGCGTTGATAGAGATCCACCGCCTTGCCGTAATCCTCGGGACTGCCGGCGCGATAGTATCCCCAGCCTTTCAGATAAAGATCGTAGGCCTCGGCATTGACCAACGGCGGAGCAAGCGCAGCCAAACCCTCGTCGATATCGAGACTCGAGGCAAGTTCGCTCACTATGTTGCGAGTAATCTGATCTTGCAGCGTAAAAATGTCTCCCAATTCACCATCGTAACGCTCGGCCCAGACGTGGCCGCCGCTCAACGCGTCGATGAGCTGCGCGTTGATGCGCACGTCGTCACCGACGCGGCGCACGCTACCCTCTAGCACGTAGCGCACGCCGAGTTCCTCGGCGACGCGGCCGATCTTGACCGCCCTGCCCTTGTAGGTGAAGACCGAGTTGCGCGCGACGACGAACAGCCCCGATAGCTTCGACAGGTCGGTGATCAGATCCTCGGTCATGCCGTCGACGAAGTATTCCTGCGCGGGATCGGCGCTGATATTGACGAATGGCAGCACCGCGATCGACGGCTTGTCCGGCAGCGTATAAGCCATGCGCTCCGGTACGGCGGCCTCGACTTCGGGCGCCCAGGGCTCGAACCAGACCAGTGCGACCAGCCCCAGTAAAGCCGCCGGCAGTAGTATCGCCGCGGCAAGCCGGTTTCGGGATGTGGAAGGTTGCGCTTCGGTCGCCGCGGGCTGGCCCCCGACCATGTCGCCGGCCGCCGGCCCCGGTTCCTCGCGCGGAGTTTCCGGATCGTCCCTGGTCGGGCGATCCACCGGCGCGATCAGGCGATAGCCGGCCTTGGGAATGGTTTCGATTACCTGCGGGTTCTGCGCATCGTCGCCGAAGGCCTTGCGCAGCTTGATGATCGCGTTGCTGATCGCGTCGTAACCGACCACGGTGCCGGTCCAGACGGCTGCCTCGAGGTCTTGCCGGCTGACGACCTGGCCCGGGTGTTGCAGAAGATACTCGAGCACCGCCATGACCTTGGGCTCGAGTTTGACGTTCCGGTCACCGTTGTCGATCCGCAGCGTTGCGGGGTGAACCGACCAGCCCGCAATCACCCAGGTGGTGTCGGTCAAATCCTCGATCGCAGGTAAACGCTGCTCCATGATGTTCGGGTTTCCCGTCGCTGGCGCCAGTATATACCCACTGCGCCCCCCAAGAAAATCGCGGCGCCGGCAACCTCAGCAGTAAATCGCTGATATTTATAGTTTTTTTTGCTCTCGATATTTTCGTCGTAAAAAAGTCGCGAGAGCATCGCCGCGCGGCGATCATTTTTCCGACGCTATCTGCTCGAATGGACCGCGTCATCGCAGCCGGAAATTCGATCGACATCGAAGCGCTACGAAACGCACCCGAACAGGCAAAGAGGAGCAAACCATGAAAATCGCAAACCTGATCACAATCGCAGCAGTCGTCACCCTGACCACCGGCCAGGCATTGGCGCAAGGCAATCCGCACCTGGATCCGACTGAAGCCACGGCCCAGGTCGCGCGCTTCCAGGGCAATCCGCACCTCGACGCGACTACGACGACCACGCGTTATGTCGAACGCTACCGCGGCAACCCTCACGAAGGCATCGAGTTCAAGGTCTTGCGCGTCGCGAAGACGCAGGCCAACCCGCACGCCGGCTTCGAAATCGCGCCGCTGACGGTAGCGAGCTCGAACTAGTCGCAGTTTGTTTCAGGGTTCCGGCATCCCCGGGAGCGAGGGTGCCGGTTTTTTATGCGCGATACGGAAGCGAGGGATTCGGAATTAACCGAATGCCGGCGCGGCGGGATAATTCTGTAGTCGACGTTGCCGGCGACGGCGGGACGACGGCCCCGCCTACTTCTTCATCTGGTCGAAGAATTCGAGGTTGGTCTTGCTCGACTGCATGCGGCCGAGGACGAACTCCATCGCTTCGATCTCGTCCATCGAATGCAGGAACTTGCGCAGGATCCAGACCTTTTGCAGCTCTTCCTGGTCGAGCAGGAGCTCCTCGCGGCGGGTGCCGGAGCGGTTGATGTTGATCGCCGGGAACACGCGCTTCTCGGCGATGCGGCGATCGAGGTGGATTTCCATGTTGCCGGTGCCCTTGAATTCCTCGTAGATGACCTCGTCCATCTTCGAACCGGTCTCGACCAGCGCGGTCGCGAGAATCGTCAGGCTGCCGCCCTCCTCGATGTTGCGCGCGGCGCCGAAGAAACGCTTCGGCCGGTGCAGCGCGTGCGCATCGACGCCGCCGGTCAGAACCTTGCCCGACGACGGGATCGTCGTGTTGTAGGCGCGCGCGAGGCGCGTGATCGAGTCGAGCAGGATGACGACGTCGCGCTTGTGCTCGACCAGGCGCTTGGCCTTCTCGATGACCATCTCGGCGACCTGCACGTGGCGGCTGGCCGGCTCGTCGAAGGTCGACGCGACGACCTCGCCCTTGACCATGCGCTCCATCTCGGTGACCTCTTCCGGCCGCTCGTCGATCAGCAGCACGATCAGGTAGCACTCGGGGTGGTTGCTGGCGATACTCTGCGCGATGTTTTGCAGCATCAGGGTCTTACCGGCCTTCGGCGGCGACACGACCAGGCCGCGCTGGCCCTTGCCGATCGGCGACACCAGGTCGATGATACGCGCGGTGATGTCCTCGGTGCTGCCGTTGCCGCGTTCGAGTTCGAGCCGTTCATTGGGGTGCAGCGGCGTCAGGTTTTCGAACAGGACCTTGTGCTTGACGTTCTCCGGCAGGTCGAAGTTGATTTCGTCGACCTTGAGCAGCGCGAAATAACGCTCGTTGTCCTTCGGCGGGCGGATCTTGCCGCTGATCGTATCCCCGGTGCGCAGGTTGAAGCGCCGGATCTGGCTCGGCGACACGTAGATATCGTCGGGCCCGGCGAGGTAAGAGCTGTCGGCCGAGCGCAGGAAACCGAAGCCGTCCTGCAGGATTTCCAGCACGCCCTCGCTGAAGATGTCTTCGCCCTTCTTGGCCTGCGCCTTCAAGATGCTGAAGATGATGTCCTGGCGGCGCATTCGCGCCGAGTGGTCGCCCCCCATATCCTTCAAGGTGTCGATCAATTCGGGAACGGTGTTTTGCTTCAGATCATTCAGATTCATTATCGGGGAGCCCTAATGCAGGGTTGGGTGAACAAGACGTCGGACAGTCTGCGGGTACGGTCTGGAATTTTCGTTTTAACAGGAGATTGCCGAGGGGAATCCGGCAACGATTACATCGAGGTTAGCACACGAATCCGGGGTCGTCTACCTCGCCGACGACCCTTTTTGCCTAATCGATTCGGGCCTAGATATTGCTGTCGAGAAATGCGGTCAATTGTGATTTGGAGAGCGCGCCGACCTTGGTGGCCTCGACTGCACCGTCCTTGAACAGCATCAGCGTCGGGATCCCGCGGATCCCGTACTTCGGCGGCGTGTCGGCGTTGTCGTCGATGTTGAGCTTGGCCACCGTAAGCCGACCATCGTACTCTTCCGCGATCTCCTCGAGAATCGGCGCGATCATCTTGCACGGACCGCACCACTCGGCCCAGTAGTCGACCAGCACGGGACGCTCCGACTGCAGCACGTCGGCTTCGAAGGTATCGTCGGACAAGTACACAATTTTTTCGCTCACGGAGTTCTCCGGCTACTTAGGCTCAGTCAAACAGACCGACAATTTAGACGCATCATTATTAACTGTCAATAATGCGAATTTTTGCACAAACGGGTAAGGATTCGGCCTTTATCCAACCCCAGATGGGGACGTTTCAATGATAAATCAAATGCCTGCGCAGGTTTGCAAGCAATTTGCTACCATAGTCCGATTACGCACACCTGCAGACAAATTCCACCCGCCTATGGCTCAACAACATCTGACCGAGCAGCCCTTCGGCTCCTTACCCCTCGATCCTCGCCTCAAGGCCGCGCTCGATCGGCTCGACTTCGAATACTGCACCCCGATCCAGGCCCAGGCGCTGCCGCGCCTGCTGGCCGGCCACGACGTCGCCGGCCAGGCGCAGACCGGCACCGGCAAGACGCTCGCGTTCCTGCTGGCCTGCGCCCAGCGCCTGCTGCAGTCCGAACGCGAAACCGAGCGGGGCCGGCCGCGCACGCTGATCCTCGCGCCGACGCGCGAACTCGCGATCCAGATCCACAAGGACGCCGACCGCCTGCTGGCCGACCTGCCGCTCAAGCTCGCGATTTGCTACGGCGGCAAGGCCTACGAGCAGCAGAAGCGGCAGTTCGACGAACCGGTCGATATCCTGATCGGCACGCCGGGCCGACTGATCGATTTCTTCAAGCAAAAGCTGTTCAATTTCACGGCGATCGAGGCGATGGTGCTCGACGAGGCCGACCGCATGTTCGACATGGGATTCATCGCCGACGTGCGCTACATGCTGCGCCGCCTGCCGCCGCCTGTGGAGCGCATCAACATGCTGTGGTCGGCGACGATGGCGCAAAAGGTCATGGAACTCGCCTACGAGCACATGAACGAGGCCGAGCTGATCACGATAGATGCCGACACCCCGGCGGTCGACCGCATCGAACAAACCGTTTACCACCCGGCCAACCACGAAAAGATCCCGTTGCTGCTCGGCCTGATCAAAAGCCTCGAACCGTCGCGCGCCATAATCTTCGCCAACACCAAGTACGCGACCATCCGCATCTGGGAATACCTGCAGGGCAACGACCTCGCCGCGGCGATCATCTCCGGCGACATCCACCAGAACAAGCGCGAATCCTTGCTGAAAAAATTCCACGACGGCGAGTACTCGATCCTGGTGGCGACCGACGTCGCGTCACGCGGTCTGCACATCCCCGACGTCAGCCACGTTTTCAACTATGATTTACCCGAGCTCGGCGAGGATTACGTGCACCGGATCGGCCGCACCGCGCGCGCCGGCAAATCGGGCGCCGCGGTCAGCTTCGCCTGCGAAAACTACGCGATGAACCTGATCGATATCGAGGAGTACACCGGACAGTCGATCCCGACCGCGCCGATCACCGAGGACTTGCTGGTGAAGCCGAAACGTCCGATCAAGATGAAAGGCAATCGGATTCGACCGAGGGACGGTAAAAAATCGTCGCGGCCGCGTCGCCGCAAGGGTCCGCCGCGACACTCGCAAGGTAAACAGAAAGCGGTGTGAAAGAACCTCGAAACATCCTGCTGGTCGGCGGCAGCGGGTTTATCGGCAGGCGCCTCGCCTACGGGCTCGCCAACCGCGGCTGGCGAGTAACCGTACCGAGCCGCCGCCCGCACCGCAACCGCGCGCTGCTGGTGCATCCGAACATCCGCCTGCTCGAAGCGAACGTGATCGACCCCGAGAACCTGCAGCGACTGTGCGCCGGCCAGCACGTCGTGATCAACCTGATCGGGATACTGCACGAACGCCGCAAGGGCGATTTCCGCCGTTTCCATGTCGATTTCGTAAAGCTCCTGGTCGAAGCCTGCAACGCGACCGGCATCGACCGGCTGCTGCACCTGAGCGCGCTCGGCGCCGACCAGGCAACCGGTTCCAGCCTGTATCTGCGCACCAAGGGCGAAGGCGAGAACCTGCTGCATACGCTCGGCCAGCGCGGCCTGCACGTGACCAGCTTCCAGCCGTCGGTCGTGTTCGGCAAGGAAGACAGTTTCGTCAACCGTTTCGCCGGCATTCTGCGCATTTACGTCGGCCTGTTTCCGCTCGCCTGCGCCGACAGCAAGCTCGCGCCGGTATACGTCGGCGACCTGGTCGCGCGCATCGTCGAGGTAATCGACGATCGCGACAGCTACTCGAAACGCTTCCCGGTCTGCGGGCCCGAAGTCTTCACGCTGCGGCAGATCATCGAGTTGATCATCGAAACGCTCGATCTGCCGGTGCGCGTCGTGCCGCTGGGCAAGGGCCTGTCGAAGTTGCAGGCGCTGGTTTTGCAAAACCTGCCGGGCAAGCTGTTCACGCTCGACAATTACCGCTCGCTGCAAACCGACAACGTCTGCCCCGACGGCAGCCGCCTGTGCCCGACCAGCCTGCGCCAGCACATTCGCGGTCTCGCCGTGATGCACGGCAACAAGTCGCACTACGACCGCCTGCGCAAGAACCTGCCGCCCGAGGATTCTGCATGAAGGCATACCGCGTCGGCGGTTGCGTTCGCGACCGCCTGCTCGGCCTTACCGTACAGGACATCGACTGGGTCGTCACCGGCGCCACCGTCGACGAGATGGCGGCCGCCGGCTTCAAGTCGATCGGCAAGGATTTCCCGGTCTTTCTGCACCCCGAGAGCAAGCAGGAGTACGCGCTCGCACGCAGCGAACGCAAGACCGGCCCGGGCTACCGCGGATTCGAGGTCAGCTTCGATCCGGCGACCACGATCGAGCAGGACCTGCAGCGCCGCGACCTGACGATCAACGCGATGGCCGAGACCGAGGACGGCGAAATCATCGATCCCTACGGCGGCCGGCGCGACCTCGACGCGCGCCTGCTGCGCCACGTCTCGCCGGCCTTCGTCGAGGACCCGGTGCGGGTCCTGCGCGTCGCCCGTTTTGCCGCGCGGCTGCACCGGTTCGGGTTTCGCGTGGCCGACGAAACCCGCGAACTGATCCGGCAAATCGGTGAATCGGGCGAACTCGAGGCGCTGGTGCCGGAACGCGTCTGGCAGGAACTGTCGCGCGCGCTCGACGAACCCGACCCCGACGTGTTTTTCACGACTCTGCGCGACTGCGGTGTGCTCGTGCGCCTGTTTCCGGAAATCGACGCGCTCTACGGCGTGCCGCAAACCGCCAGATACCACCCCGAAGTCGACACCGGCGTACACCTGATGATGGCGCTCAAGCAGAGCGCGCTGCTCGGCTTCGACAACGAGACCCGCTTCGCGGTGTTGATGCACGATCTCGGCAAGGCGACGACGCCGGCCGACATCCTGCCGGGCCATCGCGGCCACGAAGCGCGTGGCAAGGACCTCGTCGCCGCATTCTGCCGGCGCTGGCGGGTGCCGCGCGCGCACCGCGAACTCGCGCTGATCACGACCGAGTTTCACACCCTCGTGCACCGCGCCTTCGAGCTGCGCCCGCAAACGTTGCTCGAGGTGCTGTTGCGCGCCGACTGCCTGCGCAAGCCCGAGCGCTTCCGGAAAATGCTCGACGCCTGCCTCGCCGACGTGCGCGGGCGCACCGGCTTCGAGAATCGCGACTACCCGCAGGCCGATTACTTCGCCCGCCTCGCCGCGCGCCTGCGCGAAGCCGACCACGCATCGCTGCGCGATCGCGGGCTCGAAGGCAAGGCGCTCGGCGACGCGATTCGCCGCGAGCGGCTCGCGCTGATCAAGCGCGAAAAGGCGCTACTGCGAGACGATCCGGGCCAGTCCTGAGTCGATCCACTCGAGCACGCGCGCGAGCGGCGTGAAATGCAGCAGCAGGCCGGCGAAGGTGCCGGCGGCGTTGGCCAGCAGGTCGCCCCATTCGGCATGTCGGTAGCCGGTGAGGCCCTGCGCGATCTCGATCAGCGCGCCGTAGGCCATCATGCCGAGGGCCACCGACAGCAGCGACCGCCGACGCCGCGCGAGCACGCTGAAATATCCCGCCAGCACGAAATAGGTCGCGACGTGCGACAGCTTGTCGCCGACGCCGACGTCGGGCAGCGGCATCAGCGACAACGCCGCGACCGCGAGCAGCAGGCCCGCGCCGACGGCATACCAGAAAGCGGCCAGCCGCAAACGAGGCTGCGTCGCGGCGACCGGCGCGGGTTGCGCCTTCACGCGACAAGCACGAAGATCAGGACACCGAGCAGCACGCGATAGACGACGAACGGCAGCATGCCGAGACGCTCGACGAGGCGCAGAAAGTAATGGATGCACAGACCCGCGGCGAGCGCCGACAAAGCCGCGCCGAGCGCCAGATCGACCCAGCCGATCGGGCTGACCTCGGTCAGCATTCGCTCGGTTTGCAGTACGCCGCTGGCGAAGATCACCGGCATCGCCAGCAGGAACGAGAAGCGCGCCGACGCCTGCCGCGTCATCCCGAGCAGCAGGCCGCTCGCAATCGTGATGCCGGCGCGCGAAGTGCCCGGAATCAATGCCAGCACCTGGAAACAGCCGATGATGACGACGTCGCGCAGGCGCAGCGAGTGCTCGTCGCGAGCGCGCGCGCCGGTCGCGTCCGCAAACCATAGCAGCAAACCGAAACCGATCGACGCGCTGGCGATTATCCAGGGCGCGCGCAGCGAATCTTCGATCGGGCCATCGACCACGTAGCCGACGACTATCACCGGCAGCGTGCCGACGATGACCCACCAGGCGAGGCGGCTGTCGCGGCTCGCGCCGCCGCCGCCGAGGCTGCGCAACCAGGCGACGAGCATGGTCGCGACCTCGCGGCGAAAGTAGAACACGACCGCGACCAGCGAGCCGACGTGAGCGGCGACGTCGAACACCAGGCCCTGATCGGGCCAACCGAGAAAACTCGGCACCAGGATCAGGTGGGCCGAGCTCGAGATCGGCAGAAACTCGGTCAGACCCTGCACGAAGGCCAGTACCAGGATGTGCAGGTTATCCATCGCGGCCGACCCGCGCGAGCGCCGGCACACCGACATCGACGCCAAGCGCGAGCCCCAGCACCTTGAATTTCTCGCCCATCTCCTGCGGCAGCGTCAGCGTCTTGACCTGCTGCGCCAGTTCGACCCGGGCGCGCGTCGCCGCGGCCCCGGCGTGGCGACGCGCGGCGGCTTCGAGCAAGCCGTTGGCGAGCAGAAAACGCGCCTGCGTGACGAGGCCGATCGGCGTGAATCCGCAGTCCTCGGCGGCGTCGGCGACGGCGTCGAAATCGACGAATGCGGAAATGTCCTGCAGTCCCGGATACCACAAGGGGTCGTCGTGCACGCGATGCCGGTAGTGGCAGACGAGCGTGCCGCGGTGACGCGCCGGATCGTAATACTCGGCGCGCTCGTAGCCGTAGTCGACGATCAGCACGACCGCGCGCCGGCACGCGTCGGCGAGCGCGCGCAGCCACGGCGCCAGGTTCAGGTTGAACTCGGTGCGGTAGGGCGCGGGCAGTTCACCCGCGGCGCGCTCGACCGACCCGATCGCCGCATCCAGCGGCGCGTCCGGCGCGACCGCCTGCCAGCCGAGCTCACCGTCGCGGCAGGCCACGCCGAGTTCGAGCCAGGCGTCCTGTTTTTCGGCGAGCCGCACCGGCATCGCGTCGAGCACCTCGTTGGCGACGACCAGGCCGTCGAAACCGTCCGGCAGACGATCGAGCCATTCGACCCGGGCGAAGGCGTCGGCGTCGAGCGTCGCGCGCAGCTGCGCCTGCTGGCGCGCGCGCAGGTCGGCGCTGACTTCGAGAATCAGGTAGCGCTCGAGCATCGGCAACGCGGCCAGCAGCTGCGCGCACAAGGCCCCGCTGCCGGCGCCGAACTCGAGCACTTGCGGCGCGCAACCCTGCGCGATCAGGTCGTCGAGCTGGCGCGCCAGACAGTCGCCGAACAGTGGCGAGATTTCCGGCGCGGTGACGAAATCGCCGGCCGCGCCGAGCTTGGCGAGCCCGGCCGAATAGTAGCCGAGACCGGGTTCATAAAGCGCCATTTGCAGATAGCGATCGAAACGGATGACGCCGCCGGCGGCATCGATGGCCTCCCCTATGCGCCGCCGGAGGCGCTCGCTGTGCTCGATCGCGGCGGGCTCCGGCGGCGGCAGCGCGGCGCCGCCCGGATCATCCCCGCGCGCCGGATTCATCGGCCATGGCGCGAACTGGCGTCCGCTCTCGAGGATGATATGATGACATTTTGCTCGCTTCGATCTGGCTGATGTTATTGACCGCAAAAGCCGCGCTGGTTACCGGCGCGGCGAATCGCCTCGGCGCGGAGATCGCCCGCACTCTACATCAAAACGGGGCAAATCTCATTATCCACTACCGGCGCTCGGCTGACGCCGCCGAAGCGCTGGTTGCCGAGCTCAACCGGCAGCGCGACGCCAGCGCCGTGGCGCTCGCCGCCGACCTCGCCGACGACGCCGCGTACGACCGGCTCGCGCGCGAAGCCAGCGCCGCGTTCGACGGCCTCGACATCCTCGTCAACAACGCCTCGGCGTTCTACCCGACCCCGTTCGGCAAAATCGACGCCGCAGCATGGAACGACCTGGTCGCGAGCAACTACCGCGCGCCGCTGTTCCTCGCGCAGGCTTGCTACCCCGACCTGAAACGGGCTGGCGGGTCGATCGTCAACCTGCTCGACATCTATGCCGAGCGGCCGCTGAACCGGCACAGCGTCTACGCCAGCGCCAAGGCGGCCAACCGGATGCTGGTCAAGGCGCTCGCGCTCGAGCTCGCGCCGGAGGTGCGGGTCAACGGCATCGCTCCCGGCGCGATCCTGTGGCCCGAGGGTGACGACGATTATGGCGACGACACGCGCGAGGCGCTGCTCCGCCAGGTCCCGCTGAAACGCATCGGCAAGCCCGCCAACATCGCGCAAACCGCGCTGTTCCTCGCGACCAACGATTACGTCACCGGCGAGATCGTCAACGTCGATGGCGGCCGCCTGCTGCGCTGAGGAACGCAAATGAGTCGATACTGGAGTGAACTGGTCGCCGGGCTCGAACCCTACGTCCCGGGCGAACAGCCGCAGGATACGAGCTTCATCAAGCTCAACACCAACGAGAGCCCCTACCCGCCGTCGCCCGCGGTCGCCGAAATCGTCCATGGCTTCGCCGCCGACGAGTTGCGGCGTTACCCGGACCCGGAGAGCCGCGAGCTCGTCGCCGCGCTCGCCGACTATCACGGCGTCGATCGCGACGAGGTGTTCGTCGGTAACGGCTCGGACGAAGTCCTCGCGCACGCTTTTCTCGGGCTGTTGCAGAAACCGGCGCCGATCCGCTTCCCGGACATCAGCTACAGTTTTTACCCGGTTTACTGCGCACTCTACCGGATCGCTTTCGAGGCGATCGCGCTCGACTCCAGGCTGCGGGTCGACGTCGACGCCTTCTGCGAACCCTGCGGCGGGGTCGTGTTGCCGAATCCGAACGCTCCGACCGGCATCGCCCTCGGTCTCGACGCACTACGCCGCCTGCTAGCCGCGCAGCGCGACGTCGCCGTGATCGTCGACGAAGCCTACGTCGATTTCGGCGCCGACTCGGCGGTTGGCCTGATCGGCGAATTCGACAACCTGCTGGTGGTGCGCACGTTTTCGAAATCGCGCAGCCTCGCCGGCCTGCGCCTCGGCTACGCGCTCGGCCAGGCGCAGCTGATCGAGGGCCTGCAGCGGGTCAAGAATTCGTTCAATTCCTATCCGATCGACCGCATCGCCTGCGCCGCCGGGGTCGCCGCAATCGGCGACGAGGCCTATTTTCGGGCCTGCCGCGAGCGCATCGTCGCAAGCCGCGAACGTCTCGCCGGCGAACTCGCGCGGCTCGGCTTCGAGGTCTGCCCGTCGCACGCCAACTTCCTGTTCGCGCGCCACGCCAGCGCGGCCGCCGGCGAGATCTACACCGGGCTGCGATCCGCCGGAATCCTCGTGCGCCATTTCGATCAGCCGCGGATCGACGATTACCTGCGGATCTCGATCGGCAGCGACGCCGACTGCGACGCGCTGATCGCCGTCCTCGAAAAAATCCTCTCCTGATTCGAACAGGACTTAACTTACCCCGGGCTCCCGACATTGCGAGCTGCGAAGCAGCTGTTAGGTCCTGTGGGTCGAAGCAATCTCCGGAGTTCGGGCAAGATCCGAGAGGTTGCTTCGTCGGCTGCGCCTCCTCGCAATGACCTGCATATTTTCGGGACCGTGCGCTCCTCGCAATGACGCGGCGTCATGATCACAGTGACAGGTTCGGGTATATCCAATCTCACCTGACTCCGCTTATCGGGCGCAACTGCCTTCTCCCGCATGGCAACTGCTAGTCCAGTTCGAGGGGATACGGGGTCAGGCGGGGGGCGGTCGGGGCCATGCGTTGCCACAGTGCGGCCAGGGTTTCGCCGGTCTCGGGATGGACGAGATCGGGCGCCAGATCGGCCAGCGGCCTGAGCACGAACGCGAACTCGAGAATCTCCGGCCGCGGCACGCGCAGCCCCGGGCGCTCGACGATCGCGTCGCCCCAGAGCAGCAGATCGAGGTCGATCGGCCGGCTGGCGAACTTCGGGAGGCTGCGATCGCGACCGAGCCGATCCTCGATCCGGTGGAAGATCGCGACCAGGTCTTCGGCCTCGCGCTCGCTGGCAAACGCCGCGACGCCGTTCAAAAAATTGCTGCCGTCGAAGCCGACGGAGTCGCAATCGTAGAACGGCGACAGCTCGACCCCGCCGAACTCGGCGCGCAGCGCGGCGACGGCCGCGGCGATCATCCGCTCGCGCTCCAGGTTGCTGCCGAGTCCGACGAAGACGCGCATCGTCAGGCCGGCTTTTCGCCGCGCTCGATAACGACGCCGACCGATTTCGAGCCGCGCACCGCGCCGGGCTTGTGCAGCGTCAGCCTGACCCACGGGACGCCGAATTCGTCGCGAACGATGCGGCAAACCTGCTCGGCAAGCGTTTCGACGAGCTCGTATTCGCTACGCTCGACGAATTCGATCAGCCGCTTGGCGACGCTCTTGTAGGAGAGCGCGTCGTCGATATCGTCGTTGGCCGCGGCTTTCGCTACGTCGCTCGCCATCTCGAGATCGAGGCTGACGGTCTGGCGAATCTTGCGCTCCCAGTCGTAGATGCCGATGACGGTTTCGATTTGCAGGTCGTGAATGAAAACGATATCCATCGCGCGGATTCCCGGTTACTGATTGCAGGCGGCAATCTTAGCCGCTGGACGGCACAAATGAAATCGCCAAATGGCTGAAAACTGGAAGGATTTTAGCTGCGGGACGGGTTGAATCGCGACAGGGCTTCTGGTAGAGTTCGCGCCCTCTGATCAATCTGCCAGCCAACGGAGTCTGCATGTCCCGGGTCTGCCAGGTAACGGGCAAGAAACCCGTCACCGGAAACAACGTCTCGCACGCGCACAACAAGACGCGCCGGCGCTTTCTGCCGAACCTGCACACGCACCGCTTCTGGGTCGAGTCCGAGAATCGCTGGGTCAAGCTGCGCGTCTCAGCCAAGGGCATGCGCATCATCGACAAGAACGGTATCGACGCCGTCGTCGCCGACCTGCGCGAGCGCGGCATCAAATGCTAGGAGGTCAATCATGCGCGATCTGATAAAACTGGTTTCGACGGCGGGTACCGGCCACTATTACACCACCTCGAAAAACAAGAAAAATACGCCCGATAAGCTGAAGTTCAAAAAGTACGACCCGGTCGTGCGCAAGCACGTCGAGTACAAGGAAGCCAAAATCAAGTAGGCGAAGCCTGCGCCAGCCCGCTGAAAAACCGGCCACCGCCGGTTTTTTTGTGCCCGCCCGGGGGCGTTCGACGGGCCTTTCATCTCGCTTCCAGTCAGGTATGATTAGCGCCAGTCCAAGGTCGGTCAATCCATGACAGCAGCTCTCGTGCGGGTCGAAAACCTGACCCGCTATTACCAGAACCACCGCGCGATCAGTCACTTGAGCTTTACTCTCGAAGCCGGCGAGGTGCTGGGTTTTCTCGGCCCCAACGGAGCCGGCAAGTCGACGACCATGCAAATCATCAGCGGCAACCTCGCGCCGACCGAGGGTGAAGTCAGCATCGCCGGCTACGATATCCTCGACGCGCCGCGCGCCGCCAAATCCCGGCTCGGCTACCTGCCCGAGCACCCGCCGGTGTATCGCGACGCCAGCGTCGACGAGTTTCTGACCTACTGCGCGCGCCTGCACCGGATCGCGCGCGCCGAGATCGCCACGGCGCGCGAGCGCGTCAAGCGACAATGCGGTCTCGAGGAGGTCGGCGCGCGGCTGATCGGCAACCTGTCGAAGGGGTTTCAGCAGCGCGTCGGCATCGCCCAGGCGATCATTCACGACCCGCCGGTCGTCATTCTCGACGAGCCGACGGTCGGCCTCGATCCTATCCAGATTCGCGAGATCCGCGAGCTGATCGGAAACCTCGGCAGCGAGCGGAGCGTAATCCTGTCGACCCATATCCTGTCCGAGGTCCAGGCCATCTGCGACCGGGTACAGATCATTCGCGACGGCAAACTGATTTTCAACGCGCCGATCGATACGCTGCAGCATGGCTGCGAAGTGATCGCCCGCATCGCGCTGCGGCGACCGCCGGCGACCGCGGCGCTGGCCGAGTTGCCCGGCGTCGACCAGGTCGAGGCGCTCGAAGCCGGTCGCTTCCGGGTCTACCTCGCGCCGGACTCGAATCCCGAGTTTCTGACCGAGGCCGCGGTGCGGGCCGACTGGGGACTCTATGAGCTCGTGCCGGAGCAGCAGTCGCTCGAGGACCTGTTCATCGAGCTGACCCGCGACGAGGCGGTGGCCGAGGCATGATCTGGATCATCGCCAGGCGAGAGTTCGGCGCGCTGTTCCTGTCGCCGCTGGCGTGGGTCATACTGGCCGTCGTCCAGGTCATCCTCGGCTACATGTTTCTCGCCAACCTCGACAATTACTTCCTGTTACAGCCGCAACTGCTGCAGCTCGAAAACACCCCCGGCGTGACCGACATTGTCGTGACACCGCTGATGCAGGTCGCGGCGGTCGTCCTGCTGATGATCATGCCGCTGATCACGATGCGAACCCTGGCCGAGGAAAAGCGCAACCGGACGCTCAGCCTGCTGGTGTCGGCGCCGCTGTCGATGAGCGAGATCGTGCTCGGCAAGTACCTGGGCCTGCTGGGCTTCGTCGCGATCCTCGTCGGCATGCTGATGCTGATGCCGCTGTCGCTCTATCTCGGTACGAATCCGGATACCGGCAAGCTGCTGTCGATCGGCCTCGGCTTGCTGCTGCTGCTCGCGGCCTTCGCCGCGATCGGCCTCTACCTGTCGAGCCTGACCGAAAACCAGACGATCGCCGCGGTATCGACCTTCGGCGCGTTGCTGATGCTGTGGATCTTCGACTGGATCGGCGCGACGCTCGACAACGGCCAGTCGGTCGTCGCCTACCTGTCGCTGCTGCAACACCACCAGGCGATGCTCGAGGGCGCGTTCGATACCGGCGACGTCGCCTACTACCTGTTGCTGATCGTGGCCTTCGTCGGCCTGACAATCCGCCAGCTCGATCGCGATCGCCTGCTGTGAAGGTCGATCGCCGCAGCCGCTGGCAGTACCGGATCCAGTCCGGCGTGTTCGTCGTGCTGTTCGTCGCGCTGCTCGGCGTACTCGCCTGGATGAGCGAGCGCTACTCGCTGGTGTTCGACCTGAGTGCGAACCAGCGCAACAGCCTGTCGCAGGAAACGGAGCGCCTGGTCGCCGCGATCGAGCACCCGCTCGAAATCGTCCTGTTCGTGTCGCCGATCAACGAGAGCAAACCCCTGCTGGAGGCCCTGTTCGAGCGCTACGCGCGACTCCAGCCGAAGATCGAATACCGCAGCCTGAATCCCGACCTGGTTCCGGAAATGTTGCGCGAGCACGACGTTCGCTACGACGGCGAGGTGCTGCTGCGCTACCAGGGGCGCGTGGAAAAGGTGACGCGGGTCAGCGAGGCAACCGTCAGCAGCGCGATCCAGCGCCTGCTGCGCCAGGGCGAGCGCTGGCTCGTGTTCATCGAAGGCCACGGCGAGCGCCATCCGTACCGCGAGGCCAACCACGATCTGAGCCAGTTCGCGAGCCAGCTCGCCAATCGCGGTTTCCGGATCGAGAGCCTGAACCTGATGCAGCAGGCCGAGATCCCGGACAACACCAGCGTGCTGGTGCTCGCAAGCCCGCGGATCCCGCTGCTGCCGGGCGAAGTCGAGCTGCTGCGCGGCCACATCGAAGGCGGCGGCAACCTGCTGTGGCTGGCCGATCCCGGGCAGGCCGGCGACGGTCTCGACGTGCTCTTCGATGCGCTCGAGATCGGTTCGCTGCCGGGCGTGATCGTCGATCCGAACAGCCAGTTGATGGGGCTCGACCGGATCGACTTCGCGCTGATCGGCGAGTATCCGCAGCACCCGGTCACGCGCGGCCTGGCGAGCCTGTCGCTGTTTCCCGAAGCGCAGGCGCTCGAGTCCTACGGCGACGGTCAATGGCTGTCGCAGGCCTTCCTGCAAACCGACCGCCGCAGCTGGAACGAGACCGGCGAGCTGCGCGGCGAGATCCGCCGCGGCGACGACGACGACGAGTCGGCCGGCCCGTTGACCGTCGGCCTGACGCTTTCGCGCAGCCGGGCAGACGCGGACGACACGCCGCACGAGCAGCGCGTGGCCGTCGTCGGCGATGCGGATTTCCTGTCCAACCGCTACCTCGGCAACGGCAGCAATCTCGAGATCGGGCTCAACCTGGTCAACTGGCTGAGTCACGACGACAGCCTGATCGCGATCAGCCCGCGGCCGGCGCCGGACACGCGACTCGACCTGACGCCGACGCAGCAGTTGCTGATCGCGCTCGGCTTCCTGTTCGTGCTGCCGCTCGCGCTCGTCGGCAGCGGCCTGCGTATCTGGCTCAAACGGCGCAAACGCTGATGCTGTCGCGGCGCTGGATCATCAACTACGTGCTGATCGTGCTGATCGTGCTGTTTACCTACGTCGGCAATCGCTTCGACGTGCAAACCGGGCGCGACAAGAGCGAGCGCGTGACGACGCTGCGCGCGGCCGACGTCAACCGCATTGAAATCCAGATCGCCGACGAATCGCTGGCGCTCGCGCGTACCGGCTCCGGCTGGACGCTGGAAGCGCCGGTGAACTGGCCGGCCAACGCCATCAACGTCGAGCGTCTGCTCGACGTCGCCAACGCGTCCACCGAGTCGCGGCTGCCGGCCGACGAAATCGACGCGGCGGACATCGGCCTCGACTTTCCGCGCGCGATCCTGCGGCTCGACGATACCTCGGTCCTGTTCGGCGCAACCAACAACATCGGCCAGCGCCGCTACGTCATGATCGACTCGACGGTCTACCTGTTGCCCGACGCCCACCTGCCGTTCATCGCCCAGGGACTCGTTGGCCTGGTCGATCGCCGCCTGCTGCCGCGTAGCCTGGCGCTCGACGCGCTGAAACTGCCGATGGCCGAAATCGCCCGCGGCGACGACGGCCGCTGGCAGGGTGAAGGCGTGGCGGACGCTACCGCGCTCGAATCACTGGTCGACAACTGGCAGGGTCTCGAGGCGTCGCGGGTCCAGCGCTACACCGCATCGGCGACGCCGAAACACAAGGTCGAGGCACGGCTTGCCGACGGTCGCCGGCACGAGTTCTTCGTCATGTCGATCGAGCCCGAGATCGTCATCGCGAATCCCGCCATCGGGTTACAGTACCATTTCCCGGGCGACGCCTATTATCGCCTGCTCGCGCCGCGCACCGATGAAAATACCGGCTAGCCTCGCGCTGCTGTTCGCCGCCGCTAGCGCGACCGCCGACGAAGCCGCATTGCCGCGGCTCGAGCTCGGCGTCGGCCTGGTCGGGCTCGAAGCCTCCGACTATCGCGGCTCCCGCGGCGACTCGTCGTACCTGATCGTCGCTCCCTATCTGAAGTACCGTAGCGACCGGCTGCGAGTCGACGATGGCGTACAGGGCATTTTGCTCGACCGCTCCGACCTGCTGATCGCGATCAGCGGCAACCTGTCGTTGCCGGTCGACGAGGATACGCCGGAACGCGCCGGCATGGACGAACTCGACGCGATCATCGAGATCGGACCGTCGCTGAACTACCGGTTCTACGAGTTCGACGACAGCGCCTGGTGGCTCGACCTGCCGCTGCGCTTCGCCTATACGATCGACGGCGAACTCGAAAGTATCGGCCGCGTGTTCCAGCCGCGCTTATCGTGGCGCAAGCCGGCGCGCGCGCTGGGCGAGTGGAAGCTGCGTTTCAACTTCGGTCCGGTCTACTCGAGCGAGGAGCACCACGAGTATTTTTACTCGGTCGCACCCGCCGACGCCATCGCGGGACGCCCCGCCTACGACGCCGATGGCGGCTACAGCGGACTGCGCAGCGAGTTCACCTGGAGCCGGCGAATCGGCGAATACTGGGTCGGCGGCTTTTTGCGCTACGACAGCCTGCGCGACAGCGAGATCGAGGACAGCCCGCTGGTCTCCGAGACCGAGGCCTGGATGGTCGGACTCGGCTGGGCCTGGGTTTTTCTCGAGCGCTGACATGCCGGAGTTGCCTGAAGTCGAAACCACGCGGCGCGGTATCGAGCCACACCTGCGGGGCCGGCGCATCGCCGACCTGATCCTGCGCGATACCCGCCTGCGCTGGCCAGTCAGCCCCGAGATCGCGAATCTCGCCGGGCGCGAGATCGTCGCGGTCGCGCGCCGCGGCAAGTACCTGCTGCTCGAACTCGATCGCGGCCACCTGATCTGGCATCTCGGCATGTCCGGCAGCCTGCGGATTTTGCCGCGCGGCACGCCGCCGGCGCCGCACGAGCACGTCGAGATCGAGCTCGACGATGGCCAGGCGCTGAAATTCCGCGATCCGCGACGCTTCGGCGCATTGCTTTACAGCGCCGAAGATCCGCTGGCGCATCCGCTGCTCGCGAGCCTCGGCCCCGAACCGCTCGGCGACGAATTCGACGCCGGCTATCTCTACCGGCGCTGCCGCGGGCGCAAGGTCGCGATCAAGAACCTGTTGATGAACAGCCACGTCGTCGTCGGCGTCGGCAATATCTACGCCAGCGAAGCGCTCTACCTCGCCGGCATCCGTCCCGGGCGCGCGGCCGGGCGCATCAGTAAACCGCGCGCGGCGCGGCTGGTCGACGCGGTGCGCGCCGTGCTCAGCGACGCGATCGCGCACGGCGGCACGACGCTCAGGGACTTCACCCGGGCCGACGGCAAGCCGGGCTACTTCCGCAACGAACTCAAGGTGTACGGCAATACCGGCGCCTGCCCGGCCTGCGGCGCCCCGGTCCGCCAGGCCGTCATCGGCCAGCGCGCCACCTACTACTGCCCCGCCTGCCAGACCTGACAATTAGGGGGACAGTTTACCTGACTACCCTAATTCCGCCTCAAAGTGGTGCATAGTTGAGGTAGTCAGGTAAAATGTCCCCCGAATCTGGAGAGTGAGCATGTCCATTCACGCCATCGACAGCAATCTCGATCCGGTCGCCCAGGCGCGGATCGATCTCGCCGCGGCCTTGCGGCTCGCGGTTTATCACGAGCTCGAGGAGGGGATCGACAATCATTTCACCGTGACCGTGCCGGGGCACGAAGACCGCTACCTGGTTCTGCCGTTCGGCCTGCACTGGTCGGAAGCCCGCGCCAGTGACCTGATGGTATTCGACGAGGCCGGCGAAACGCTCGACGGCGACGGCGTCGTCGAATTGTCGGCGCAATGCATCCACGCCCCCCTGCACCGGATCTCCGGCCGCCGCGTCGTCTTCCATACCCACCAGAACTGGGCGCTCGCGCTCAACATGCTAGACGACAACCGCCTGATCCCGGCCTGCCAGACCTCGGCATTCTTCGCCGGGCGCATCGCCTACGACGACGACTACCGGGGCACCGCCGATTCGCTCGAAGAAGGCGAGCGACTCGCCGCGCTGCTCGGCGACAAAGACGTCATGTTCCTGAAAAATCACGGCGTGCTGGTCGCGGACGACACGATCGCTCGTGCCTACCGGAGGTTGTACCTGCTCGAGCGCGTCTGCCGCGCGCAGATCCGCGCGATGAGTACCGGCCAGCGGCTCGCGCCGATCGCCGACGACGTCATCCGACGGGTGCAGACCCGCGACCCCAACGATCGCCACAAGGACCGGCGAGACGACCTCTTCTTCGCCGCGATGAAGCGCGTGCTCGACCGGCAAATGCCGGGCTACGCCGACTGAGACAGGCTACTCGGCGACCGCCGCCGCGCCGATCACGCGCGGATCCGATGCCGCGTCGAGACGGCCGCTGGCGTTGTCGATGACAATCGCGTGCATATTGCCGTAACGGTACGACATGGGTTTGAGTTCGTGGCCGAGCTTTTCGAGCGCGTCGATCATGGCCTGCTCGAAGGCGTTGTCCTCGTGGCTGATCGCGTCGGGAAAGTACTGGTGGTGAAAGCGCGGCCGCGCGACGATCGTCGCCGCATCGGCGCCGCGCAGGAACTCGAGCATCGCCAGCAACTGCATCGTGATGATGCGGCTGCCGCCGGGCGTGCCCGAGACCAGCGTGCGCGCCGGCGTGCGCACGAAGGCCGGCGTCATGCTCGACAGCATGCGCTTGCCCGGCTCGATCGCGTTGGCGTCGCTGCCGAGCAGGCCGTAGGCGTTGGGCACGCCGGGGCTCGCCGAGAAGTCGTCCATCTCGTCGTTGAGCAACACGCCGGTGCCATCGGCGACGAGTCCCGATCCGAACGGATAGTTGATCGACAGCGTCGCCGCGACGCGGTTGCCGACGGCGTCGACGATCGAGAAATGCGTCGTGTCGGACCCGCCGCTCGCGGCGGCGATCGCGCGCAGCTCGGTGCTCGGGGTGGCGCGCGTGGCCGAGTAGTTGCGCAGCAACGAGCGCGCGTGCGCGCGGCTCGTCAGCAAGTCCACCGGCACGTCGACGTAATCGGTGTCGCCGAGATACTCGGCGCGATCGCGGTAGGCGCGCCGCATCGCCTCGACCAGCTGGTGCACGCGCTCGACCTTGCCGGCCTTGTGATGACCGAGCTCGTCGAGCATGTTGAAGATCTCGGCGAGCACGACGCCGCCCGACGAAGGCAGGCTCGCGGCGACGATGTCGGCGTTACGGTAGCGGAAGCGCACCGGCTCGCGCTCGACGACCTGGTACTGGTTGAGGTCCTGCAGTGTCCAGATGCCGCCGTTGGCCCGGACCGCGTCGACCAGCTTCGCCGCGACCGGTCCGCGATAAAAGCCGTCGCGACCGTCGCGCGCGATCGCGCGCAGGGTAGCGGCGAGATCGGGTTGCCGGATCACCGTGCCGCTCGGCGGCAGTTCGCCGTCGCGCAGGAAAATCGCGCGGGTCGAGCGATAGCGTTTGAGCACTTCGTGGCGAAAGCCGGCCATACGCCGGTAGTAATCCTCGATCTCGAAGCCGTCGTCGGCGTGCTCGATCGCGCGCGCCAGCGAGCGCTCGAGCGGAAACTTGCCGTAGTGCCGCGCGAGGTGTTCGAAGGCCGCCGGAATTCCGGGAATACCCGCCGCCAGCGCGCCGTTCATCGACCAGTCGCTGACGACCTCGCCCTGCGCGTCGAGGTACATGTCGCGATGCCCGCGCAGCGGCGCGCGCTCGCGCGCGTCGAGCATGACCTGGCGGTCGCGCGTGGCGTCGTGCAACAGGTAGAAACCACCACCGCCGAGACCCGACGAGTAGGGCTCGACCACGGCCAGCACCGCGGTTACCGCAATCGCGGCATCGAAGGCGTTACCGCCGTCGCGCAGGATCTCGATACCGGCCCCGGTCGCCAGCGGATGCGCCGACGCGACCGCGAACTGCGCCGCCCGCGCCGGGACCGCGAGTAGCAACAGGCACAGCAACAGGCCGCCGGAGAATCGCAGGGCAATGCCGTCGCGGCGTGTCACGTCAATCGCTCCCGGTTAGCCGGCGGTACTTGACCATCAACTCGTCGCGGGTCTCGGGGTAATCCGGATTCAGCGGGATGCAGTCGACCGGGCAGACCTCGACGCATTGCGAAGTCTCGAAATGACCGACGCACTCGGTGCACAGCAGCGGATCGATTTCGTAGTACTCCTCGCCCGGCGAAATCGCGTCGTTAGGGCACTCGGGCTCGCAGACGTCGCAGTTGATGCATTCGTCGGTGATCATCAACGCCATGGCCAATCCCTCTCCACCCTATTTGCTGGCCTTGAGCTTGGCGGTCAGGCGCTTGAGCACTTCCGGGTGCAGGAAATCGGAGACGTCGCCGTCGAGGCGCGCGATCTCGCGCACCAGGCTCGACGAGACGAACGCGTAACGCTGCGCCGCGGTCAGGAACACGGTCTCGATCTCGGGCGCGAGCGAGCGGTTCATACCGGCGAGCTGGACCTCGTATTCGAAATCGGAAATCGCGCGCAGGCCGCGCAGGATCACGGCGGCGCCGCTATCGCGCGCGAAGTCGATCAGCAACCCGGAAAACGGCTTGATCGCGATCCGGCCGTTTTCGGCGAACACCGTCTTGAGCATGTCGTAGCGTTCGTCGAGATTGAAGAACGGCTGCTTGGCGGGGCTGTCGGCGACGCCGATCACGACCCGGTCGAACATCTTGAGCGCGCGCTCGCAGATATCGATGTGCCCCCGGGTCACCGGATCGAAGGTTCCGGGATAAATCGCGATTGCGGTCATGCAGGGCCTCGTATCGTCGTCTCGATCGGGTCGCAAACGTCAGAGTTTAACCAGTCGAGCGCCATTCGGCTATAGCGTAGTTGACCTGCCCGGCCCGCTTGCGCTTGAGCCAGCCGAGCTTCGCCGACGGCAGCTCGAAAGCCTCGCCGCGCGGCCACTCGAAGTAGATCCGCGCGCCGTCGGCGAGCAGCCCGGCGTCTTCGAGACGCGCGAAGGATCGCGCGCGCAGCGAGCCCTGGTCGTAGGGCGGGTCGATGAAAGCGAGGTCGAAACTGCCGCCGAGCCGGGGCAGCGATGCGAGCGCGTCGCCGGCGACGATTTCGATCGTATCGTCGCCGAGGCGCGCGGCCTGGACGAACAGGCCGTCGAGCGCGCGGCGCTCGCGCTCGAGCAGCACGACCCGGCGCGCCCCGCGCGAGGCCGCCTCGAAACCGAGCGCGCCGCTGCCGGCGAAGCAATCGAGCACGTGCGCGCCGCGACAATCCGCCGACAGCCAGTTGAACAGCGTCTCGCGAACGCGATCCGGGGTCGGCCGCAGGCCGGCCACGTCGGCGACCGGCAGTTTGCGCCCGCGCCAGCGGCCGCCGATGATTCTGATTTCCGATTTAGCCAAGCTTTGGGTACAGACGAGTGCCTTTCTGATAGCATATTGTGCCTGAAATCGGTGACCCACGAGAAACGATGTTTGGATTCAAATCTCCCCCCCGGGAAGCGGCGCAGGCGCCCGCCGGGTTGTTCGCGTCACTGCGCCAGCGGCTCGCGAAAACCCGCGCCAACCTGTCGTCGGGGCTCGCCGATATGCTGCTCGGCAAGAAGCAGATCGATGACGAGTTACGCGAGCAGCTCGAGGACCGGCTGCTGCTGGCCGACGTCGGCGTCGACGCTACCGCGCGCATCACCGCGCGCCTGACCGAGCGCGTCGCGCGGCGCGAACTCGGCGACGGCGACGGCCTGATCGACGCGCTCGGCGCGACCATGGCCGAAATTCTCGCGCCCTGCGCCGAACCGCTGGTCATCGATCGCACGCGCCGGCCGTTCGTGATCCTGATGGTCGGCGTCAACGGCGCCGGCAAGACGACGACCGTCGGCAAGCTCGCGCAGCGCTTCCGCGACGACGGCCTCAAGGTCATGCTCGCCGCCGGCGATACCTTTCGCGCGGCGGCGGTCGAGCAGCTCGAAACCTGGGGCGAGCGCCTCGGCGTGCCGGTGATCCGCCAGGGCCAGGGCGCCGATTCGGCGTCGGTGATTTTCGACGCGCTGCAGTCGGCGCAGGCGCGCGGCATCGACGTGCTGATCGCCGACACCGCCGGCCGCCTGCACACCCAGGCGAACCTGATGGACGAACTCGCCAAGATCAAGCGCGTGCTGGCGAAGCTCGACCCGGACGCGCCGCACGAGACCCTGCTCGTACTCGACGCCGGCACCGGGCAGAACGCGCTCGCGCAGGCGAGCCAGTTCAAGCAGTCGATCGGCATCAGCGGCATCGTGCTGACCAAGCTCGACGGCACCGCCAGGGGCGGCATGATCTTCGCGGTCGCCGAACAGCTGGCGACGCCGATTCGCTTCATCGGCGTCGGCGAAACCGCCGCCGACCTGCGGCCCTTCGAACACCAGGCTTTTGTCGAGGCTCTGCTCGCAGACGATTGATGCGCCCCTTTCTATGATCGAATTTCATAACGTCACCAAGCGTTTCGAGGGCGGCTACGAGGCGCTGTCGAACGTGTCGCTGAATCTCGCCGACGGTCAGATGGCGTTCCTGACCGGGCATTCGGGCGCCGGCAAGAGCACGCTGCTGAAGATCGTCGCGCTGATCGAAAAGCCGACCCGCGGCCAGGCCCTGCTCAACCGGATCAATCTCAACAACGTGTCGCACAACCGGATTCCGCATATCCGGCGCAATATCGGCATCATCTTCCAGGACCATCAACTGCTGTTCGACCGGCCGGTGTTCGACAATGTCGCCTTGCCGCTGCTGATCCAGGGCTTTCGTCGCCACGAGATCGCCAAGCGCACGCGCGCGGCGCTCGACAAGGTCGGCCTGCTGCATAAGGAAAAATCGATGCCGATCACGCTCTCCGGCGGCGAACAGCAGCGCGTCGGCATCGCCCGCGCGGTCGTGCACAAGCCGATGCTGCTGCTCGCCGACGAGCCCACCGGCAACCTCGACCCCGTGCTGTCGCGCGAGATCATGCAGATCTTCGTCGATTTCAACCGCGTCGGCGTGACCGTGCTGGTCGCGAGTCACGACCTCGGCCTGATCGACGAGCTCGACAAGCCGCGGCTGACGCTGAACCGCGGCGAACTGATTCTGAACGATCTCGACCACGGCCAGCAGGAAATCCGGCATGGCTACGAGTAACCTGCGCCGCCGGCGGCCACCGGTCGCCATCCGCCTGTCGGCTTACCTGCTGCACCACGTGCAATCGCTGGTGTTCAGCCTCGGCAAGATCTACCAGGCGCCGACGACGACGATCATGACCGTCGCCGTGATCGGCATCACGCTGTCGCTGCCGGGCGGATTTTACCTGTTCGTCAAGAATATCGACGCGATGTCCGGCGACCTGCGCTCGAGCTCGCAGATCAGCCTGTTCCTCGATCTCGACCTCGACGAGCAACGCGCGCGCGCGCTCGAACGGGAAATCGCCGCGATGGACGAGGTCGCGGCGACGCAATTCATTTCGCGCGACCGGTCGCTCGAGGAATTCCGCGAGCAGTCGGGCTTCGGCAAGAGTATCGACACGCTGTCGCGCAATCCGCTGCCCCACACGATCGTCGTCGAGCCGCTCGCCGAGGCCGATACCTTCGCCGTGCGCAACCTGCTCGGCCGCCTCGAGGCGATTCCCGAGGTCGACATCGCCAAGCTCGACACCGAGTGGCTGGAACGCCTGTATACGATCCTCGAGATCGCCCGGCGCGGTGTCTTCATCGTCACGGTGCTGTTTGCCTGCGCGGTGTTGCTGATCATCGGCAACACGATCCGGCTCGATATCCAGAACCGCTACCAGGAAATCATCGTGACCAAGCTGATCGGCGCGACCGACGCCTTCATCCGCCGGCCGTTTCTCTACGGCGGCGTCTGGTATGGCCTGTTCGGCGGCATCGTTTCATGGCTGATCGTCGAACTCGGCTACCTCGCGATTTCCGGGCCGCTCGAGCGGCTGAACCTGCTCTACCAGTCCGAGCTGAACCTGGTTACATTTTCGCTGAACGATTTCGTCTTTCTGATATCATCGAGTACCCTGCTAGGGCTGGCCGGGTCCTGGATCGCGGTCGCCCGGCACCTGAGACGAATCGAACCGACCTGAACTCGAAGCCATGGCACGCAAACGTCGTCTGTTACTGATCGATTCGTCGGACTCGGCGCGCACCATCCTGTTCAAGGAATTGACCAATCGTGCACCGGATCTCGACATCATCGCCTGCGGCAACGGCAAGGAGGCGCTGACCGCGGTCAGGCGCTTCGAATTCGAAATCATCACCACCGGCATTTCGCTGCCCGACACCGACGGCTACGCGCTGATCGAGGAAATTCGCAAGTCGCCGAAGAACAAGCACACCGCGATCTTCGTCGTCTCGGGCGACACCGATACGCGCGTGATCGGCGCCGACATGGAAGGTACCGACGCCGTGACCGCCTACTTCGACAAGGCCGAGGGCCACAAGTCGCTGGTCGACTTCATTCTCAACTACCTCGGCAGCTACAACGAGTTCCCGGTCAAGGTGCTCTACGTCGACAAGAGCGCAACCTCGACCGCGATCACGACGTCGATTCTCGATCGCAATAACATCGAGTACACGCATTTTCGCGAGGCCGCCGACGCGCTCGACTTCCTGCGCCAGGACCTGAAGCAGCACGGCACCTGCACGCTCGACATCCTGTTAACCGACCTGACACTGTCGGGCGACATGAACGGATTCGAACTGATCCAGGCCGTGCGCAACGGATTGAAACTCGACTACCTCACCCTGCCCGTGCTGCTGATGACGATCGAACCCGGCGAAGACGAACGCACCGACTTCACCGGCATCTTCGGTTCCGGGACCAACGATTTCATCACCAAGCCGGTCGACGAAATCGATCTGCTGGGCCGCCTGCGCACGCTGGTCAACATCAAGCGTCAGAGCGAAGCCTTAAACCCCTGATCCCGCCGCCGTGCCGCGCCGCAAGCCTTCCGCACGCAAGCTCTCCGGCAGCGAGGACTTCGACGGGCTGAAGCGGGCGACGGCCTCGCTGCCGGCGGACTGGTATCACGATCCCGCGCACTACCGCGCCGAGCTCGAGGCGGTGTTCTATCGCAACTGGCTCTACGTCTGCCACCACAGCGAACTGGCCGGGGCCCGCCGTTTCCGCCGTTTCGACGTCGGCACGCAAAGCCTGCTGCTGGTGCGCGGCGACGACGGCGCGCTGCGCGCGTTCCACAACACCTGCCGCCACCGCGGCGCCGAGCTCTGCGCCGAGGCCGGAGGCCGATTCGCGCGCAAACTGATCACTTGCCCTTACCACCAGTGGTCATACGCACTCGACGGCCGCCTGCTCGCGACCACGTCGCATGCCGAGGCGCCCGACTTCGACAAGGCCGATTACTCGCTGCTCGATGTGCCACTCGAAGTCTGGCGCGGCGGGATCTTCGTCTCGCTGTGCGCCGAGCCGCCGGATTTTTCGCAAGGCCTGGTCCGCGGCAGCGACCGCATCGAGCACTGGCCGATGACCGAGCTCGTCGTCGGCCGGCGCTGGCGCAAGACGTTGCGCTGCAACTGGAAGGTGTTCTGGGAAAATTTCAACGAGTGCCTGCACTGCCCGAACGTCCATCCGGAGCTGGTCGAGCTGGTGCCGATCTACGGCCGCAGGATCTCGTATTTCCGCGACGACCCCGGCTGGGCCGAGCACGCCGACGATCCCGACCCACGTTATCGAGGCGGATTGCGCGCCGGCGCCGAGACCTGGTCCGACAGCGGACGGCTGGCCGGCGAAGCCTTCGCCGGACTCACGCCGGAAGAGATCGCGCGCGGGCAGAGTTATTTCGTCAGCCTGCCGTCGGTCTTCATCGCCGCGCACGCCGACTACATGCGCAGCGTGCGCGTGCTGCCGCTCGGTCCCGAGCAAACCGAACTCGAAGTCGAATGGCTGTTCGCGCCGGCAACGCTCGCGCGCGACGATGTCGACCTCGACGACGTCATCGGCTTCGGCGAGCGCGTGCTGCTGCAGGACGCCGCGGCGTCGGAACTGAACCAGCGCGGGCTGCACGCGCGCGGCTTCGCGCACGGCGTGCTGATGCCCGAGGAGTATCACGTCAAGGCATTCCACGACTGGCTGAGAAACCAGCTCGAAGACTCGTCGTGATTTGCGATCCGGGGCCGCGACCCCGGCTCCGTTGCTAGATATCGACGACGATCTCGTGCGCGTCGAGCGAGAGTTCGTCGCAATTGTCACCCGGCCCGGCGCGATCTACGATCAGGTAAGCATGGTCTTGCCGCTCCGAAATCAGCGGCATGTGCCAGACGCCGGCGCGATAGTTGACGCCTTGTTCGCCGTCGCTCATGAAGGCGCGCAGGCTAGCCGGGTCCGGATCGTCGCCGGGCGGCGCGACGACGATGATCATGCGGATCGGGCTCATCGGTATGAAGGCCTGGCTGCCGCGCGGGTGGCGCTCGATCACGCGCACGCGGTACGGCAGGCTCGCGGTCTCGTTGCAGGTCATGATGCTGATGATCGCGCGGCCGCCGGACTCGCTATCGATCTCGACATTGGCGAGGTCGTGGTAACGCTCGATCGTGCCGCCGTTGATCGGGAAATGGCGCGCGCCGTCGATCTCGATGACGTCGCCGAAGGGCGCGAAGGCGGCGCGCGTCAATGGTTCGAGCCTGAGTCTGATCCCGGTCAAGCCAGCCGCCCTCACCGCTCGATCAGGCCGTACAGGCGAACCCGGCTCAGGCCGCCGTCCGGGATGATGTTGACGCGCACGTGGGTGACCGGGCCGAGGTCCTCGAGTTCGCTCTCGAACCGGCAAACCGCGTCCATTGCGAGCTTTTGCTCGGGCAGCAGCGTTCGCCAGAACATGCTTTGCGTCACCAGCGATTCCTCGGTACCGCCGCGCAGGTAGCCGGCCTGGATCGAAGCGCGATCCGGGTAGTTGCCCTTGTAGTGCGCGGTGTCGAGTTCGACCGCCCGGATCGTTCCGGCGTGGCCGAGTTCGAGGATGACCCATTCGTTGCCCGGCACCCGGCGGCGCCGGGTTTCCCAGCCGTCGCCCATGTCGACGCCGCGGCCCGGCAGGCCGAGACTCATCATGCTCGAGCCGAAGGCCTGGTCGCTGCAGGCGATCGCGCGGCCGCCATTCTCGAGCGCGGCGAGATCGACCGGGTCGGCCGGGTCACGCTCGTCCCAGTTGCATTGCGGGACGCCGTAGATGCGCAGCCGCGCGACGCCGCCGTCGGGATAAATGTTGAGACGCACGTGGCTGTAGACGCCGTCGTCGACGATGTCGTGCAGGTGGTGGCTGTCCTGTTCAAGGCCCACCGAGTCGAGAATTATGGTCCACTCGGCATCGTCGCCCGGCAGGTCGTCGTCGCAATAACAGCCGTCGATCGACGCCGCCGGCGGATGGTTGCCCTTGAAGTGACTGGTATCGATGTCGACTCCGCGTACGATGCCCGGCTTGCCGAGTCGGACGATGCAGTAGTCGTAGCCCTCGACCCGCTTGCGCCGCGATTCCCAGCCGTCCATCCACTTGCCGTGATCGTCGAACTTGCCCGGGATGAAGACCGCGGGCGCGGGCGCCAGCATGCGCTCGGCCGGGGCAAAGAATTCGTCGGTCGCGAACACCGGCTTCGCGCCGAGCCGCGGATGCGCGAGGTTGACGTACTTCAGGGAGAATCGGTTGTGTTCGGTATCGCTTGCCATGAATCTGATCGTCGCCCCTCGAGAGCGCTATTTTTACAGCTTTTACACGCCGACGCCATCCGCCGGCGGCGCCGTCCGCGGTGCGCGCCGCGCTAACCGTCCTCGAATTCCTGCCCCCTGAGCTCGTCGTGCGCCGCTTGCGGCTGGGGGTCTTGCGGCAGCGCCAGGTTCAGCACGATGGCGATCGTGGCCGCCGGTAACAATCCCGAGCTCAGCAAGACCCTGACGGTGTCCGGCAGGTGCTGTAGCGCGCCCGGCT
Organism: Gammaproteobacteria bacterium; assembly: GCA_024638385.1. Taxonomy (GTDB): domain Bacteria; phylum Pseudomonadota; class Gammaproteobacteria. The sequence goes on along the minus strand of JAHEKJ010000001.1, from coordinate 20,563 downwards.
CGAGTTGCAGGCCGAGGCCGAGCGACAGCGAGATTGCGAAGATCACCATGTTGCGCCGGCTCCAGTCGACGTCGGACAGCATCGACACGCCGGCCGCAGCGACCATGCCGAACATGACGATGACGCCACCGCCGAGCACTTCGATCGGCACTGTCGAAATCAGCGCGCCGATCTTCGGGATCAGGCCGGCGACGATCAGAAAGATCGCGCCGAAGGTCACGACCATGCGACTCATGACGCCGGTAATCGCGATCAGGCCGACGTTTTGCGAAAAGGACGTGTTCGGCAAGGCGCCGAATACCCCCGAGACCGCCGAGCCGAGACCATCCGCCCAGGTCGCTCCCTTGATTTCGTCGGTGGTGGCCTCGCGCCCGGCGCCGCCCTTGGTGATCCCGGAAACGTCGCCGACCGTCTCGATCGCCGAGATGATCGCCATCAGGCAAAAGCCGATCACCGCGGCGATGCTGAACTCGAAGCCGAAGTGCAACGGGTTGGGCAGCGCGAACACGGCCGCGCGGCCGACGTTGTCGAAACTGACCATGCCCATGAACAGCGCGACGACGTAGCCGACGAGCAACCCGATCAGGACCGCCGCGACTGACAGAAAGCCGCGCGTAAAGAACTTCAGGCCGAGCGTGGTCACGATAACGACCAGCGCGACGAACCAGTTCTGCAGGCTGCCGTACTCGGGCTTGCCGATCGCCGGCACGCCGCCGGCTGCGTACTGGATGCCGACCTTGATCAGCGCCAGGCCGATCATCGTGACGATCAGGCCGGTGACCAGCGGCGGCAGCGCGAAGCGGATCTTGCCGATGATCGGCGCCAGGCAGGCCTGGAAAATACCGCCCAGGATAACGCCGCACATGACCACGCCCATCGCGTCGACGCCCTTGCCGGCTACCAGCGGGATCATGATCGGGATGAAGGCGAAGCTGGTGCCCTGCACGATCGGCAGGCGCGCGCCGACCGGGCCGAAGCCGATGGTCTGGAACAGCGTCGCGATGCCGGCGAACAGCATCGCCATCTGGATCATGTAGATCAGGTTGGGAAACTCCGGCGAATTCGAGCCGAAGCCGAAACCGGCAGCACCGGCGATGATGATCGCCGGCGTGACGTTGCTGACGAACATTGCCAGCACGTGCTGAATGCCGAGCGGAATCGCCTGCGCCAGCGGCGGCGTATAGTCCGGGTCTTTCAATTGCTCGGGCGTGCCGAGCGCGGAATCGTGAATCGACATGTCGTCTACCCCCTCAGGTTTGACCGCGAGGGCATTGGCTGCCCTTCAGGATTGCGCGGTCGAACCGTTATTGTCTTCGGACAGGATACCGGATTGCCAGCACCGCTTGCCGGAGTCGTCGCCGACGCCTGCTACCCGGGCCGAAAATCTGCCGTCGGTTGTCCACCTGCCGGCCGGGATCGGCCGGCCCGTGGCGCCCGCGGCTTGTGTCAGTGATCGTGGCCGTCGGGTCCGTGCACGTGTCCGTGCTCGACCTCTTCATCGCTGGCCTCGCGAACTGCCTCTACCGTAACGTTGAATGTGAGGGCCTTGCCGGCGAGCGGATGGTTGGCGTCGACCGTCACCGCGTCGTCGTCGACCTCGGTAACGACCAGGTTGATCGGCCCCGATTCGGTCTGCGCGGTGACCGACATCCCCGGCTCGACCTTTTCGATCTCGGCGAAGGCTTCGTGCGGCACGCGCTGGACGCGATCATCGCTGCGTTCACCGTAGGCGTCGGCGGCCTCGATGGTGACCTCTAGCGCGTCGCCGACAGCCTTGCCTTCGAGCGCCTGCTCGAGGCCCGGGATGATGTTTTGAGCGCCATGCAGATAGGTCAGCGGCTGGCCACCTGCCGAAGAGTCGATCACTTCGCCACTTTCGCCATCGGCGACTTCGTAGTGAAGCGTGACTACCTTGTTCTGGGCAATGGTCATAGATATTTTCCGGTGTGAGTGCCCTCGCGGGCGTGATAGCGGTTTCCGCGGCGAATGCAGGCGGCAACGCGGCGGGTCGAAACGCAAAGGCGACGGGTAGTGCTTGTGGGAGGCCGGTCTCTACGAGCGCGTCATTATAGCAGCCGGAGCGGCTCGATTTAAGCGCCGTCTCGGATCGCGCCGATCGCCGTCGGCGCGGTTTTCGGCGGCGTCGCGCAGTCGCCGGCAACGGGCGCCATCCGACGGATTCGATTCTCGATGCAAACTGATCCAAGAGCGCCATTTCGTCGTAGAACTCTAAGCAAAAAAACCTTAAATTCCATACAGTTATAGAGTATATTAATTCTTTCTAATACACTTGAACTTCAACCGTCATTTATGTTCTAATAGCTGGCACTCGAGCTTCAGGAGTGCTAAAAATAGCCACTGAACGAGGAGATTAGATGAGCACTGAACTGGTCAATATTCCTAACAGCATGCCCGCGCTGCCGCTGGGCACTTCGAGCCTCGAAGCCTACATCCAGGCCGCGCGCAGCGTACCCATGTTGACCGCCGAGCAAGAATACGCGCTGGCGAAAGATCTGCAGGAAACGGGCAATCTCGATTCGGCACAAAAGCTCGTCTTGCCGCATCTGCGCTTCGTCATCAAGGTCGCGAATAACTACGCCGGCTACGGTTTGCCGATCGCCGACCTGATCCAGGAAGGAACGATCGGCCTGATGAAAGCCGTCAAGCGATTCGACCCCGACGTCGGCGTGCGCCTGGTCTCGTTCGCGGTGCACTGGATCAAGGCCGAAATTCACGAATTCATTCTGAAGAACTGGCGTATCGTCAAGGTCGCGACGACCAAGGCGCAGCGCAAACTGTTCTTCAAGTTGCGCAGCCAGAAGAAGCGCCTTGGCTGGTTCAAGTCCGAAGAGATCGACGACGTCGCCGAGACGCTCGGCGTATCGCGCGAAAACGTCATCGAGATGGAAAACCGGCTCAACAACTACGACGTCGCTTTCGATCTGTCGTCCGACGACGATGACGACACGGCTTACCTCGCCCCGGTCAACCAGCTGGAATCGAACACGCCGTCGCCGGAGTTCGTGCTCGAGGCGCAGGATACCGAAGAAAACAATACCCGCATGCTGAGCGAGGCGCTGGACAGGCTCGACGAGCGCAGCCAGACGATCGTTACCCGGCGCTGGCTGATCGAACCGAAGGCGACCTTGCACGAACTGGCCGAAGAGTTCGGCGTATCCGCCGAGCGCATTCGCCAGATCGAGAGCAACGCGTTCAAGACGATCAAGACCGCGATCGCGGCCTGACCATCGGGTCTCTCGACCCGATCACGAGCCCGGCCTTCGCGCCGGGCTTTTTAACGCCCACATAAATAAGAGAGCACAGCGACCGCGGCGGCGCGCGATTGTATTCGGGACAATGCCAGATAGAACTTAATCGAGCCCAGGACCAGCGTCATTGCGAGCAGACAGGCAGCGAAGCAATTCGCCGCAGGCGTCCCTGGCGACAGCGAAGGGATCTCCCGATGCTAATCGTCATTGCGAGCTGCGAAGCAGCTTTAGGCCCTGTGGGTCGAAGCAATCTCCACGGATCGTGTAATTCCCGGAAGCTTGCTTCGTCGGCTGGCGCCTCCTCGCAATGACGCAGCCCAGGCTGGCGCCGGCAAGCCTTATCGGATTCGGATTGGAAACGTCCAAAAAAAAGCCCGGCGCGAGGCCGGGCTCTTGCGGGTCGGGTTGCGCCTACAGCCAGTAGACGAAGATGAACAGGCCGAGCCAGACGACGTCGACGAAGTGCCAGTACCAGGCCACGCCTTCGAACGCGAAATGGTTTTCCGGCGTGAAATGCCCCTTGGCCGCGCGAATCATGATCACCAGCAGCATGGTCGCGCCCATGGTCACGTGGAAGCCGTGGAAACCGGTCAGCATGAAGAACGTACTGCCGTAAATCCCGGAATCGAGCCGCAGGTTCAGGTCGTTGTAGAGATGGCTGTACTCCCATCCCTGCAGGATCACGAACAGGAAACCCAACGCGACGGTCGCGAACAGCCAGTAGACCGTCCAGGGCTGGTCTCTGCGCTTGAGCGCCCAGTGCGCGAGCGTAACCGTCAGGCCCGAGGTCAGCAGGATGATCGTGTTCAGCGCCGGCAGACCCCAGGGACCGATGAAATCCCTGGCCACCTGGAACTTGTCGGCTGCCGGCAGCGTCAGCAGCGGCCAGGCGGCCTCGAAATCCGGCCACAGGTATTGGCCGGTGGCATCGTTGTTGGAGGCGCCGTCGAGCCACGGAATCGCGTAGACACGGGCGTAGAACAGCGCGCCGAAGAACGCGGCGAAGAACATGACCTCGGAGAAGATGAACCAGCCCATGCCCCAGCGGAACGACATGTCGACCTGGGCGTTGTAGGTGCCCGACAGCGACTCGTCGATGACCTGGCCGAACCAGCCGTACATCATGAAGATGATGATCGCGAGCCCGACGAATATCGGCGTCGCACTCCAGGTATCGTGCAGGTAGTTGGCCACGCCGATCACCGTCAATGCGAGTCCGATCGAACCGATGATCGGCCAGTGGGTGCCGTGCGGCACGTAATAATCCTTATTCGATGTCGTACTGCTCATGGATAATCTCTCTCGTTAGCCCTGGTTTAGCCCGTCAACCCTGGTCCACACTGTAAAATGTATAGGAAAGGGTAATTTCGTTGATGTTGTCCGCGATCTCGGGACCGACGACGAAGCGCAGCGGCATGTCGCGAGTCTCGAGCGCGTCGAGTTCCTGTTGTTCGAAACAGAAACAAACCGTCTTGTTGAAATGCGCCGCGGCGAGCCCGGGCGAAACGCTCGGCACCGCCTGGCCCATGGTCTTTTCGCTGCTCGCGCTACGCACCCGGTAATGCGCTTCGTAAACCTGCCCCGGATGAACTTCCATCTTCTTCACCACCGGCTCGAAGGTCCACGGCAAGCCCGCGGTCGTGTTGGCGAGAAAACGAACCTCGATCGTGCGCGTCCGGTCGACCCGGCTCGGGTCGATCTCGGTCGTCTCGATGCGACCGGTCTTGCCGTTGAGGCCGGTGATATCGCAGAACACGTCGTAGAGCGGCACCAGCGCAAAGCCGAAGCCGAACATCAACAGCGGGATCAGCGCGAGTTTCAGCGGGCTCGTTTTCATGCCTGGAAGTTCCCCCAGATGAAGGACGCGACGAAGAAGGTCGCAACGATCAGCAGATGCGCGATCACGATGCGGCGGGTGCGCTTTCTGCGCTCCGCCGATGTGAAGGCGTCGTCATCGTGCCGTTCGTGCTGCATCGTTCGCTCCGGCCCGCCGCTACCTGACTTCGGGCGCCTCGGTGAAACTGTGGTACGGCGGCGGCGACGGCAGCTTCTCGAACTCGAGGCCGGTCGCGCCTTCCCAAACCCGATCGGTGGCCTTGGGACCGCCCTTGATCGTCTTGATCACGATATACAGGAAGAAGATCTGCGCGAGGCCGAAGGCGAAGCCGCCGATGCTCGATATCATGTTGAACTCGGCGAACTGCAGCGAGTAGTCCGGGATCCGCCGCGGCATGCCGGCCAGGCCGACGAAATGCTGCGGGAAGAACAGCACGTTGACCGAGATCGTCGACCACCAGAAATGGATCTTGCCGAGCTTCTCGTCGTACATGTGCCCGGTCCACTTCGGAATCCAGTAGTAGAACGCGGCGATGATCGAAAACAGCGCGCCGGTCACGAGCACGTAGTGGAAGTGCGCGACCACGAAGTAGGTGTCGTGATACTGCGTATCGACCGGCGCGACGCCGAGCATCAGCCCGGACAGGCCGCCGATAGTGAACATGACGATGAAACCGAGCGCCCACAGCATCGGCGTCTCGAAGGACATCGAGCCCTTCCACATGGTCGTCACCCAGTTGAACACCTTGACGCCGGTCGGCACCGAAATCAGAACCGTCGCGTACATGAAGTAGAGCTCACCCGCGACCGGCATGCCGACCGTGAACATGTGGTGCGCCCAGACCATGAACGACAGGATCGCGATCGACGCGGTCGCATAGACCATCGAGCTGTAGCCGAACAGCGGCTTGCGCGCGAAGGTCGGAATGATCGCCGAGATCACGCCGAAGGCCGGCAGGATCATGATGTAGACCTCGGGGTGGCCGAAGAACCAGAAGATGTGCTGGAACATGACCGGATCGCCGCCGCCGGCGGCGTCGAAGAACGACGTGCCGAAGTGGCGGTCGGTCAGCATCATCGTGACCGCGCCGGCGAGCACCGGCATGACCGCGATCAGCAGGTAGGCCGTGATCAGCCAGGTCCAGACGAACAGCGGCATCTTCATCAGCGTCATGCCCGGCGCGCGCATGTTCAGGATCGTTGCGATGATATTGATCGAACCCATCACCGACGAAATCCCCATCAGGTGCACCGCGAAGATGAAGAAGTCGGTCGTGTCCGGCGCGAAGGTCGTCGACAGCGGCGCGTAGAAGGTCCAGCCGAAGGCCGGCGCGCCGCCTTCCATGAAGGTGGTCGACGCGAGTATCGCGAACGCGAACGGCAGGATCCAGAAGCTCCAGTTGTTCATCCGCGGCAGCGCCATATCCGGTGCGCCGATCATGATAGGGACGAGCCAGTTCGCGAGACCGACGAAAGCCGGCATGATCGCGCCGAAGACCATCACGAGACCGTGCATGGTCGTCATCTGGTTGAAGAAATGCGGCTCGACGAATTGCAACCCGGGCTGGAACAGCTCGAGACGGATAACCATCGCCATCGAACCGCCGTAGAGAAACATGATGAACGACAGCCACAGGTACAGCGTACCGATGTCCTTGTGGTTGGTCGTCGTGACCCAGCGCATCAGGCCCGGCGCCGGGCCGTGATGGTCATGATCGTGCGCATCGTGCGCACCTTCGTGCCCCCCCGGTGAGTAACCGCCGGGAGCGTGATCGTCGTGACCCGTGCCGTGAGTAATGTCGGAAGCCATTTATCTCTCCTTATCTTGCATTCTTGATCGCGGACGGCTGTACCGTGCTGCCGACGCTGTTGCCCAGCGAATTGCGTTCGTAGGTGATGACCGCGGCGATGTCGACGTCGTTGAGCTGGTCGCGGTACGCCGCCATTGCGGTTCCCGACTTGCCGTTGAGCAGGATGTCGATGTGCGCGGCCGGGTCCGGATCGATCACGATCGGGCTGCCGGTCATCGCCGGAAACGCGCCCGGAATGCCGGCGCCGGTCGGGCCGTGGCAGGCCGAGCAGTTGGCCTGGTAGACGGTCTCGCCGCGGGCGAGCAGATCCTGCATCGACCAGTCGGCGGTAGCGGATGCCGCGACGGCTTCGGCTTCGGCCTTTTTCATCGCGATCCACTGTTCGTACTCGGGCTGGGTCACGGCCTCGACGACCACCGGCATGAAGCCGTGGTCCTTGCCGCACAGCTCGGTGCACTTGCCGCGGTAGGTACCGGGCTCCTCGATGATCGCCCAGGTATCGTTGATGAAGCCGGGGATCGCGTCCTGCTTGACCGCGAGATCGGGGACCCACCAGGCGTGAATGACGTCGTTGGAGTGGATCAGGAAACGGATTTTCTTGTTGATCGGCAGCACCAGCGGCTCGTCGACATCGATCAGGTAGTTTTCGTTGCCGGTCGGATCGTCATACATGACTTCGCGGCTGGCCTGCGCGAGATTGGAAACGAAGCTGACGTCGTCGTCGATATAGGTGTACTTCCACTTCCACTGCAGGCCGGTGACCTGCACGGTCATGTCGGCATCGGTCTTGGCATCCTCGAGATCGATCAGCGTCGCCGTCGCCGGGATCGCGATGCCGATCAGGATCAGCAGCGGAATGACGGTCCAGACGATCTCGACGGTCGTGCTCTCGTGGAAGTTCGCGGCCTGGTACCCTTTCGATTTGCGATGGTAGATGATCGAGTAGGCCATCGCACCGAATACCAGCACGCCGATAACGACGCAGATCCAGAAGACGAGCATGTGCAGCCCGTAGAGGTCGTGGGCGATCGGCGTCACGCCCTTCGGCATGTTCAATTCGTATTCGGCCTGCGCGGCCGTTGACAGCAGAAACGTCGCGAGGCCCGGCAGGAGCAGCGACGCGCGCGCGGACAGCTTGTTAATTCTCATTCTGAACTCCCTGGAACATACCGCCGCTCTTGGCCCCAGGCGACTTGGTATGCCGGCTTTTGAAACAAAAATGCCACCTGAATCATGCAATTCAGACGGCCCGAAAATCATCGCGAATTATACAGTCTTTCAATTGAAACGCTAGCGCATCCTTCTCCGCCAGACCAAGGAATCCGCCGATTTCGACGTAGTTTCCGTGCGACCCGATCGCGAGCCTGCGATCGCGTTCTCGTGCCCCCGTGCGCTCGTCGATCAGACGCAACCACGGGGTCTCGAATTCCCAGCTCTGGTCGACCCGGCGGACCCCTTTTTCGATCCGGGTCCGGGCGCGGTCGAGCGTGATGACCTCGCGACGGTAGACCTTGCGCGAAGTCAGGTACAGGCAGGCGCCGAGCGCGGCCATTTCGAGCCCGGAAAACGGCAGCACCAGCCACAGGCCCTGAAGCAGGAAGAAAATACCGATCGCGAGCGCGACGACACAGGTGAGCAGGTAGAACAGTAAGAGCTCGCGCCAGCTGATCGAACAGTTGGGCGACAGCACGATGCGGTATTCGCGATCGGGGCCGGCTTTATCGATTCTCAGCATGATGATACATTTCGCTCCGGAAGTACCCGCGGGCCCACGCGCGCTTCTGAATGCGCCTAATCTATGACTTTCGACCGAGGATTTCAACCGTGGCAGAACGCGACCGGCCGGCTGGCGACGACAAGACCCGGCTGAGCTTCCTGCAGCTCGCAAAGAGCACCTTGTCGGCCTTCCTCGGCGTGCAGAGCAACGCCAACCGCGAACGCGATTTCGCCCACGGCAAGATATCGCATTTCATCTGGATGGGCTTATTGTTCGGAGCGGTCTTCGTGCTGACGCTGGTCGGCGTCGTCCAACTCGTCCTGCACTTCACCGGCAGTTAAATCTAGAGGAACCAGCCGCGGATGAAGACGCGCGCGTAATGGTCCGCGAGCAGGAACGCGAACAGCCAGCTGAGGTAAAAGATCGAGTAGCCGAAGGTTTTCATCGCGATCGCGTTGGGCTCGTCGTCGCGGTAGAGCTTGACCGCGTAGTAGAGAAAGCCGACGCCGAGCGCGAGCGCGCCGGCGAGGTAGATCAGGCCGCTCATCTGCACGATGAAAGGCATCATCGTGACCACGAAGAGCAGAATCGTGTATAGCAGGATCTGGATCTTGGTGAACAGCACGCCGTGGGTGACCGGCAGCATCGGAATGTCGGCCCTGGCGTACTCTTCGCGGCGGCGGATCGCGAGCGCCCAGAAGTGCGGCGGCGTCCAGACGAAGATGATCAGGAACAGCAACAAGGCCTCGGTGTCGACCGTGCCGGTGACCGCGGTCCAGCCGAGCAGCGGCGGCGCGGCGCCGGCGGCACCGCCGAGCACGATGTTCTGCGGCGTCGCCCGCTTCAGGTACATCGTGTAGATCAGCGCGTAACCGACCAGCGAGAAAAAGGTCAGCACCGCGGTCAGCAGGTTGACGAACACGACCAGCAGCAAGATGCCGAGCGCGCCGATGGAGAGCGCGAACGCGAGCGCCGACTTCTGGTCGAGTTCGCCGGTGACCAGCGGTCGCCCGCGCGTGCGTTCCATGATGCGGTCGATGTGCTCGTCGACGACGTGGTTGATCGCCGCGCCCGACGCGGCGGCAAGCCCGATGCCGAGCAGGCCGAAGAAGCAGGCCTCGAGCGGCGGCGCGCCCTCGGCCGCGAGCAGCATGCCGACCAGCGCCGTGAAGACGATCAACAGCACGACCTTGGGCTTGGTCAGGTTGTAATACTGAGTCCAGGAAGCGAGCGTCAGCGAAGTCATCGAGATTCTGGTTATGGAGCCCGGCGGAAGCGGGCGTTATACCGGCAATCCGGGCCCGAATCAATCCCGCGATGATAACAGACTCAACCGATCTGCGATAACTTCATCAGCTTCTTGATATCCTCGAGCACGCGCTTTTCGTCGCTGTCCGGCGGGTAGTGCATCATCAGGTTCTGGTCCGGATCCACGAGATACATCCTGGGGCTGTTGCCGACGGGCTCGAGCCCGGGCAATTCGAACTGCCGGTAAAGACCCGGGTCGCGATAATCCTCGATCACCGCGAGGTTCGGAAATTCCCGCAGGTAGACGCGCGTCTTTTCGTCGAGCGAAGCCGCGCTGATCAGCACGTTCTGCAGGCGCAGCGTGTCGCGGCCGAGCAGCGTTCTGATCTGGCGCATGTCGAAAAGGTTGTCGCGGCACTGCTCCCGACAGCCGTCGCGCGCGAACAGCACGAAAGTCCATTTGCGCCCGAACCCGCCCGAAAAGACTTCGCCGCTTTGCGACTCGAGCACCGGCCAGTCGATCTTGCGCACCGGCTCTACGAGGGTGCCGTAGTTGCCGCTCGGCGGGCGCAGCTCGAACACGTAGAGCGCCAGCCAGCCGCCGACGAACGGCGCCAGGAACACCGCGATCAGGGCCAGGAACTTGACCCGGTGCCAGAACAGGCTTTTCGTATCAGGTAGATTCATTCGATCTTCCGCAAGTTGAGTCCGACAAACAGCGCCAGTACGATCGCCGCGAACGAAAACCATTGCACCGCGTACGCCCGGCTCCTGGCCGGCGGCAACCACACCGGGTCCCAGTCGCGAACCAGATGCCCGGGCTGCTCCGGGGCGAGCCACAACACGAACGGCAATATCCGCGTCGAGTACTGTGCCCGCAAGCCGTCGATGTCGACATGCGATATCAACTGCGGCCAGTCCCCGGACAACGTGACGCCGCCGAGGTCGAGCGCCGGTCGGCTCGGAAAAAACGCGATTCCGCGCGCCTTGCCCGGCTGCGCCGGTGCCGGTACGCCAGGCAGAGGCTCCCGCCGCGATCCCCACTCGGCCCAGCCGCGATTGACCAGCAGTATGTGGTCGCCGTCGTCCAGATACAACGGCGTCAGCACGTGATAGCCGGCACGACCCCGGTGGACCTGGTTATCCAGCAAAAAGTTGTGAGCGGTCTCGTAGCGGCCCGTGAACTCGAGTTTGCGAAACTGCAGGTCATCCGTTTCGTAACCCGCTACGTAAACGGTGTATTCGGCAGCGAGCCTGTCTTCGAAGCTATCCTCGACGGATTGTTTGAAGGCGGCGCGCTCGAGCTGCCAGATTCCGAGCGCGACGCACAGGCCGACCGCCGCCAGCGTCGATACGACGGCCCAGGGTCGCGGCCTGAACCTGCGGCCGGCTAACATGGCAACGGCGCATCCGAATCGAGTAAACTAGCGCTTGCTGACAGGCTTACCCAAATGTTAATCGTCAAAGTCATCATCGCCGTCCTGTTGCTGCTGATCGTGCTGAGCCTCGCCGCGGGCATGTTCACGCTGGTGCAGGACCGCGGAAACTCGAACCGGACGGTCAAGTTCCTGACCTTTCGCATCGCCCTGTCGATCTTCGTGTTCCTGTTCATCGCCTTCGCGTTCTACATGGGCTGGATTCAGCCGCACGGCATCGTACCGCCGCAGTCCTAGGCAGGCTCCGATCCGGCCGGTGAAACGCCGGCCAGCCTGTCCGCCACCCATGCGTGGCCGTAGACGATTTCGTAGGTGGCTACGAACTTGCCGTTTTCAAATCCCCGTTCGCGATAACTGCGCTCGAGCGAATCGAGTCGTGCCGGCGTCGTCAAACCGCGGCGGCGGCCGACATCGGCGTTACTCGCGCCGGCCCGACGCAGATCCTCGAGCAGTGTGCGCAGGTCGTCATACTCGACGCGCAGGGTCTCGGCGTCGACCACCGGCTGGCCGAGACCCGCGGCGAGCATCGCGTCGCCGACGTCGTGCATGTCGGCAAAGCGGTGTACGTGTGGATAGTCGTCCTGGTCTGCCCAGCTCGCGACAAGTTCGCGCAGCGTATCCGGGCCAAAGCTCGAAAACAGCAGCAGCGCGCCCGGCCGCGCGATGCGCGCGAGCTCCCGCAGCGCCGCCGGCAAGTCATTGCACCACGGCAACGCCAGCGACGAAAACACCAGATCGAAGCTCGCGTCGGCAAACGGCAGCCGTTCGAGATCGCCCGCCACGAGACGGCGCTTCGACCACGCGCGATATCGCTTGCGAGCTTCGAACAGCATCGGCAGCGAAAGGTCGAGACCCACGATCCGGGCGCGCGGGTAAGTCCGCTGCAAGGCGCGAATCGCGCCGCCGGTGCCGCAGCCCAGATCGACGACCGTTTCCGGGCGGTGACGAATCCATTGCAGCCGCTGCAGCAGGCGATCCAGCACTTCTTTCTGTAATATGGCCGCAAGATCGTAGCTTTTAGCTGCACGATCTGCGAATTTTCTGATTATTATCTTATCCAGCCTGGGTAAATTCAGCAGGTCCAAGAGTGCTCCGGGGTTGCTCGGGTCGGATTCGCCCCGACCGCTACGCGGCTCGCGGGCCGCGCCGGCGACGGATTCTACCGGAATCCGCTTGCCGGCACAGCCGAACCGGTGCCCCGGCGCGGCGATTCTGATAGAGTGCGGCCAACCCGCTGACCGGATCCGCAATGCTCGAACCCGCCGCCTTGCTGCTATTCGCCTACCTGCTCGGCTCGATTTCGTCGGCCATCCTGCTGAGCCGGATCATGGGTTTTGCCGATCCCCGCAGCGAGGGTTCGAAAAACCCGGGCGCGACCAACGTCATGCGAATCGCCGGCAAAAAAGCCGCCTTCTTCACGCTCGTCGGCGATTGCCTCAAGGGCCTGATCCCGGTGCTGCTCGGGCGACTGGTCGGCGTCGAGCCGATGATTCTGGCGCTGATCGCATTCGCCGCGTTCGCCGGTCACTGCTTTCCGGTATTCTTCCGCTTCCAGGGCGGCAAGGGTGTCGCCACCGCGATCGCCGGCAGCGTCGGCTTCGACTGGATCGCCGGCGCACTGCTGGTCGCGATCTGGCTGCTTTTCGCCAAGGTGTTCAGGATATCTTCGCTGGCGGCGATCATCTCGTTTTGCGCGCTGCCCGTACTGATCTACTGGCGCGGTCAGGACCTCGCCGTCACCGCCGTATTCGCCGTCATGTCACTCATATTAATATGGCGACATCGCGGCAACATCCAGCGCCTCCTCACCGGCACCGAATCCTGACCCGACTTCCGGAATCCTAGCGAATGGGGGGGAGGTCTTCGAGGGACCAGCGGGGGAGCACATCGAGGGGTTCAGGGTCGGCCTGGCCGGCAGCGAGACGCAGCGCGCCGGCATAGGCGATCATCGCGCCGTTGTCGGTGCAGTACTCGAGCGCCGGAAAGTAGACCCGAGCGCCGTGCCGGCGCGCCATCTTGTCGAGTTCCGCGCGCAATTGCCGGTTGGCGCCGACGCCACCGGCGACGACAAGATTGCGGTAGCCGGTCTCTTCGAGTGCGCGCCGGCACTTGATCCGCAGCGTGTCGACGACCGCCGCCTGGAACGCGTGCGCGATCTCGGCGCGATTCGCTTCGTCGAGTGGCTCGTGCGCGCGGACGAGATTGAGCGCGGCGGTCTTGAGCCCGCTGAAACTGAAGTCGAGGCCGGGTTTACCGGTCATCGGCCGCGGGAACTCGAAGCGCGAAGCGTCGACCGAATCGGCCAGCGCCGCCAGCTCGGGCCCACCCGGATACGGCAGGCCGAGCAGCTTGGCGGTCTTGTCGAAAGCCTCGCCGACCGCGTCGTCGAGGGTCTGGCCGAGGATGCGATACTCGCCGAACGCGGCGACGTCGACCAGCAGGGTATGCCCGCCGGAGACCAGCAGCGCGACCAGCGGCAGGCCGGGCTTGTCATCGGCCAGCAGCGGCGCGAGCAAATGCCCCTCCATGTGGTGCACGCCGAGTACCGGCAAATCCCGCGCCCAGGCAAGGCCACGCGCGAGGTTGGCGCCGACCATCAGCGCGCCGATCAAACCCGGTCCACGGGTATAGGCGATGGCGTCGATCGCGCCGATACCACCGATCTCGTCGACGATCTCGCGCAGCATCGGCGCGGCCTTGACGACATGGTCGCGCGATGCGATTTCCGGAACTACGCCGCCGTACTCGCGATGCGCCTCGATCTGCGAATAAAGCCGCTGCAGCATGCGCCCGCTGTCGCTGTCATAGAGCGCGATGCCGGTCTCGTCGCAGGATGTCTCGATGCCCAATACCTTCATAAAAACAGGGATTTATTGCTCGCTTGCGATTGATATTTGGCCACGTCTCCTTATAATTGGCCGGCTCCTGAAGCCGGTGCCGAGCGCGGCGCCACGTTAACTTACTGGAAGTCAATATGCCATCAGTCAAAGTAAAGGACAACGAACCTTTCGATTTCGCCCTGCGCCGTTTCAAGCGCTCGTGCGAAAAGGCCGGGATTCTGACCGAAACCCGACGCCGCCAGCACTATGAAAAACCCACCGCCGTCCGCAAGCGCAAGCAGGCCGCCGCGGTCAAACGCAATTTCAAACGCATCGCCAAGGACTTCGGAACCCGCAAGCGCCTTTACTAGTTCCCGATGTCCAGTACCCTCAAACCCCAGCTCCAGGCCGATATGAAGTCATCGATGAAAAGTGGTGACAAGGCGCGGCTGGGCGTGATCCGGCTGATGCTGTCGGCGATCAAGCAAATCGAGGTCGACGAGCGCATCGAGCTCGACGATGATCGCGCGCTCGCGGTGCTCGACAAGATGGCCAAGCAGCGCCGCGAGTCGATCGGCCATTTCGAGCAGGCCGGCCGCGACGACCTGGTCGCGAAAGAACAGGCCGAGCTCGACATCATCCAGGAATTTCTGCCCGAGGCGCTGTCCGAAACGGAGATTACCGCCATCGTCGAACAATCCATCGCCAGCACCGGCGCCGCGTCGATCAAGGACATGGGCAAGCTCATGGGCGTGCTCAAGCCGCAACTGCAGGGCCGCGCCGACATGGGCAAAGTCAGCCAGCTCGTCAAGTCACGGCTTTCCGCCTGAGGCCGCGGCCGTGGCCAAGGCATTCCAGTTCCTGGAAATTCAGCGCAGCAACCCCGGCAAGAAACCCGCTTTCGTGCGGGTCACCGAATTCGGCGAAATCTACGGCGACTACGAACAGCAGGAAGCCGCCGAGCAGGCCGAGCGTTGCCTCGAATGCGGCAACCCCTACTGCGAATGGAAATGCCCGGTCCATAACTACATTCCCAACTGGTTGCGCCTGATCGCCGAGGGCAACCTGATCGAAGCCGTCGAGATGTCACACAAGACCAACAGCCTGCCCGAGGTCTGCGGCCGCATCTGCCCGCAGGACCGGCTGTGCGAGGGCGCCTGCACGCTCAATACCGGCTTCGGCGCGGTCACGATCGGCTCGGTCGAGAAGTACATCACCGACAAGGCGATCGAACTCGGCTGGAAGCCGGACCTGTCCGACGTCGTCGCCAGCGGCCGGCGCGTCGCGGTCGTCGGCGCCGGCCCGGCCGGCCTCGCCTGTGCCGACGTGCTGACGCGCAACGGCGTCGGCTGCGTCGTGTTCGACAAGTATCCCGAGATCGGCGGCCTGCTGACGTTCGGCATCCCGCCGTTCAAGCTCGAGAAAGAAGTGGTACTGCGGCGCCGCCAGATGTTCGAGGAAATGGGCATCGAGTTTCGCCTCGAAACCGAGATCGGCCGGAACCTCGCCTTCGAGCAGCTGCTCGCCGACTACGACGCGGTCTTCCTCGGCATGGGCACCTATAGTTACATGAAAGGCGGCTTTCCCGGCGAGGACATGCCCGGCGTCCACGAAGCCCTGCCCTACCTCGTCGCCAACGTTCACCATCAGCACGACTTCGGCCCCGACAAGCCCGCCTTCGTCGATTTCGCCGACCAGCGGGTCGTCGTGCTCGGCGGCGGCGACACCGCGATGGATTGCGTACGCACCGCAATTCGCCAGGGCGCGACCCGCGTGACCTGCGCCTACCGTCGCGACCAGGCCAACATGCCCGGCTCGATGCGCGAGGTCGAAAACGCGAAAGAGGAAGGCATCGAATTTCTGTTCAACCGCCAGCCGATCGAAATCGTCGGCGCCGACGCGGTCGAGGGCATCAAGCTGATCACTACCGAGCTCGGCGAGCCGGACCAGCAGGGCCGGCGCCGCCCCGAAATCGTCCCCGGCTCGGAGGAGATACTCGAGGCCGACGTCGTCGTCATCGCCTTCGGATTTCGTCCCAGCCCGGCCGAATGGTTCGGCACGCACGCGATCGATCTCGATGACGGCGGACGCGTGGTCGCGCCCGAGCATGGCGAGTTTCCGTTTCAGACCGGCAATCCGAAGATCTTCGCCGGCGGCGACATGGTGCGCGGCTCCGATCTCGTCGTGACCGCGATCTACGAAGGCCGTCAGGCAGCCGAGGGCATCCTCGACTACCTCGAGGTCTGATGTCGCTGCCGCCGCTGAAGAACGATCGCCTGATCCGGGCGCTGCTGCGTCAGCCGACCGACACGACGCCGGTCTGGATCATGCGCCAGGCCGGCCGCTACCTGCCCGAGTATCGCGCGACGCGCGAACAGGCCGGTAGTTTTCTCGATCTGTGCCAGACGCCCGAACTCGCCTGCGAGGTTACGCTGCAGCCGCTGCGACGCTTCGATCTCGACGCCGCGATTCTGTTTTCCGACATCTTGACGATCCCCGACGCGATGGGCCTCGGGCTTTACTTCGTCGAAGGCGAAGGACCGAAGTTCGAGCGGCCGCTGCGGCGCGAAGCCGATATCGAGCGGCTCGGCGTGCCCGACCCGGGCGTGCAGTTACGCTATGTCACCGACGCGGTCAGCCTGGTTCGACAGGAGCTCGACGGACGGGTGCCGCTGATCGGATTCAGCGGCAGTCCGTGGACGCTCGCGACCTACATGGTCGAGGGCGGCGCGTCGAAGGAGTATCGCTTCGTCAAGGGTATGCTCTACGCCGAGCCGGAAGCCCTGCACCGCTTGCTCGACAAGCTGGCGCGGTCGGTTATCGCCTATCTCAACGCGCAAATCGAGGCCGGCGCACAGGCAATCATGGTTTTCGATACCTGGGGTGGCGTATTGTCGCCGCAGGCTTACCGTGATTTTTCGTTGCGCTACCTGCAGCAGATCGTCGCCGGACTCGAGCGCAAGCGCGACGAGGTGCCAGTGCCGGTGACGCTCTTCACCAAGGGCGGGATGCAGTGGCTCGAGGCCATCGCCGACACCGGCTGCGACGCGGTCGGCCTCGACTGGACGATCGATCTCGACGACGCCTGGCAGCGCGTCGGCACGCGCGTCGCGCTGCAAGGCAATCTCGATCCCTGTGTCCTCTATGCCGAGCCCGAGGCGATCCGCGCCGCGGCGCTCGACCTGATCAACCGCTTCGGCAATCACCCGGGTCACGTCTTCAATCTCGGCCACGGCATCCATCAGTATGTCGACCCCGAGCACCTCGGCGTGCTCGTCGACGCGGTCCACGAATTCGGTTTCGAAATCCGCAGGAGTGCCTGAGCTGGTCGATCAGCACGCTACCCCGACAGCGGGGAAATACGCGTGAATCGTGTATGTTAAGAATGAGTAGTCAGCGGGATGGCTGGCGGCAGTATACGGGGACAGAGCAAAAATGGCTTCGCTGACGGCGGAGGCCGCGGGATCTGATGCCATTTTTGGTCTGTCCCCGATCTTGCACGAACGTGAAGGAGTCGCCCGTCGGCCTCACAGATTGGGTTCGAACCAGTTTCTGCATATGCCCGAGCCGGGGCGAAGTGCTCGGAGCCACGCTCGTGCAGAATCGGGGACAGATCAGAATTTCCGCCTGATCTCTCGACGCTTGCCCGATCGCGAAGCGGAAATTCTGCTCTGTCCCCTCGACCTGCCGCCAGCCATCCCGTCAGCCGCATTTATGCCAGCCCCGGGGGTTCTCGAGATCAAGCGGGCCTAGAAAATATCTTCGACGATTTCTTCTTCGCGTTCGGGAACGGTAACGATGAACCCGCCGGAGTCGGTGGTCGTCGACTTGACCACGGCGACTTCCCTCGGCGCGTTGTCGACGCGGAACACCTCGAACAGGCTTGCGCGCGTGTCGACGCCGGCGCGCTCGCCGGTTTCGGCGTCGATCCGAATCGTCACCAGTCCCGGCGGCTGTTCGAGCAGGTTCTCCGGGCGCCCGTCGAGCGCATGCCGCATGTAGTCGATCCACATCGGCAGCGCCGCGCGGCTACCCGTTTCGCCGTTACCCATGCTGCGCTGGTTATCGAATCCGACCCAGGTCGTCGTGACCACCTGGTCGTTGTAGCCGCTGAACCACGCGTCGATCTGGTCGTTGGTCGTGCCGGTCTTGCCGCCAATGTCGTCGCGCCCGAGCACCTTGGCACGCACCGCGGTGCCGCGCTGCACGACTTCGCGCAACATCGAACGCATGATGTACGCATTTTGCGCGCTGATCACGCGCGGCGCGTACTGCGAAGCCGGTTCGTCGTAAGCGATCCCGCCGGCGACGGTCAGGGTTTCGCCGGACGGGTCCGCCGGCGTTTCCGCGTCGTCCGACTCGAGCGCGACCGCCTCGACCTCGGCGGCGGCGTTGTCGGCCGCGGTCAGCGCGTCGAGGTTATCGCTCTCGCAGCCCTGGCATACGGTCATTGGGTTGTTCTGAAAAATAACTTCGCCGGTGCCGGATTCGACCCGGTTGATGACGTAGGGATTGATCAGGTAGCCGCCGTTCGAAAACACCGCGTAACCGCGCACCATCTGCAGCGGTGAGAAGGTGCCCGAGCCGAGCGCCAGCGAAAGGTCGTAAGGCAGATGTTCGCGGTCGAAGCCGAAGCGCTGGATGTAGTTGATCGCATAGCGCAGACCCATCGACTGCAGGATGCGAATCGATACCAGATTGCGCGACTTGACCAGCGCCTCGCGCAGCCGCGTCGGGCCGTAGAAACGCCCCGAGTAATTTTCCGGCCGCCAGGTTGCCTCGAGCGAATCGTCGTCGAATACGACCGGCGCATCGTTGATGATGCTGGCCGCGGTATAGCCGCGCTCGAGCGCCGCCGAATAGATAAACGGCTTGAAATTCGACCCCGGCTGGCGGCGCGCCTGGGTCGCGCGGTTGAACTTGTTCTTGAAGTAATCGAAGCCGCCCACCATCGCCTGGATGCCGCCGTTGGACGGGTTGATCGACACCAGTGCGCCCTCGATCCGCGGCACATCGGCGAGCAGCCACTGGCCATCGCGCCGTTCTAGCCAGATCACGTCGCCGACCGCGAGCACGTCGCCGACCAGTTGCGGTTCGTCGCCCTTGTTGTCGACATCGATGAATTTCGCGGCCCAGTCGATGCCGCCGACGAACGGCACTTCGATTTGCTCGAAATTCGAAATCATGACCGTCGCGCTCGCCGGAGTCATCGGCACTTCTTCGCCCTCGGGAATTTCACCGCCATCGACCGGCGGCGAGACCGGCACCGCCTCGTTGATCGATACGACGATCCCCTTGCGCAGGCCGCCGATGCGTTCGTCGGTGACGAGGTCTTCCTCGAAGGGATCGTCGGTGACGTCCGCGAGATCGATATTATCGACGACGCCGCGATAGCCGTGACGCCGGTTGTAGTCGAGCAGCGCGCGCCGCAGCGCGTCGTTGGCGATCTGCTGCAACTCGCCGTCGATCGTCGTGTAGACCTTGAGCCCGGCCTTGTAGACCTCGTCGCCGTATTGCTCGAACAGCTGCGCGCGCACCAGCTCGGACACGTATTGCGCGTTGGCGATCGTGCGCGTCGCGTACAGCTCGGCGGTGACCGGCTCATTCAGCGCGGTCTTGAATTCTTCCTCGTCGATGTAGTTCAGAATCCGCATCCGGCTGAGGATATAATTGCGCCGGATCAGCGCGCGCTCGGGGTTGGCGATCGGATTATATTTCGACGGCGCCTTCGGCAGGCCTGCGATCATCGCCGCCTGCGCCAGCGTCAGGTCCTCCAGATTCTTGTCGTAATAGACCTGCGATGCGGCGCTGATGCCGTAGGCGCGGTGGCCGAGGAAGATCTTGTTGAGGTAGAGCTCCATGATCTTTTCCTTGGACAGCTCTCCCTCGATCTTCAGCGCGAGCAGGATCTCGTTGAACTTGCGCCGGTAGGTCTTGTCGGGGCTCAGAAAGAAATTTCGCGCGACCTGCATCGTGATCGTGCTGCCGCCGCGGGTCTTCTTGCCGGTTGTCACGAGTTCCCAGGCGGCCGCGCCGAGCGCGAAAAAGTTGATGCCGTGATGCGTCCAGAACTGATCGTCCTCGACTGCGACCACGGCGTCGATCAGGTAGCGCGGAATCTTGTCGAAGCGCACCGGAATTCGCCGATGCTCGCCGAATTCGGCGAGCAGGATTTCGTTCTGGTCGTAGACCCGCAACGGCACCTGGTACTGGGCATCCTCGAGATGCTCGATCGACGGCAGGGACGGCACCATGACCGCGTAAATATAGAATACCCCGGCGATCAGTACGATCGAACCGACCGCAAACAGCCAGGATACAATTTTTACGAGCTTTTTCATCAAGTTAGGCTATACATATGAAGGCTTACTTCAAAAGTGTCGACAAGATTAATTTCTTTGACTAGACTCTGCTTTGGCTAATTAGA
>JAHEKJ010000084.1 GCA_024638385.1 Gammaproteobacteria bacterium | reverse complement strand
AGCGGCTGGCATTCGCGGGTCGACTGGCGCCGCTCGCGCTTGTTGTGCTTGCGCGCCTGGTCGAGCACCTGCGACAGCGAGTAATAGTCGGACTGGAAGCAGAGGCCGGATATATATGGTAGCTGGACGACGATTTCCAGCGCGCTGAGCTCGGACTTGTCGGCCATCAGAACAACCGGGTACTGGCACTTGTCTTCCTTGTTGCGCCGGGTGAAAAAGTCGGTGACTTCGTCGCTGCCGATGGCGAAGATCGCGAGATAATTGAAGAGTTCGCGGCGCGGGATTTCCGGTAACTGCTCGGGAGTAATGAGCTTGGCTTCGACCTTGATGAATCCCAGTACCGCCAGAAAAGAGTGTCCGCGGGTGTAGTTGGAGTCTACGACGAGTACTTCGTTACTGTCCTGACCACCGCTATGTTCCATCATGTCCTTTGACCCCTTCGACCCGTTTTTTGCGCAGAAGCCATTATTTTGACGGCTTCGAAATTAAAATAAAAGTCTAGCCAAAGCTGCCGGGATTTCGACGGTGAAATGTGAGTTTTTTACATTGTATTTTTAAATCGAAAAAGTGGGGTCAGATTTATGAAAGCGGGCGTTTTTCTGGTATTCCGATGCGGCTTTTGTCCCTGTTTTGAGCCGCTGCTGCTGGAGCATGATAGATTGTTTAAATAGGGTCAGTCTATCGACGACTTGCTGGTTCAGGTTCTTGAGATGCTGGGCCTTAATTAAATCCACCTGTTCGATAGATTCTGTAAATGCCTGTTTAATCAACGGTTCGCGCTCCGATTCGAGCTCGGAAACTCGGTCGAAATCACCGCTTTCGAGGACCTCGAGGATCTCGTCGGTCAGCGCAATGGCCCGGATCAGGGCGATCTTTGCGTCGCTCATCGATAGTTTCCGTCTTAAACGTCGGCCGTTTGCGCCTGTTGCGGAATTTGCACCCAGGCCGACCTGATTTGCAGCAATAAATCGCTGACTTCATTGAGCTTGGCTATATCGTCGTGAATATTGGCCTCGGCCAGGCGAATTCCCATGTACTGGTAAAGCGAAGAAAGGTTGTCGGCGAGCTCACCGCCCGCCTGATGATTGACGCATCCCTCGAGGCCGCCGACGATCAGGACCGCCTTGCTGATCGATTCCGCCTTGATCGCGATCTCGCCGCGCGAAATCGCGCCGCGAGCCTGGGCGATGCGCTCGATCGCGCCGTTCATCAGGCGCAGGATGAGTTCGTGGGGATCGGCGTAGGCGATCGCGGAATTATCCGCTGCCTGGTACTCGCCGACGGCGTTGAGCGCGGGATGGGTCATGTTCAATCTCTCCTCTACAACTATCCGGGTTATCGTCCCCGGCGCCAAAATCTTTAGCCTGGCCGCGGTTTAGCCGCCATCCGCCGAGCCGCCCGGCTGCGGCAGGTTGGCCAGCTGCTGGGTCAGGAAATTGCTGGTCTGGTTGAATTGCGCGACCAGCGCGTCGAGCGCCGAGAACTGGCGGATCAGCCGGGCCTCGAGCGCAGCGAGGCGATCCTCGAGGCGCAGGCGGTCGTCCGCGATGCCTTCGAGACTGTCGTTGATACTGTCTTCGCGCGAAGCGACGAAGCCGTCGCTCGCGAGGAAGTTGTCGAGCAGGTCGTCGAGCTGGCCGGCGAGCCCGCGCGTCAGCGAGACCGTGCCGCGGGCGCCGGTGGTGCCGGAGACGATCTCGACCGCGAGGCCCTGGCTGTCACCCGACTGGCTGGTCAGGGTCCTGCCGCTGGCCGCGGCGACGACGCCGTCGATGCTGCCGATGAAATCGGTGCCGGCGGTGCCGCTGCCGACAAACAATCCATAACGATTATCGACCTGAGGATCGATCGCGGTGATTTCGACCGATGAGCCCGCGCCCGAACTGTTCGACGTGATGACGAAGCGGTTGCTGGATGCGTTGTAGGAAACGCTTGCCGAGATCCCGGCGGCGACCAGCGGGCCGGCGGCGTTGATCTGGGTCTGAATCTCGGCCGCAAGCGCAGCTTCGCTCGGGTAGTTACCATTGGTGAGGGTAATATTGCCGGTGGATACGCCGTCGATTGTCAGCGTCAGGTTGTTACTGTTATTCCTGACCCGGAGGTCCGTGACCGGGCCGTTGCCGGTCAAAACGCCCTGGGTCAGGAACGAAGTCACGTCGACCGCATAGGTCCCCGTTTGAGTATCCGCGGTACTGCCGACGTAGCGCACGCCCGAATCGGTGGTTCGTCCGTTTAGCGTGAACAGCGCCTCGACTTCGTCGGCAAAGTTATCGAGTGCGTCCTCGAGCTTCGCGTCATCGACGTCGAGCGTGCCGTTGGCGTTGGTCGTGATGCCGATGTCGACCAGCGACCTGACGTTACCGCCGAGTCCCGAGACGCTGCCGAAGACGATGCCGCGAATCTGGTTTTCGATACTGCGCACGGTGAAGTCGCCGATCAGCACGCTGCCGGTTTGCGTATCCGGGTTGTAGGCGGTCAGCGAATCGATGTTGTTGCGCAGGTCGTTGTAGGCGCCGACGAAGGCGTTGATCGACGCGGTGATTTCGCTGCGGTTTTGCTCGATCTCGAGCGTGACCGGGTTGCCGACGTCGGCTGTTTGCAGGTCGAGGGTCACGCCCTCGATCGCGCCGGTCACGGTGTTGCTGTCGCGACTGATAGCGAGGCCGTTGATGATCAGCGCCGCATCCTGCGCGGCGACCGTTTGCGTCAGGCTCGACTGCGCCGCAGCGTTGAAGGCGAGCTGCGACAGACCGGCATTGTCGGTGTCGTTACCGTCGCCGTCGCCGCTGACGGTCAGGCGCAGGCTGTTGTCGGCGCCGGTCTGTTCCGAGCTCAGCACCAGCCGGTAACCGTTGCCATCGTTGATGATCGACGCCTGCACGCCGTAATCGCCGTCGTTGATGAAATCGCGAAACCCGGACAGCGTGTTGTTGCCGTTGGCCGCGCTGACGACGATCGCCTGCGGCGAGCGCGCCGGGTCCGGGGTGAAGTTGTAGGGTCCGGTCGTGGTGGTGCCGAACTCGAGCGTCAGCGTGCCGTCGCCGATGACGTCATCGACGCCGGAAAAGGCGCTGGCGGCGCTGGTGGCGAGCGACTGGGCCCGCGCCAGGGCCGTGACCTCGACCGTGTAGCTGCCGGTGGCGGCGTCGTTGTCCGCGGTCGCCGATAATATAGAATCGTTCGACAGCTTGATCGCCTTGGCGTTGAAGGCCGTCGACTGGCTCAGGTCGGCGACCGTGGTCTGGAAGGCGCCGAGCGAACTGCGCAGCAGTCCGAACGCCGATAATTCCGCGGTCAGGTCCTGTTCTTTTAGCGCCAGCCGGTTGGCGGTCGGCGCGCGTTCGGCCTCGAGCAGTCCCGAGACCAGCGAAGTCAGATCCAGTCCGGAACCGACTCCCAGTGAACTGATAACTGCCATTTAACTCATTCCTTTGTCACGCTCGCCGGTCGACTCCATCGACCTGCCGCGAACGCTTGATCAAAACGAGAAGGGGGTGGCGGGGCCACGCCCCTTCTCGACCTACCTTGAAAGTGAGCAAGAAACAGGCCAGGTTTGGTCAGGTGATATCCGAGAATATCAATCCCTGGCCCAGGTTTTCCCGATTCACCAGATCTTCCTGAACGTCACGAAGGTGCGTGACTATCGCCAGTACCTCGTCGGATGGTATCTGCCGGATCAGCTCGCCGCTTTCCGAGTCGACGACCCGGATCACGGTGCGGCCGCTATCCTCATCCAGATTGAAGGATAAATCCCGTTGTATGTTCTGGATGATCTTGTTGATGCGCGTTACCGCCTGGCTGATTTCGGCAGCATCGACCGCCTGAGTTGGCTTGTTTTTGCCTTCCGGGGGCAAGACCTCGCCGCCGGACTCGGGCGCAGCTTTGACTAAGTCAGGCCTCGCAACCTGTGCTGAGCTTTTCACAGCCGTCGAAGTTCTGATCGACGCTACGCTTGAAATCCCGTTAGCCATAATGATTCTCCGCTTGACGGGAGGCTGGCGCGAATCACGCCAGCCTCTCATCTATCCTGTTACTGAAGAAGTGCCAGTACATTCTGCGGTTGAGCATTGGCCTGGGCCAGGATCGCGATACCCGCCTGCTGCAGGATCTGACTGCGGGTCAGCTCCGCGGTCTCGGCGGCGAAATCGGCATCCCGGATCCGCGAACGCGCGGCCGACAGGTTCTCGGAGGTCACGGACAGGTTCGAGATCGTCGATTCGAATCGAGTCTGGACCGAACCGAGTTCGGCGCGCAGGCCGCTGACCTGCTGCAACGCGAAGTCGAGCGTCAGCAGCGCGTCGTTGGCGTTGCTGCCGGTCAGTACGTCGACTGCCGTCAGCGTGCGATCGGCCTGGGTCGCGGCGCCGAGCAGCGCGCCCTCGACATCCGTGCCGACACCGCCGGAGGCGACGAAGGCGCCCTCGGCTACCGCCCCGGCCAGGGTGACGCCGGCCTGGAAGGTCGCCGCGGTGCCGCCGTTGAGGCCGGCGCCGGAGATCACGATATCGGATCCGTCGGTGTTGGCGAGGACGAGGTTGGAGCCGCTGACCGTCGCGGTCACGCCGGTTTGGGTCGACAACGCGTTGATGGTCGCGGCGTCGGTGGCCGCCGTACCGACCAGGGTGAAGTTGACCGAGTTGATCGTCGCCGCGCCGGCCGCGACCGCAACACCCGCCGCGGCGGTGCTGGTGGTCGTCGCCTTGAGCGCCTGTACGCCGGTCGTGGCGGCGACCGCATTGATCGTGTTCACCACTTCCTGGGTCGTGGTCGACGCCGACAGGTCGATCGCCGTACCGTTCAGCGTGACCGTGGTCAGCGCGGCGACCTGGGCCGCGGTAAACGAGGCGCTGGTCGAGACCCGCGCGCCGAGTTGCGACGTGCGAGCATCGACGCCGGTGACCTGGATCGTCTGGTTCTGGTTGGCGCCGACCTGGAAGGTCAGGTTCGAAAGCGAGCCGTCGAGGATGTTCTGACCGTTGAACTGGGTCGAGTTGGCGATGCGGTTGATTTCCGCGATCAGCTGGCTGACCTCGTTGTTCAGGGCCTGGCGATCCGACGACGAGTTGGTGTCGTTGATCGACTGCACCGCGAGTTCGCGAATCCGCTGCAGCGCGTCGCCCGAGGTGCTGAGCGCGCCTTCGGCGGTTTGCGCGAACGAAACGCCGTCGTTGGCGTTACGAATGGCCTGGTTGAGACCGCGGATCTGCGTCGTGAAACGCTCCGAGATCGCGAGGCCGGCGGCATCGTCCTTGGCACTGTTGATGCGCAGACCGGTCGACAAACGCTGCAGTGACGTAGCCAGCGTACCCTGGGAACTGTTCAGGTTCCTCTGCGCCGTTAACGACGCTATGTTGGTATTGATAATTTGAGGCATTGTTCTCTCCTAAAAAACACGCTTCAACAAGCGTCGAATTTCATTCCGGGGGCATTCCACGGTATGGGTGAATTGCCCGCTCAGGAGGGTTAGCGGCCGCCGAATGGCAAACTTTAGGAGAAAAAATTCCGCTTACTTGAGGAAGTTGAACAGCGACGAGCTCGTGATTCGGGCGAACACGGCCTGCGCCGCGTCGAGCGTGGTCTGCTCGAGCGTGAGCTGGCTGATCGCCTCGGCGAGGTCGGTATCGCGCAGTGTGCTCAGCGTCGAACGGGTCGCGAGCACCTGCGCATCGTTTTCCTCGCGCTGGGTTTCGAGCGAGTTCAGGCGTCCGCCGAGCCGCGTACGCGCGTTCAGCGAAGTCTCGAGCGCGGCGTCGAGATCGGCCAGCGACTGGCCCAGGTTGGCGGCCCGGGCGGTGTCGCTCGGCGCCGCGCGCAGCGTTTCGGCGAGGTTCGCGACCGTCGCGAACACGTCCTGGTACTGGCCGGCGCCGATCGTGAAGACGTCGCCGGCGGCGGGCGCGCCCGTGATCGACGTGCGAATGCCCTGGAAGTCGATGTCCTGGCTGTCGACGTAGCTCGCGCCGGTGACGATGTTGGCGCCGAGGCCGACGTCGAACACGTCGTAGGTTCCCGGCGCGGTGAAGCGAATCTCGTAATCACCGGGCGCGTAGGCGGTGGCGTCGAAGACGCTCGCCGGTGCGAGCACGCCGCTGCCGGTATTGGCGGCGGCGGTAGACTCGCGCAGCGCCAGCGGCGACGCGATCTGCATGAATATCTCCTGCCCCGGGATATCGACCTCGATCCGGCGGTTTTCGCTGATCTGGATCGAGCGAATGCCGGGATCGCCGTTGAAGCTGACGAAATCGCGCGAGCCGGTGGTCGCGGCGACAAAAGGCGCGTTCGCGTTCTGGTAGCCGGCAAACAGGAAATCGCCGTTGGCGTCGCGCGTATTGGCGAGCGAGATCAGTTCCTCGAGGCGCTGGTCGAGCTCGGCGGCGAGCGCGTTGCGCGCGGTCGCGTCGAGCGGCGCGTTGTTGCCCTGCACGGCGAGTTCGCGCACGCGATTGAGGACCGTGGCGTAGCTCGCGAGCACGGTATCCTGCTGACTGAGGCGTTGCTCGGCGAGATTGATATTGGCCTGGAATTGCAGGTTCAGCGAGACCGACTGCTCGAGTTCGAGGATCTTCGCCGCCGCCGACGGGTCGTCGGACGGCTTTTGCAGCCGCACCCCGGTCGAGATCTGCTGCTGCAGCTTCGCCAGCTTCTGCTGTTGCTGCTGAAAGGCTTCGACGCCCTGGGTGTAGATTTGTCGGGTCGAAATTCTCATCGTGAACGCACGCTGTCGAGCAAGGTATCGAAAATGGTCTGCGCCGTGCTGATCAATCGCGCGGTCGCCTCGTAGGCCTGCTGAAAACGCACCAGGTCAGCTGCTTCTTCGTCCAGATTGACCGAAGCTTTAGACGCTTGCCGGTTGACGGCCTGCAGGCGCAACGCCTGCTGGGCGTCGCGCTCGATGTTGGCGCCGAGGGTTTGCGCGCCGACGAAACCGACCAGGTTGCCGTAGTCTTCCTGCAGGCTGGCCGTGCCGCCGTCGAAGATGCCTCGAGTCTGCACGGCGGCGAGCTCGAGCGCGTTGCGATTGTCGCCGGTGCCGCCCTGGTTCGATACCACGCTCAGCACGTCGCCGGCCTGCGGCGCGCCGGACAGGCTCACCTGCCAGCCGTTGGCGTCGATCACCATGTTGTTGCTGTACGGAATCGCCACGCCGGCCGCATACGGCGTGCCGCCGACGACGACGTTGACGTCGGCGCGCAGCGTGGTCGGCGGGTTGTCGAAGGTGAAGGTCGCCGGGACGAGCAGGTTCGGATCGGTGACGTCGGTGACGACGCCGGCGCTGATCGCGACGTCGCCGAGATTGTTCAACGACGCGGCGCTGCGAATCGGCGCTGCCGCGGCGATCTCCGACGGGTTGTCGGTGAGCACCTGCAGTCCGCCGGCGGCGGCCAGCGTCGGCTTGATCGTGAAACGGTCGCCGGCGACGGCGGCGGCGCCGTTGATCGTCAGCGTCAGGCCCTCGAAGACGAGAATCGCCGGCGCGCCGTTGGCGACGACCGCGCTGGTACCGCTGTCGGAAGTCAGGGTCCAGTTGGCGCCGTCGAAACTCAGATCGTAGTCGTCGCTGGTCATCGCGGTCACGTCGCTGACCAGGGTCGACACGGTCGCACTGCCGGTATTGGCCGATGACGGGATCGATTGCGGCCCGGCGTAGGCAAAGAAGTCCTGCCCCAGGTTGCCGTTCAGATCCATGCCGTCGCGCATCTGCGCGTTGAACACCTCGGCCAGCCCGATCGCGCTGCGGCCGAGCGCGTTGCGCGCCGGTTCGAGCACGGTGTCGCGAAACTGCAGCAGCCCGCCGAGTTCGCCGCCGCCGAGATTGGAGCTGATGTCGAATACCGTGATCAGGCCGTTGTAGGCGATCACGTCGCGCGCCGGGTCGGCGACGTCCGGCTGCGCGCTGAGGCTGAACGCCTCGGTGCCGTTGAGCACCGTCTGGCCGTTGCCGATGTAAATCGACAGGTTGTTTTCATCCTCGTCGACGACGTTGATGTCGACCTTTTGCGCGAGCTCGGCGAGCAGCCGGTCGCGCTTGTCGAGCAGGTCGGCCGACTGCTGGGTGGCCGCGGCCGCCGGCGCGAGATCGTTGAGCGCGACGTTGATGTCGCGAATGCGCAGCACCAGCGAGTTGATTTCGTCGACCACGTCGCGGATCTCGTCGGCGGTGTTGCGCGTGAGTTCGGCGAAGCGCGCATCGATACCTTCGAAGCGCCCGCTGAGCGTTTCCGCGGAATTGATCAGCGCGTAGCGCGCGGTGATCGACGCGGGGTCATCGGCGACGTCCTGCACGGCTTCGAAGAAATCGTGCAGGATCGGCGAGATACCGCCCTTCGGATCGGCCAGGATATCGTCGATCTGGCCGGCGAGCTCGGCGAACTTCTGCGCCCGCCCGTGGCTCGACGTCATGTCGCGCACCTCGCGCACGAGAAACTGGTCGTAGGCGCGGGTCACCGATTCGATTTCGACGCCATTGCCGTAATAGGCGCCGCCGAAGAACGACGGCGGCGCGCTGCCGAGTTCGACCTGCTGGCGGCTATAGCCGGGCGTATTGACGTTGGCGATGTTGTGACTGGTAGTCGACAGCGCGCGCTGGTAGGACAGCAGGCCGCTGATCGCGGTATTGAGAATATCAGGCATGATCGCTGTCTCCGGCGCCGAGGCGCGCAAGCGTGCGCTCGAGCGCGTCGCCATTGAGAATATCGATCACCTTGTCGGCATAACCCGGATCGGTCGCGTAGCCGGCGCGGTGAATCGCGCGGATGTATTGCTCGTCGTCACCGGTCCGTTCGAGCGCGGCGCGATATCGCGGGCTCGAACGAATGAAGTCGACGTAGTCGCGCAAACTGTCGGCGGGCGACGCGTAGGCGCGGAAGCTCGACACCTCGGGCTCGAGGATGCCGTCGCGATACTCGAGCGAGGCCCGCCGGACCGCCGGCCCCTGCCAGTCGCTGCCGGCCTTGATGCCGAACAGATTATAGCTGCTGCGACCGTCGTCGAGGCGCATCGTGTGCCGGCCCCAGCCGGTCTCGAGCGCCGATTGCGCGATCAGCATCCGCGGGCTGACGCCGAGCGCCGCGGCGGCGGACCGCGCCGCCGGCAGGATGTCGGCGACGAATTCGGCCGGGCCGTGCCAGGCCGGTTCGTGCCCGGTGTTGCGCCTGACCTCGGCGAAATCATCGGCGACGACCCGGTTCAGCACGACGCGGGCGGCATCGACCGCGGCCGCGACTCTTGCGGGCGACGCTTCGGTCGCGCCAGGCGTGCGGGTCGCCGACGCGGCCGCGGCGAGCGCCTGCCCCGCCGGCGGCTCGCCGGCGACGGCCGGCGGTGGCCTCCGCTCGAGCCCGCCCGCGGCTTGCGGTTGCGCGGCCCGCTCGGCGGCAACGCCGGGGTCGGCCGGCAGTTGCCGCAGCATCAGGCGGGCGAAACCGAGGCGGTCCTGGCCGGCGACGATCTGCGCCAGCTGCTTGTCGTACATTTCGCGGTAAGTGTCGAGGTAACTGCTGTGCTGGCCGTCGTCGACGCGCGCCGCGGCGCGCATCGCGGCGAGCATCTGCTGCACCAGCAAGCCCTCGAACTGCTGCGCGACGCGTGCGGTCGCGTCGGCCGACTGGCCGCGCGCGTCGCGCTTGAGCTCGCCGAAGCGCTGGAAATTCAGGTAGAAATCGGTGTGGTCGGTAATCGCCATGGCGTTCAGATGACGATCAGTTCCGCCGACAGCGCGCCGACCTGCTTGAGCGATTCGAGAATCGCGACCAGGTCTCCCGGCGACGCGCCGACCTGGTTGACCGCGCGCACGATTTCGTTGAGCGTGACGCCCTTCGGAAAGCGGAACATGCGGTTGTTCTCGGCCGTGACCTCGATGTCGGATTGCACGTTTTCGGCGGTCGTGCCGCCCGAGAACGGGCCCGGCTGTACGACGTCGACCGTGTTGGTGATCGTCACGCTGAGGTTGCCGTGCGAGACCGCGGCCGAGTAGACCTTGACGTGATTGCCGATCACGACCGTGCCCGAGCGCGAGTTGATGATGACCCGCGCCGGCGCCTCGCCCGGCTGGAATTCGAGGTTTTCGATAAAAGCCATGAAGCCGACGCGCTGGGAAATATCCTGTGGCGCGTT
This sequence comes from Gammaproteobacteria bacterium, assembly GCA_024638385.1. Classification (GTDB taxonomy): domain Bacteria; phylum Pseudomonadota; class Gammaproteobacteria. Next base: position 6,328 of record JAHEKJ010000084.1, on the reverse strand, counting down.
GATCGCGACGGTGACGCTGTCCTTGGCGCGCGCGTTATTCGGCCCGAGCACCTGGTTGATCGTATCGGCCAGGCGCTTGGCGGTGGTGAAGTCGGCGCGCTTGAGATGCAGCGTGATCTCGTCGCCGGCGGCGAACGGGTTGGCGATTTCGCTCTCGATGCTGGCGCCGTTGGGGATGCGGCCGACGCTCGGCACGTTGATCGTGATCGACGAGCCGTCGGCGCCCTCGACGCCGAGGCCGCCGACGATGAGATTGCCCTGCGCGAGCGCGTAGATCTGGCCGTCGGCGCCCTTGAGCGGCGTCATCAGCAGGCTGCCGCCGCGCAGGCTCTTGGCGTTGCCGAGCGACGACACGGTGACGTCGACGGTCTGGCCGATCTTGGCGAACGGCGGCAGCTCGGCATGCACCGACACCGCGGCGACGTTCTTGACCTGCGGGTTCGTGCCTGGCGGCAGGACGATGCCGTATTGCGACAACATGTTCTTCAGGCTCTGCACCGTAAACGGCGTCTGCGAGGTCTGGTCGCCCGAACCGTCGAGACCGACGACCAGCCCGTAGCCGACCAGCTGGTTCGCGCGCACGCCCTTGATCGAGGTGACATCCTTGATGCGTTCGGCCGAGGCGGCCTGCAGGAAACCGAGTAAAAACAATGCGATAGCGAATCTGACGAATGCCATGTCGGCCTCCTAGAACGGGAACAGCGGGCTGTCGAAGAAGCGCGTCAGCCAGCCCTTGGTGTTGGATTCGGCGATCACGCCGCCGCCGCCGTAATAGATCCGCGCGTTGGCGACCTTGCGCGAAAACACGACGTTGGCGGAGCTGACGTCCTGCGGCCGCACCAGCCCGGAAATTCGGATGAATTCCGAGCCCTGGTTCAGGCCGATGATCTTTTCGCCGCGCACGACCAGGTTGCCGCTCGGCAGGATATCGGTCACGGTGACTGCGATCTCGCCCGACAGGCTGTTTCTCTGCTCGCTGTCGCCGCTGCCGGCGAAGCTACGGCTGCCGTCGAGATTGCTCGACAGAACCGGGTTGCCGTTATTGGTCGGGCCGCTGCTGCCGAAAATCGCCGACGCCGACAGGTCGACCTCGTTGTCCTTGGCGGTACTGGTCGCGGCCGATTTCGACGCGGCGGTCGACTCAGACAGCGTCACGCTGAGAATGTCGCCGATGCGAAAGGCCTTGTTGTCCTCGAACAGGCGCACCGAGCGGCCGGCATGGAAGATCGAACCGTTCGGCTCGGGCACGTAGCGCCGCTCGGTCAGGTCGACCGGCGCGTACTGCGGGTCCGGCTGGACTGCGATGCGGGTGGCCGCGCAGCCGCTGGTGAGCCCGATCAGCAGCCACGGCAAGACGAGTTTCGCGATACGAATCATGATCTCACCTAGGTGTTGTTGTTGAGATACTGGAGCATGCCGTCGGCGGTCGAGATCAGCTTCGAATTCATCTCGTAGGCGCGCTGGGTTTCGATCATGCTGACCATTTCCTCGACGATGTTGACGTTCGAGGATTCGAGCGAGCCCTGCAGCAGGCGGCCGAGGCCGGTCTGGCCGGGCGAGCCCTCCTGCGCGGCGCCGCTGGCGGCGGACTCGACGAACAGGTTCTCGCCGATCGGCTGCAGGCCGGTCGGGTTGACGAAATTGGCGAGCTGGATCTGGCCGATCACGACCGGCGACGACTGGCCGGAGGCCTGCGCGCTGATCGTGCCGTCCTGGCCGATACTGACCGACTGGGCGTCCGCCGGCAAGGTGATGCCGGGCTGCAAGGTATAGCCGCTAGCGGTAACCATTTGCCCCTGATCGGAAATCATGAAGCTGCCGTCGCGGGTGTAGGCCTGGGTGCCGTCGGGCAGCAGCACCGGGAAGTAGCCGCGGCCGTCGATCGCGACGTCGAGCGACTTCTCGGTATTTTCGATGTTGCCCTGGGTGTGCAGTTTCTCGGTCGCGATCACGCGCGTGCCGGTGCCGAGCATCAGGCCCGACGGCAGGCGGCTGTCTTCCGAGGTCTGCGCGCCGACCTGGCGCAGGTTCTGGTACATCAGGTCGCCGAACACCGCGCGCGACTGCTTGAAGCCGGTGGTGCTGACGTTGGCGAGGTTGTTGGATATCACCGACAGCCGCATCTGCTGCGCGTCGAGGCCGGTTTTCGCCACCCAAAGGGCCTGGTTCATGATCGTTCTCCTGCAATTTGCCGTTGCCGGAGAACCATGCACTTCCCGTGCCAACCAGTTAGGGGGACAGTTTACCTAACTACCCGAACTATGCGCTAAATTGGTGCAGAATTAGGGTAGTTAGGTAAACTGTCCCCCTAATTCGATACGGGTCAGATGGGTTCGAGGGGGGGATCGAGGAGGTTGAAGAGGCGATCCATGTGTTCGACGGCTTCGCGGCCGGCCTCGGTCAGCTCGCCGCCGTCGGGTTGCGTGATCAGGCCTTTTTCGTGCATCCGCCCGGCCGCGGCGATGACCGCCGGGTCGGGGTTGTCGTGCACGTCCATCGCCACCGGGCCGCCCATGCCGAATCGCCGCAGCAGCGCCAGTTCGTCGATCAGTTCGGGGTCGATGTGCATACTCTCCTCCTTGTCCTGGATATCAGGGGCGCGCCGGGTCTTCGCCTTCCTTCTCCGGCAGCAGCAGATCGGTCCGACTGATACCGAGCGCCAGCGCCGAGGTCGTCGCGACGTAAATCGACGAATAGGTGCCGACGACGACGCCGACGATCAGCGCCAGCGCGAAGGCGTGGATGACCTCTCCGCCGAGAAAGAACAGCGACAGCAACACCAGCAAGGTCGTGAACGACGTCATCAAGGTCCGCGAAATCGTCTGGTTGACCGACGTGTTGACGATCTCGAGCGTGGTCTTCTTGCGAATCTTGCGGAAATTTTCGCGTACCCGGTCGAACACGACGATGGTGTCGTTGAGCGAATAGCCGATCACGGCGAGAATCGCCGCCAGCACGCTCAAATCGAAATCCAGCCGGAAGAGCGAGAAAAAGCCGAGCGTGATCACGACGTCGTGCACCAGCGCCGCGACCGCGCCGAGCGAGAAGCGGTACTCGAAACGGAAGGCGACGTAGACGAGGATCGCGATCAGCGCGTAGAGCACCGCGAGGCCACCGTCCTCGGTCAGCTCTTCGCCGACCTGCGGTCCGACGAAATCGACCCGGCGCACGTCGATGCCGGTCTCGCTCGCAGCCTGGAGCAGGCGAATAATCTGTGAACTCAGCTCGGCGCGATCCTGTTCCGGATCGGGCACCAGCCGGATCAGCACCTCGCTGGCGCTGCCGAAGTGCTGCACGATCGCATCGGCAAAACCTTCGGACTCGAGGGTTTCGCGAATCGGCTCGAGCTCGACCGGCTGCTCGTAACCGACCTCGATGATGCTGCCGCCGGTGAAGTCGATGCCGAGATTGAGGCCCTGCGCGATCAGGCTGCCGAGCGACAGCAGCAACAGCGCCGCCGACAGCGCCATCGCCGCCTTGCGCGGCTTCATGAAATCGATATTGCCGAAGCGCAGTTGCAACATGTCAGATCGCGAGCCTCGTGACCTGGCGGCGACCGTAAATCAGGTTGATCACCGCGCGCGTGCCGAAAATCGCGGTGAACATCGACGACGCGATGCCGATCATCAGCGTGACCGCGAAACCCTTGATCGGCCCGGTGCCGAAGCCGAACAGCACGATCGCCGCGATCAGCGTCGTGATATTGGCGTCGAAAATCGTGCTGAAGGCCTTTTCGTAGCCCGCGTAGATCGCCGCCTGCGGCGTGTTGCCAAGGCGCAATTCCTCGCGAATCCGCTCGAAGATCAGCACGTTGGCGTCGACCGCCATGCCGACGGTCAGCACGATGCCGGCGATACCCGGCAGCGTCAGCGTCGCCTGGAACAACGACAGCACCGCCACCATCAGCACCAGGTTCAGCGTCAGCGCGAGGTTCGCGACGAGACCGAACACCTTGTAGTAGACCGCCATGAACACGAGCACGAGGATGAAGCCGACGACCACCGACAGGAAGCCGCGGTCGATGTTTTCCTGGCCGAGACTCGGTCCAACCGTGCGCTCCTCGATGATGACCATCGGCGCCCTAAGCGCGCCGGCGCGCAGCAGCAGCGCGAGGTCGCGCGCCTCGCGCGTGCTGTCGAGCCCGGTGATGTGAAAGCGCTTGCTCAGCTGGTCGCGGATCGTCGCGACGTTGATGACCTGCGCCTCGGTGGTCCTGACCCGCTTGAGTTCACCCTCGACCTCGCGCATCTCGAACTTGTCCTCGATGAAGACCACGCCCATCGGCTTGCCGATGTTGTCGCGGGTAACCTTGGCCATGCGGTCGGCGCCCTTGGCGTTCAACGTAATCGTGACGTCGGGCGAACCGCTTTGCTGGTCGATACCCGAGGCCGCGCCGACGATCTGGTCGCCGGTGACGATGACGCTGCGCTTGAGCAGTACCGGGCTGCCGTCGCTCTGGGTATAGAGTCTCGCCCCGATCGGCGCCTTGCCGGTCGCCGCCGCCTCCGCCCAGTCGTTGAAGCTGCCGTGGACGAGGCGAAATTCGAGGGTCGCGGTGGCGCCGAGAATTTCCTTCGCGCGCACCGTGTCCTGCACGCCGGGCAGCTGCACGACGACGCGGCTGTCGCCCTGGCGCTGGATCACCGGCTCGGCGACGCCGAGCTCGTTGACGCGATTCTTAAGCGTCGAGATATTCTGTTCGATCGCGGCGCGGCGCTCCTCGTCGAGCGCGTCGCGGTTGAAACGCACCTCGATGTAGTAGCTGCGATCGTCGCCGAGATCGGCGAATTCGAAATCGCGGAACTCTTCCTCGAGCACCAGCCGGGCGGCGTCGCGCGCGGCCGCGTCGCCGAAGCGAATGCTGATTTTCTCGGTGTCGGCCTGCACCCCGCGGTAGCGGATCTTTTCCTCGCGCATGAAGCTGCGCAGCTCGCCGGCATTGCGCTCGAGCGATTTGGTGATCGCCGACTCCATGTCGACTTCCATCAGAAAGTGCACGCCGCCGCGCAGGTCGAGCCCGAGATACATCGGCAGGGCGTTGATCGCGGTCAGCCAGTCGGGGGTTGCCGGCGCGAGGTTCAGCGCGACGCTGTAACGCTTGTCGATGCCGTCGAGCAGGTCGCGGATACGTGACGCGGCGCGCAACTGCGCGTCTTCCGAGTCGAAGCGCACGAGCAGGTTGGAGCCGTCGAGCTCGATCGCCCGATACGCGATATTCTCGCTGTCGAGCAGGCTGCGCAGGCGCGATAACTCGGTTGCGTCGATGAGGTTGACGCGGTGCGAGATCTGCACCGCCGGATCTTCGCCGTACAGGTTCGGCGTCGCGTAGACGACGCCGACGGCGATGATCAGGATGAGGAGAATATACCTCCAGGGCGCGTAGCGATTGACCATTTTGCTACGAAAGGTTCTTGATCGTGCCCTTGGGTAGAACCGACGTGACCGCGTGGCGCTGAACCTTGACTTCGACGTTTTCGGCAATCTTGCAGGTCAGGAAGTTTTCGTCGACGTCGATGATCTTGCCGAGCAGGCCGCCGTTGGTGATGATTTCGTCGCCCTTGCCGAGTGCCTCGACCATATTCTTGTGTTCCTTGGCTTTTTTCTGCTGCGGGCGGATCAGCAGGAAATAGAAGATGCCGAACATCAGCAGCAGCGGCAGAATCAGTTCGAAGATGCCGGCCTGTTGCCCCTGCGCGCCCTGCGCCAGCGCATCACTGATAAAAAAACTCATGTCAGAAACCTTTTACTTTGCGATGTGGTTGGGGACCCCGCCCCGAAGCGGCGCGTATTATGGCACTCGGGCAAGCATCCCACAAGGCGCTTGCGCGGAATCGAAACTCAGGCTTGGGACTGGTAACGACGATAAAAGTTCTCGCGAAAGCCGGCGAAATTGCCGACCTCGATTGCGTCGCGCATCGCGCGCATCAATTCCTGGAAAAAGTAGAGGTTGTGAATCGTGTTGAGCCGTGCGCCGAGGATTTCGCCGCACTTGTCGAGATGCCGCAGGTAGGCGCGCGAGTAGTACCGGCAGGTGTAGCAACCGCATTCGGCGTCGAGCGGGCGCGTGTCGTCGGCGAAGCGCCGATTGCGGATGCGCAGGATACCGTCGCGGGTATAGAGAAACCCGGTGCGCGCGTTGCGCGTCGGGATCACGCAGTCGAACATGTCGACCCCGCGGTGGACGCCCTCGACCAGGTCTTCGGGCCGGCCGACGCCCATCAGGTAGCGCGGCTTGTCGAGCGGCAACGCCGGCAGCAGGACGTCGAGCGTCGCGTTGCGCTCGTCGGCGGTCTCGCCGACCGACAGCCCGCCGATCGCGTAACCGTCA
>JAHEKJ010000083.1:2968-16500 GCA_024638385.1 Gammaproteobacteria bacterium | reverse complement strand
TTCTGCTCGGCGTTACGGTCATCGCCGCCGGCCCCGCGCTCGCGATCGCGTTCACCGTCGTCGTGCTCGTGGTGCTGTCGCAAAAGGCGCGCATCGGCCGCTTCAAGGCCAACGTGCAGCGCTTCGAACTCGACGCCGCCCTCAAGCTGCTGGTCATCACGTTCATCGTGCTGCCGTTCCTGCCGAACACGCCGCTCGACCATTACCTGACGCTGCCGATGGGTACGGTTTCCGCATACGATGCCACGACCCGAACCATCAGCATCGATCCGGTGCCCGGTCAGCGGTTCGTCGACGGCGATCGCGTCGCAATCTACGGTGAACAGGGGCGCGCGCTCGGCGGCATCACGATCGAGACCGTTACGGCTCTCTCGCTGCGTGGAAAATACGAGGGCAGTTCGCCGAACCTGCTGGAGCAAGGCTTGCCGGTCCGCCGCGAGATCGGCGTGCGCGTGCTGACGGTCATGGCCTCGGCCATCACGCCGTTGCGTTTATGGATTATCGTGGTGCTCGTCTCGTTGATCAGCTTTATCGGTTACGTGCTGGTCAAGGTGCTCGGCAGCGCCGCCGGGAGTGGTTTGACCGGGATCGTCGGCGGTCTCGCGTCGAGCACCGTCACGGCGATGAGCTTCGCGCGGCGCAGCGTCGAGGCGCCCGCGATGAACGGCGTATTCGCCGTTGCGATCATCCTGGCATCGACGGTGATGTTTCCGCGCCTGCTGGTGCAGATCGCCGTCGTCAACCAGGCGCTGATGCAGCGCATGGCGGTGCCGATCCTCGTGATGGCGGCTACCGGCATCGTCGTTGCGGCGCTGTACTACCGGCACTACCGGCGCGTCGCCGCGACCGGCGGCTCGCTGCGCCTGGAAAATCCGTTCAGCCTGTCGTCGGCCTTGAAGTTCGCGGGCGTGTTCGCCCTCGTCCTGATGTTCACGCAGCTTGCGATCACTTACCTCGGCAACGCGTGGCTGCCGGTCGTATCCATCGTCAGCGGGCTGACCGATGCGGATGCCATCGCGTTCTCGCTGAGCGCGGCCGAACGCCGCGGCCAGATCAGCACCGACTGGGCGGCGTTCAACCTCGTGCTCGGGGCGATCTCGAACACGTTCACGAAGCTGTTGCTGATCTTCGCGCTCGGCGACCGCGGCTTGTTCCGCAAGACGCTGGTCGCGTTTCTCGTGATCGCCGGCTCGGGCCTGGTGACGGTTTTCCTGTATTACGACCTGCCGGCGGCCTACGGCAGTTGACCTCGGTCGCGGCGGCCGGGTCGGGTTGGCGTGCGCCGGGCCAGGTCGAAAAAAACAAACTTAAGATGAACAGGGGGAAGTCTTAGTAAATTCTTCCGATTCGTTTATCTGTGGCTATCCGCTTTCGTAGAATCGCAGGCATTCCGATTCGCGCCCGCGAACCACGCGCCGGCCCCGCAGGCTGCCATGCGTCTCGGTGACCACGGTGTGCTGACCTTCGCGGTGATGGTCATCGTAAAAATAGATCACGACCCAGTCGTGGGTGCGCCCGAGTTGATGCGCGCGCGCCGTGTTGGAGTAGAGCGCGGTGAAATGCCAGTCATCGCGAGTCGTGTGCAATATCGGCAGCCAGGGCTTGTTTTCGGGATTGAACCGTTTCGGCGTAATCCGCGGCAGTTTGTCAGCCGAGGCTTTTTGCCGGTACTCGTTATCCACGCGCAGAATCATTGCGACTGGCGGGGCGTTGCTGGCTCGAACGGCCGGCCTGAATTGCCGGCGCTGCTCGTCGAGGTGTTTTTGCAGCCAGGCTTCGATAGCCTCGCGGCGCTTGCTGCCGAGACCCTCGACGTTTTTTAGTTGACCTTCGCGCACAGCGTTTTCGAGCGCTTCGAGGCTATCGACGTGCAGCTGGTCATGAATGCGCTCGGCCAGCGTTCGGCCGACGGTTGGTATCGCCTGGAAAAGCCCGATCGGGTCGGCTGCGCCCCTGAGGTTTTCGAGGCGCGACATGCGCCCGGTGGCGACATACTCGTAGATCGAGTGCGCGATGCCTTCGCCGATGCCGGGCAGCTCGACCAGGCCCTTGATACCCTTTCCACGTAAGATTTCGGCGACACTTGTCTCGAGCTCGTCGAGCGTCCCGGCGGCGTGCAGGTAGGCGTTGACGCGAAACGGGTTGGCTTTTTGGGTCCGCAGAAGCTGCGCGATTTCACGCAGTTTAATGGCGACCTCGTGGTTGAAAGCCTGCATTGGTGAACCCGATCGACTTGCCCGTGGCTGAGAATCACGGTGACAGTTTACTCAATTCTGCCCGGTGTGAGGTGAGTCACCTGTGACCCGGGCTGTCTCGCGGCGGAGAAATCAAAAGGATCAGTGTCGATCGATCAGCCGATTTCTGTCAATACCGACCCCTTTGGAAAACCGTGCCGCCATCGGGTTCGCCGAGACGCCGTGCAGCACGATGCTGAGCATGACCGTCAGCACGACGCAGGCGAGGATTTCCTCGGCTTCGGGGATCGCGAAGCGTTCCAGGATCAACAGTGCGAACAGCACCGACGCAAGGCCGCGCGGCCCGAACCAGCCGAGAAACAGCTTTTCGTAGGGTTTGAGCCCGGCGCCGGTAAGTGCCAGCCAGACCGGCAGCATACGGACGGCAGTCAGAAACAGGACGGCGAGCACGAGAGTCTGCCAGCCGGCGTGGGCGATGCCGAGCGGCACCATCACGGCGCCGAAGATCAGGAACGTGAAGATCGTCAGCAACTGGCCCTCGCTTTCCATGAACTCGGCGATGAAATCGGTCGGGCTGCGCAGCGTGTTGCCGAACACGAGCCCGCCGACGAAGGCCGCGATCAGTCCGTTGCCGCCGACGAGTTCGGCCGCGACGAAGGTCAGGAACGCGGCGACGAGGAAGTAGATGCCCTGGTAGGCGAGCGTGATCTTGCGCCGCTCGATCGCGGCGTCGAGCAGCCGTGCGAGCCCGTAGCCGAGCGCGACGCCGACCAGCGGGCCGAGGATGACGAGCTTCAACGTATACACGACCGCGTCCGCCGGCACGCCGTCGACGTCGACGCCGGCCATCTCGGCCGCCATGATCGCGGCGATCATGACCACCGGCAGCGCGAGCCCGTCGTTCAGGCCGCTCTCGACGTTCAGTCCCTCGCGAATCCGCAGCGGCACCGCGGGGCTGGTGACGACCGCCTGGCCCAGCGCGGCGTCGGTCGGGGCGAGGATCGCCGCGACCAGCAGCGCGACCATCCACGGCGCGTCCGGCGAGACCCCGTGCGCGAGCAGCGTGCCGAGCGCGATCGTCAGCGGCATGCCGATCAGCAGCATCCGCGCCGGCACCGCGTAGCTGTCGCGAAGATCGCGCAGCGCGACCCGCGACGCGTCGGAGAAAAGCACCAGCACCAGCGTAATTTCGGCGACGACCTGGATCACCGCGTGCTCCGCCTCCATCGGCACGAGCTCGACGCCGCCTTGCCCGATCAGCCAGCCGAACGCGGTAAAGGTCATCGGCAGGGTCAGGATCGAGGCCTCGAGCCAGCGCGACAACGCGGCGAAGACGATGACCCCGAGCAGGATGATGGCGATGTGGTGGAGTTCGAGAACGCGCTGGCTCCGATCGTATGGTCGGCAATGCGTTTATTAGACCATGAAACGGGATGGGATTCGTGGCGACGGTCGACTCGAATCGATCCGCCGCAAGCTCCGCTTGCCGGCGTGCGTGATGCGCCGGGCTCGTTGCTGATAGAATCGCACCCACCTGGACCGACACCCCGGAGTACGAACCGCCATGCCGAACCGCTACGACCGCCTGATGCAGCGCATCCGTTGCGGCGAACGCATTCTGATCGACGGCGCGACCGGCACCGAGATCGAGCGCCGCGGCGTGCCGAAGCTCGAAAACGCGTGGAACGGCGGCGGCGCGTTGAGCCACCCGGATGTCCTGCGCGAAGTCCACGAGGACTATATCCGGCACGGCGCGGAGATCGTCATCTCCAATACCTTCGCGACCCATTTTCACGCGCTGCAGGACGCCGGCGTCGAGGATGCATTCGAGGACTACAATCGGCGCGGCGTCGAGCTTGCGATCGAGGCGCGCGAGCGGCTCGGCAAATCCGGGGTGCTGGTCGGTGGCGGCGTTTCGAACTGGTCGTGGATCGGCAACCACCCGTCGCTCGAGGATCTGAAGCCGGCGACCGAGCGCCAGGCCGCGATCATGGCCGCGGCCGGCGCCGACCTGTTGATGCTCGAAATGATGATCGATATCGATCGCATGCTGGTCAGTCTCGAGGCGGCGCAGGCGAGCGGGCTGCCGGTCTGGGTGGGGCTGAGCTGCGCGCCCGACGACGCGGGCGAGATGTGCCTGCTGAACGGCGAAAAGCTTGCCGACGCGCTGGCGGTGCTGGCCGACCGCGATGTCGACCTCGTCAACATCATGCATACCGAGGTCGACTACATCGACGCCTGCCTCGAGATCGTGCGGGCCGCGTGGCCCGGCCCGGTCGGCGTCTACGCGCATACGGGCGGCTTCGTCGACGGCAAGTGGATCTACGCCGACATGATTTCGCCCGAAGACTATTCGGCGGCCGCGCGCGGCTGGCTCGAGCAGGGCGTCCAGGTCGTCGGCAGCTGCTGCGGCACCGGGCCACGGCATATCCGGATGCTGGCGCAGGTGGTCGAAGAAAAAAAGCGAAGGCTCGAGCAAGGTAACGGCGTACCTGGTCCCTTGCGACCAGTGACAGACTGACATTCATCAATTAACACCGGATTGGCGAGACTTTATGACTGCTAACGGATCGTGTCTTTGCGGCGAAGTGCGATTCGAAATCGAAGGCGATTTCGAGAGCTTCCTGTTGTGCCATTGCAAATACTGTCAGAAGGATACGGGCTCGGCGCACGCGTCGAACCTGTTTTCGACGACGGCCAGGCTATCGTGGGTTTCGGGCGAACCCCTGGTCAAGGTATTCGAGCTGCCTTCGACCCGGCACGCCAGGAGTTTTTGCTCGAACTGCGGCTCGGCGCTTCCCGGTATGCAGATGGACGGTGAACTGCTCGTTGTCCCGGCGGGAAGCCTCGATGGCGATTTGTCGATCGAGCCGAATGCGCATATATTCGTCGCCAGCAAGGCGAACTGGGAGGAGGGGTTGGAATATCTTCCGAGGTTCGACGGGCTCCCGGCAAGTCCAACGGCCGGACCAGGCCGTTGAACTCGAATACTCGATTGCAAAGTCAGGGACTCGACCCCGGCTGTCGGAGCCGGTCATCGAGAAAGTGATTACATACCCGCTGACCCTGCCCTGCGGCGCGGTGCTGAAGCATCGGATCGCGAAGTCCGCGATGTCCGACTCGCTTGCCGACGGCCGACGGCCGGCGTACGAGGAGCGCGACGCGCTGCGAGTCGTGGCAACAGAAATTCGGGGACGCAAATTGTCCCCGCAGGCATTAGGGAGATCGATGAACGTCCGGAACCAATGGCCGGTGCCAGCAACGCTTTCGTATCGATGAATATTTGGGTCGACGCCGACGCGTGCCCGGTCGCGATCCGGGACATCCTGTTTCGCGCCGCCGCGCGCACCGGCGTGCGCCTGACGCTGGTCGCGAACCAGCCGCTGCGCGTGCCGCCATCGCCGAACGTCAGAATGCTCCAGGTGTCATCCGGCTTCGACGTCGCCGACAACGAGATTGTCAAGCGGCTCGAGGCCGACGACCTGGTCGTCACCAGCGACATCCCGCTCGCGGCGGAGGTGATTGCCAAGGGCGGCATCGCGCTGAGCCCGCGCGGCGAGTTGCACACCAAAGAGAACATCGGCGCGCGCCTCAACATGCGCGACTTCATGGAAAGCATGCGCGCCAGCGGCGTCGATACCGGCGGGCCGCCGGCGCTCGGCCAGGCCGACAGGAAAGCCTTCGCCGGTCACCTCGACCGGCTACTCGGCAAGGCCGGCTGACGAGCGAAGTAGATTTCGCTAACGCGATTCCGCCGACAGGCCCTGGCCAGGCCGGAGCCTATCGACTTTTGTCAGTCAGCCCGAGCGACTCGCGGGTCTCGTCGACGAGCCGGGCGACGAGTTCGGCCGCCGGAAGTTCGCGGTTGAGCGCGGCGGCCTGGCCGTATAGCACGAATTCGAACCCGCTCGCCTTGCCGCCGGCGCAGGCTTGTGCCAACGGCTGGCTGAAAGCGTACATGGTCGGGTAGTCGGGAAAGCGGGTCCGCGCCCGCGCCATCGCCTCGACGTAGCGGTTGTTGCGGGTCCGCGCCGGCCGGCCCGAGAACGCGCTGCTGAGCCGCGTGTCGTCGTCGCGCGCCTGCCGCAGCGCCGCGCGATAGTTGTCGTCGGTATTGGCTTCGGGGCAGCTGAGAAAGGCCGTCCCCAGCTGCACGCCCTGCGCGCCGAGCACCAGCGCGGCGGCGATGCCGCGACCGTCGGCGATGCCGCCGGCGGCGACCACCGGACACCGGACCGCGTCGGCGACCTGTGGCACCAGTGCGACCAGGCCGACGCCGACGTCGTCGGCGCTGGCCTCGAAGCTGCCGTGATGACCGCCGGCTTCCCAGCCCTGGGCGATGACGACGTCGACGCCGGCCTCGTCGAGCCGGCTGGCCTCGGCGACGGTGGTCGCGCTGCTCATGACGGCGATGCCCGCGCGCTGCAGCGCGCGGACCATGTCGAGATCGGGCAGGCCGAAGTGAAAACTGACGACCCTGGGGCGCAGCTCGACCAGCGCTTCGGTTTTTTCCCACGAGAAGGTGTCGCAGGTCGCCACGCCGCGCTCCGGCACCTCGGCAATGCCGAGTTCCTCGTAGAACGGCGCTACCCGCGCGCGCGTCGACGCGTCGAGCTTCGCGTCGGCGCGCGGTTCGGGATGGGCGAAGAAATTGAGATTGAACGAGCCGTCGGTGCCCGCGCGGATCCGGGCCACGTTGCGTTCGATTTCATCGACCGACATGTAGCTGCAGCCGAGCCCGCCGAGGCCGCCGGCGTTGGCCACCGCGATCGCGAGTTCGGGCGTCGCCTCGCCGGCCATCGGCGCCTGGATGATCGGGTAATCGATGTCGAGCAGGGCGGTCAGTTGGTTTGTCAGGTTCATGGTCGCGTTCAGCCTCGTTCGGTCGCGAAGAAGAGCAGGCAAGATCCGACTCTGCCGAACGCATTATCCACTGACGCTCGACGCGCCGACAAGGGACAGCCTGTCATGCCGCGACTCGATCGCGGCATCCAGGGGGCGAAGCCCGGGGCTTCGCCGTCCGCTGCGAACCCGGATCGCGCGACCTGCGCGGCCCGGTCGAGCCGGGGAAGACATGAGATCCCGCGGTATCGGCGGCCGCATGACGGGCTGTCGCGCGGCGGCGATTTTGATTAGCATACGGCTCTTCCCGTCCGCCAGGAATCGACGCATTGCAGGAACGAACCCCGATCGGTTTCAGGGCGGCGCTCGGCGACGCGGGTGTCCCGCTGGCCCGCCTGAACGCGGTCGAGAGTTTTTCCCGCGCCTTGCTGGTCGGCGTCATCCCGCTGCTGGTCTTCGAAGCGCTCGGCAGCAAGGAGGCGGTGACGCTGGCCTACCTGCTGGCGTCGCTGCTGACCCTGTCGGTCACGCTGAACTTCGCCACGCTCGAGCGCCGGCTGCGACGCCGCCGGGTGGTGGCGCTGGGTGGCGGGTTGAGCATCCTGTCCGCGCTGATCTTCTGGTTTGGCGACGGCTATGAGCTGGCGGCGGCGATCGGCTTGCAGAAGGCCGCGGGTTCGCTGTTCGCGATCTGCCTGTCGCTTTACATCATGGACTACATCGGCAAGCAGCAGCTGATCGTGACCGAGTCGCGGCGCATCTTCTACAGCGGTCTCGCCTGGGTCGTCGGCCCGACGCTCGGGGTCTGGCTGTGGAACGAAACCTGGCCGGGCACGCCTTTCGTCGTGACGATGGTTTCGTCGGCGCTGGCGCTGGCCTATTTCTGGTATCTGCGCTTCGGCGCGAACGAGGTCATCAGCCCGGCGAAGACCGTCGCGGAGAACCCGCTGAAGCTGATTCCCCGCTACTTTTCGCAAGCGGCGCTGCGCACCGCCTACCTGATCACGCTGACTCGCTCTATCTTCTGGCTGACGCTGTTCATCTACGGGCCGATCTACGTCGTCGAGGCCGGGCTGCCGACCTGGCTCGCGGGCGGATTGATTTCGCTCGCCAGCGCGCTGATGCTGCTGAGCCCGCTGGTGCGGCGCATCGTCGAACACCACGGCACGCGCATCGTCATCGTGATCGGCCAGAACGTCTGCGCCGCCTCGCTGGTGTTGCTGTTCCTGGCCGGGGCGCCGAAGCCGATTGGCCTGCTCTTCTGGATACTCGCGTCGATCGGCGCATCCGCGCTGGACGTGGTCGGTAATATTCCGTTCATGCGGCTGGTCAGGTCGCACGAGCGCAGCGAGATGACGATGATCTTCTCGACCTGGCGCGAGACGTCCAACCTGTTGACGCCGCTGCTGGTGGCCGCGGTGCTGCTGATCGCGCCGATCGAGGCGTTCTACCTGCTGCTGGCCGCGCTGCTCGCGCTGACCAGCCTGGCCGTAACCTGGCTGCCGCGGCGGCTCTAGGAAGATCGCCCGCGCGCCGGGTTACGGGCGCCGGCGCCGATCGAAAGCGAGATCGATGGCGATCGGCATCGATCGCACGAAAATCGAATGGCCATGTCTCCAGGTATCGCCGGCGATGATGCGGCCGGGGGTGCAACGAAGGCCGGCGGCCGGGTCCGGGTCCGGTTTCCCCGTCAGGGAATGCTCAGCACCAGCTTGCCGACATACTTCTTTTCGAGGAAGTCCTGCTGCGCGGTGACGATTTTCGAGAGCGGGTAAACCTTCGAGACCAGCGGCCTGACCTCGCCGCGTTCGATGTGGCCGACCAGGTTGCCGAAAACCGCCGGGTCCTGGAACGTGCAGCCGTAAAAAGTCAGGTCCTTGAGGTACAGCGTGCGCACGTCGAATTCGACGATCGGCCCGGCGATCGCGCCGGCGGTCGCATAGCGTCCACCGGGCCGCAGGATGTCGAGCAGCCGGGGCCAGCCGTCGCCGGCGACGAGGTCGACGACGAGGTCGACGCCGCCCCTGCCGATCGCGTCGACCGGGCTCGCATTACGATCGACAACTTCGTCGGCGCCGAGCTCGCGGACCTGCTCGGCCTTGGCCGGGCTGCAACTGGCGATGACGCGCGCGCCGCGACGCCGCGCCAGCTGCACGGCGGCCGAGCCGACGCCGCCGGACGCGCCGGTGACGAATACCCGCTCGCCAGGCTCGAGCCGTGCGCGGTGCAGCATGTTCTCGGCGGTCGAGTAAGCGCACGGAAACGACGCCAGCTCGACGTCGGTCAGGTCCGATTCGACCCTGTAAGCCTCGGTGCTGTCGGTCACGGTGTACTCGGCGAACGCGCCGTCGCATTCCGAGCCGAAGGTCCAGCACGCGACCGGGTTGTCCGCCACGGTTTTGGGCTGGATCGTGCGCACCAGCACGCGTTCGCCGACGCGCGCCGGGTCGACGCGGTCGCCGACCGCGACGATATGGCCGCAGGCGTCGGCGCCCTGGATGCGGGGAAAGACGAGCGGCACGCCCGACCAGCTGCCGTCGTCGTCGACGTCGGAATCGAAGCCCGCGCTGCCGCCCGCGTCGGTCGCGCCGTCGACCTTCTTCGAGTACCAGCCGATCCGGGTGTTGATGTCGGTGTTGTTGATACCGGCCGCGGCGACCCGGATCAGCACCTGGCCCGCGCCGGGCCGCGGCACCGCCACGTCCTCACGGTACTCGAGCTTGTCGAAGCCGCCGTGGCCGCCCAGCAGTACGGCGCGCATCCTGTCTGGAATCATGGTCTTGTCCGGGTCATTAGTCAGGCCGTCAGTTTACTCAATCAGGGCGAGAATAAAGACAAGTTGACTGCCACCGCAGCGGCTGCGTGGGGAGCGGTGCCGGTTGCGAAAGCGCCTGCTTGCTGCGATCCGTCCGGTTTTGTGTCAGATCAAGACCCCGATTACTCGAGTTCCGTATAATGTCTTTGTCGAAAATAACGATTGAAACGGAGAGTTAACATGGCGATAGCGGCGAAACTGGAGAATTACCTGCAAGAGCGGGATGTCGAATATCACGTCGAAACGCATCCACGCAGCGAGTTCAGCATGGAGACCGCGGAGAAAGCCCACGTCCACGGCGATGCCTTGGCCAAGGGCGTGCTGGTCGGGGGCGACGACGGCTACCTGTTGGTGGTCGTGCCCGCCGATTACGTCGTCGAGCTCGGATCATTGCGCAAACTACTGGGCAGGGAAGTGGCTTTGACGGACGAGGCCGATCTCGGCAAAATTTTCGACGACTGCGAACTCGGCGCGGTGCCGCCGATCGGTATGGCCTACGGGGTCAGGACGATCTGGGACCCGAGTTCCAGCCTCGGCAAGCTCGACGAGATCTACTTCGAGGCGGGCGATCACGAGAGTCTCGTGCGGATGAGCGGGTCGCATTTTCACGAGCTGATGGCGCCGGCCGAGCGCGGCGAGTTCAGCCACCATATCTGATTGCACACGATTTTGGCGACCGTCACCGCGAATCGATACGACGATAACGAAGGTAGCTGCCACTGTAATTCACGGCGAGGATTATGCTAACTGTACCCGTAACGTCGCGTCGCTAGCTCAGCTTTCTTCGCATGATCGGGTGGGTCGGTCTGCGCCGCGCGCATTCCTCGAATCCCGCGCGCAGGAAGGTCTTCGCGATGCCGTACCAGGCGTAAGCCGCGGGGTAATTTTCCACCGCCGGCTCGACCGGGTAGCCCTCGACGATTTTCGCGCCCTGCGAATTTACGTACTCGACCGCGGCATCGAGCAAGCCGGCGGCTGTTTTTGTGCAGTTCTTCGCCATAGGAGCCCCGGTAAAACGAGTATACTGTCGATCGAATTGCGCAACGCGCAGCCCTGGTGAGGACCTTCGAAATGAATTGCCCGAGATGCAAAGGGAGCTTGGAGCCGGCGGAGTTCGGCGGTGTCCCGATCATCGCGTGCGCCACCTGCGCCGGCACCTGGATCGACGCCGGCTCGGTCCACCGACTGTTCGCCGGCGAGAAAGGCGCCGTCGACCTGGCCAACGCGCTCGAGGCCATGTTCGATCTCGAGTTCGTCGAAAGCCGGCGCAAATGCCCGCGTTGCGACGGTCGGAGCCTCAAGGCGGTCGAAATCGCGAACACCGAACTCGACTATTGCCTCGCCTGCAAGGGAATGTTCTTCGACAAGGGCGAACTGAAAAGAGTGTACCCGCAGACCAGCTACCGACACGGGCACATCGAAAGCGCGGTCGCAAAATCTGCAGCGGAAAAAACCCTGTGGCGCAACCTGAAGCGGTACTTCGGCGGAGGTCAGGGCGACGCCTGAGCGGATTCGCCCGTCAAGCCGTGCAGGCGGAGAAAAGTCAGCTTGTCCCAGTAGCCCCGTTGTAGCCGGATTTTGCCTTGTTGAATCCGGAAGAATCCGCAGCCGCGCAGGCCGATCGGATCCTTCCACTCGAGAATCGCCCAGTCGCCGTCCTCGAAGATGTTCTCGATTTCGCAGATCATCTCGGTGAGCGCAAACGCATCGACGAACATCTGCCGGATCGCCGCCTTGCCGCGCACGGGCGTCTCGGCAACCTGGTGGTTGACGGCATCGTCGGCATAGAAATCCGCCAGCGTATCGACGTCGCGCCGATTGAATGCGTCGACCCAGGCTTCGACCAGTCGTTTCGGTTGCATGCTTCGCCTCCGGTAGTGGCGAGCCAGTATATCGCGTCACCCGAATGCCGTTTACGACTTCGGGAATCGAATGGCGCACCGGAGCGCGCCGCCGGTAGTTAGAGCCAGCCGTTTTCACGCGGACATGGGTGCCTTTCGTTCTTTCCCGGCTTTCACTATGCTTCGGCTCGACCTCGCACCGGAATCGACCCATGCGCAAGTATCCGCTCGACCAGATCCACGACGACCTCGAGCCCTGGCCTTTCGACAACCCGGCCTCGGGCTACCGTATCCTGCGCGGCGACCCGCGCGCGTCGGGCCGGATCGACCACGGCGGAGACGGCGAGCGCCAGCGACTCGGCATCTGGTCGTGCACCGCGGGCGCGTTCGAATGCACCGAGCTCGGCGACGAGCTGCAGACGATTCAGCGCGGCCGGCTCAAGCTGACGCGTATCGGCGGCGAGTCCATCGAGTTTGGGCCCGGCGACAGCATCTTCACGCGCAAGGGCGAACGCGTCGTCTGGGACATCCTCGAAGACGTCACCAAGGTCTTTTTCACGTCGAACCTCGATATCGATCCGGCTTGACCGGCAGCAAAAGGAAGGAGTACGCGCGCGAATATTCGGATCGTTCTCCGGGCATTTTTTTCACGGACGGTTGACTGCAATGTCGAACCGATTCAAATTGCCGGAACGATCACCGGGACGTACCGCCGGTATCGTCGAACGGGAATCGTCATATGACCATGCTGCCGGATTTCAGGCTCGAAACCCACTTCTCGAAGTGGGAATTCAAGGCGCGCTATCACCTGACCGCGTCGGATGCCGAGAGCCTCTCGCTGCGCGATTTGCTGGCGCTGGCGACGCCCGCCGAGCGCGACGCGTTCGAAGGCCTGTGGCTGGGCTATACCGAGACCTTCGGCGCGCACGACCTGCGCGCGGCGATCGCGTCGTTGTATGAGAATCGCGACGCCAGCGACGTGCTGTGCTTCGCCGGCGCGAGCGAGGGCATCTTCGCGGCAAACACGGTGATCCTCGACAGTAGCAGCCACGCGATCGTCGTCACGCCTAATTACCAGTCGCACGAAACCCTGCCGCTCGCGATCTGCGCGGCGACCGGCGTGCCGCTCGACCCCGACGACGGCTGGTCGCTCGACATCGACCGGATCGCCGACGCGGTGCGACCGAACACGCGGCTGGTGACGATCAACTTCCCGCACAACCCGACCGGTACGATTCTGCCGCTCGATCGCTACGAGGCGTTGATCGCGCTGTGCCGCAAGCATGGCATTTATCTTTTGCACGACGAGATTTTCCACGGCCTCGGCCCGACCGGCGCGCGGCACCTGCCGTTGGTCGCCGATCGTTACGAACGCGGGTTGTCGCTCGGCGTGATGTCGAAGTCCTACGGGCTGCCGGGATTGCGCATCGGCTGGATCGCGTGCGCCGACCGCGAGCTGGTCTCGAAGATGGAGCGCATGAAGCATTACCTGTCGATATGCAACTCGGCCCCGAGCGAACGGCTGGCCGTGATCGCGCTGCGCAATCGCGAACGGCTGCTCGGCCGCAACTGCGCGATCATCGACGACAACCTGCCGAAGTGGGATGCCTTCTTCGAGCGCCACGCGGACCGATTCGACTGGCGGCGCCCCGACGGGTCCTGCACGGCCTTTCCGCGCTACACGGGGCCGGACGGCGTCGAGGAGTTTTGCCGAACCCTGGTCGAAGCGAGCGGCGTGCTGTTCCTGCCGAGCACCATCTATCGGTCGGACCTGGGCGCGACGCCGACCGATCGCTTTCGTCTCGGCTTCGGCCGCAAGGGCCTCGACGAGGGTCTCGC
>JAHEKJ010000083.1:0-2868 GCA_024638385.1 Gammaproteobacteria bacterium | reverse complement strand
GGGAAATAATCGGCGCGCTCGACATCGCCGCCAGGACCCTGCAGGTTTCCGTCTTCCAGGGCAACACCCGCGAGCTCGGCCGGCTCGGTATCGACGCCAGGATTCGCGTCGAACGCGGCGACGGCAGCATCGCCATCGGCAGCGGTCGCGACGGCGGCGGTGCGACCGGCGGCAGCGTCACCTACAGTACCCGCGATGGCAGCGCCAGCCTTTCCGGCACCGGCACCCGCCTGCGTCTCGCCGACAGGCCGATCCACCAGGTGCGCGTTACCGAGGGCAGCGAGGCTTACATCGAAACCGGCGAGCAGATCCCGATCTTTGCCGGCACCCGTTGGCTAGCGCCCGACGCCGTCGCGGGCGGTATCGAGTACAAGGACGTGGTCACCGGCTTCTACGTGTCACCGCGCGTCCACGGCGACCAGGTCACGCTGCAGGTTAGTCCGTTCAGGCACGCGTTGCGCGGTGGCGGCAACATCGAGACGCAATCCGCGCATACCACCCTGACGGGGCGCCTCGGCGAGTGGTTGCTCGTCGGCGGGGTCAGCGAGCAGCTCGGGCGCGCGCAAAGCGGCGCCGGCGACTACCGCTCGACGCAAAGTCGCGGCGACGCGGGTATCTGGATCAGGGCGGACCTGATTCGCTAGGCGATCAGCCCGATTTTTTGCGATCGCGGGCGTGCGCAAGGCCCGGCGAATTGTCGCGGTTTCGGCGACAGACGGGACCGCGACCGGAGCCGCATCGGGGCGCCCGTAGCAATGCAATTTTCGGGGCCGTTTTCGACGGTTTGTTAACTAGTTAACTGCGAAATCCGGGCCGCGAGTCGTTTTTGTTAACTGGTTAACAAAGAGCAGAATTTTTCGCTTTCGAACTGTTAAAAAGTTAACAGCGGTTAACAGAGTTAATGTGACCTGGATTGGTCGCAAAACGCCGGGTAACGACTATCTTCTATAGTTCCTGGAATTCATTGGAGAGAAGTTATGAGAATAAAAAAATCCGGTCTCACGCTATTGGTGGCGTTTGTTTCGGTTTTCGGTCTGTCCCAGACGGCTACGGCCGGCGATTGCAGCGCTCAGATCGAAGAGCTCAGGACGGCGCTGAACGACGATATTTGCAGTCACGGCAAGCGCAAGCGGTGTGAAGGACTGAACCGCAAGCTCGACCGGGTGAACCGCAAGATACAAAAAGGTAAATGGCGGCATGCGGCGCGCAAGCTCGCGAATTTCCACGACGTCGTCGAGAACCTTGCAATGCGCAAGAAGAAGCGCCGGATCAGCATGGAGGCCTACGCGGCACTGATGGAACCTTATTACAATTCTGCGGCGGTCTGCGTTTCCGGCGAGGGTTACGTCGACACGGGTGACGGTGGTAGCACCGGTACTGGTGGTGGCGGCAGTGAAGATCCTCCGTTGCCCCCGCCGGACGTCATATTCTAAGACGCGGTTGGTCATCATGTCGGCGGCTCCGGTTCATGCCAGGATGCCGGATTCGTCAGTACCGACTCAGGAACCCTGCCTCGCGCAGGGTTCTTTTTTTTGGGGGCCAAGCTTTCAGGCCGCCGTCGCGGTGCAGGCTGGCGCCTGGTTTTTCGAGCGGCCGGGAGACGGCGAAGTCTGCCGTGGAGATGGTCGAATTGTTCCGCGATGAATGGCGTGTATGATGACGACAGGCAGGCGTGAGCACGACACGCCCGAGCCGAAGTCCAACCTCAGCCCAGGGAACATCCGCATGACCGATTTGAGCTCTATCGTCCGGGATATCGCCGAACGGTACGCATCCGCCGAAGACCGCGGCGAGGTCGCGCGCTATATTCCGCAACTGGCGGGCGTGGACCCAGGGCAGTTCGGAATCGCCGTGGTGACCCGGGACGGCGAGGAATTCGCCGCCGGCGACGCCAGCGTGCCGTTTTCGATCCAGAGCATTTCCAGGGTATTCGCGCTGAGCCTGGCGCTGATCGACGAGGACGACAATCTGTGGCGTCGGGTCGGCCGCGAGCCTTCGGGGCAGGAACCGTTTCGGTGCAATCCCACCGAGGCTCGTGTCCGTAAACGATGGTCAGGCCTTGCATTCACATACGGGTTTAATCGCGAAGGTAATTTGGAAGGCCATATCTAACTGGACTTTGGTGCCATCCCGCGACCTACACGGCCCGGCCGGAATCCATCGTAGCGAGCTACAGTCTCGAAAGTCGCGTAAGACCCTGGATCCCGCGACCTGCGCGGCCCGGTCGAACTGCGGGATGACAGCGCGAGTCGCGGGATGGCAGCGCCATATTGTGAAATAAGACTTGTCTCATCACTCCGGCTTCGGCGCGGCGAGTTGGCGGCCGAGGGCGAGCGCGCAGGCGAAGCCGATGCCGGCCATGAGAGCGACTTCGAGGCTGGCCCAGGCCCAGTCGCCGCCGCGTTCGACGAGGCCGCTGACCATCAGGGGACCGAGCGTCTGGCCGATGCCTGCGCCTTGCAGCAGCAGACCCGACATCAGCGCGATATGCGACGGCCGCGCGGCGAAGCGCGGCGCGAGCGCGAACGCGGTGCCGGGGAAGAGACCGCCGCAGGCCGAGAACAGGATCCCGCACAGCGTCTTGGCCAGAGGGCTCGTGAACGGCGCGAATACGAGCGCGGCGAAGCCGCCCATCGCGACGAACGCGAACAGCAGCAGCCTGGCCGGGGCGACGCCGCGGCCGATCAGCCAGCCGGCGGCGACGTTGCCGACGACATTCGCCAACGCGACCAGCGCGCCGAGGTAGGCCGCGCTGCCGAGCGCGAGGCCGCGGTCGGTGATCAGCAAGGTCGGAAAGAACGCGGTGACGGGCTGATACAGGCTCGAATAGCAGACAAATCCACCGACCAGCAGGAGCGGCCCGGCGCG
>JAHEKJ010000197.1 GCA_024638385.1 Gammaproteobacteria bacterium | reverse complement strand
CGGCATCCAGGCCGACCGGCTGATCGTATTCGGCGACTGACATGGCGACGAAGAAATTTCTCTACATCAACCGCAGGCCGCCGCACGGCAGCATCTACGCGCTCGAGTCGCTCGAGGTCGTACTGATCGGCGCCGCCTTCGAACAGGACGTCGCGCTGGCCTTCATCGACGACGGCGTCTACCAGCTGATGCAAAACCAGGACACCGGCGGCATCGGCGTGAAGAATTTCTCGCCGACCTTCAAGGCGCTCGGCGACTACGACGTCAGCAAGATCTACGTCGAACGCGAATCGCTCGAGCTGCGCGGGCTGGCGCAGGAAGACCTGCTGCCGCTGACCTGGGAGGACGAGGACGACGACTGGGCCGAGAAGGATTCGATCCAGGTCGTCTCGAGCGCCGAGCTCGCCGACCTCATCGAACAACACGACGTCATCCTGAACTTCTGAGCTGAGCCATGTCCGTGCTGCACATCGTCAACAAGTCGCCGTTCGAACGCAACTCGCTCGACACCTGCCTGCGCCTGGCGAAAGCCGACAGCGCGATCCTGCTGATCGAGGACGGCATCTACGCGGCGACGCGCAACTCGGCGGCCGCCGACAAGATCGACGCGGCGCTCGGCCGGCATACGATTTTCGCGCTCGAACCCGATCTCGCCGCGCGCGGCATCGTCGCCGAGCGCGTGATCGACGGTATCGAGCTGGTGGATTACGCCGGCTTCGTCGAGTTGACGACCCGCTACGCACGAGTACAGTCATGGCTGTAACCAACACTATCCGAATTCAACCTGCAGAGGAAAGAAATGGCACTTGAAATCAACGGGAAATCCTACGAGACGGACGAAGAGGGTTACCTCGTCAACCTGAGCGACTGGAGCGACGAGCTCGCGACCGAGATGGCGAAAGCCGACGGCGCCGAGCTCGGCGACAACCACTGGGAAGTAATCAATTTCCTGCGCGACTACTACGAGGAATACCAGATCGCGCCGGCGGTACGGGTACTGACCAAGGCGGTCGGCAAGAAGCTCGGCAAGGACAAGGGTACCAGCAAGTATCTCTACGAACTGTTTCCCTACGGCCCGGCCAAGCAGGCCTGCAAGTACGCGGGGCTGCCGAAACCCACCGGCTGCGTCTGACGCATCGGCGGCGCGCGGACGCCGCCCGCGCTTGCGCCGGCGGCGACCCCCCGACCAGGCAGTCCCATGTCGGCCTTGACGATTCTGTTCGCGCTGCTTTTCTACCTGGCCGCGGCGACGCTGCTCGGCGGCCTGGGTTATCGCGTCTGGCTTTACGCGACCACGCCGGCGCCGCTGCGGATCCCGACCACGCCGGCGCCGCTGACCCGGGCCGGCGTCGTTCGCCGCATGCTTTTCGAGGTCACGCTGTTTTCGAGCCTGTTCAAGGCCAACAAGTGGATCTGGCTGTTCGGCTGGGTCTTCCACGCCGCGCTGCTGCTCGTGCTGCTGCGCCACCTGCGTTACTTTACCGAGCCGGTCTGGGGCTGGGTCGCCGCGATCCAGCCGTTCGGCCTCTACGCCGGCTTCGCGATGGTCGCCGGGCTCGCCGGCCTGTGGGCGCGGCGCCTGCTGGTCGATCGCGTGCGCTACATCTCGGCGCCGTCGGACCACCTGATGTTGGCGCTGCTGCTCGCGATCGGGCTTTCCGGCCTCGGCATGAAATACGTCGCGCCGACCGACATCGTCGCGCTCAAGGCGTTCTTCCTCGGCCTGCTGGCCTTCGACTGGCAGCCGTTGCCGGCCGATCCGGTACTGCTGGTCCACCTGCTGCTGGTCGCGCTGCTGATGATCGTATTCCCGTACAGCAAGCTCTTGCACGCGCCGGGAGTATTCTTCAGCCCGACGCGCAACCAGGCCGACAACCCGCGCGAGCGCCGCCACCTGCCGACGCGCAATCCGGCCGCCGGGCCGACGGCCTGAGGCGGGAATAGCGATGGCCCAGGCCGAATTCACGACCCCGGCGCTCAAGCCCTGGCCCGAGATCCCGCCGATCGAGATCGGCGCGATGGCGCACAGCCGGCCGTTCGTCGCCAAACAGGATATCCAGCAAAAGATCGGTTTCCCCGGCGAGCTGGTCGAGAACTGGGAACAGGTCGCGATCGCGAAGATGGGCGAGCTGGTCGATAACTCGCGCGCGCTGCGCGTGTTTCTCGACAGCTGCGTCAAGTGCGGTGCCTGCACCGACAAGTGCCATTACTTCCTCGGTACCGCCGACCCGAACAACATGCCGGTCGCGCGCCAGGACCTGTTTCGCTCGGTCTACCGCCGCTACTTCACGCTCGCCGGCAAATACCTTCCCGGCCTGGTCGGCGCGCGCGACCTCGACAAAAGCGTGCTCGACGAGTGGTACACCTACTTCCACCAGTGCTCGCAGTGCCGCCGCTGCTCGGTCTACTGCCCCTACGGCATCGATACCGCCGAGATTTCGATGGCGGCGCGCGAAATCATGGACAGCGTCGGCCTCGGCCAGAAATACTGCAACGAAATCATCGGCAAGGCGCAGACCCTCGGCAACAACCTCGGCCTGCCGGAACCGGCGTTGGCCGACACCCTCGAAGGCCTCGAGGAAGACATCGAGGAAGAGACCGGCGTCAAGGTCCGCCTGCCGCTCGACGAGGCCGGCGCCGATATCCTGCTGGTCACGCCGTCGGCCGATTTCTTCGCCGAGCCGCACGTCGACGGCCTGATCGGATACGCCAAGGTCCTGCACCAGGCGGGCCTGTCGTGGACGCTGTCGAGTTACGCCAGCGAGGCCGCCAACTTCGGCCTGTTCATCGGCTCCTACGACAACATGCAGAAACTCGCGCTGCGCATTCGCGAAGCCGCGCTCGAGCTCGGCGTCAAGCGCATCGTCTTCGGCGAATGCGGCCACGCCTGGCGCGTCGCCTACGGCTTCATGGACACGCTCGCCGGGCCGTTCGACTTCCTCGACCCGGCCTACCCGGTGCCGCAGCACATCTGCGAAGTCACCTACGACCTGATCGGCCAGGGCGCGCTCCGGCTCGACCCGTCGGCCAACGACGAAAGTGTCGTGACCTTCCACGATTCGTGCAACCTCGCGCGCGGCTCGCGGATGGGCGATTTCGAGGGCGGCCAGTTCGCGATCCCGCGCGCGATCCTGCGCGCGAGCTGCAATCATTTCTACGACATGCCGCCCGGCACGATCGGCGAGGCGACCTTTTGCTGCGGCGGCGGCGGCGGGCTGCTGACCGACGATCTCGTCGAGCTGCGCGTCAAGGGCGCGCTGCCGCGAATGGAGGCGCTCAAACAGGTCGTCGACGATCACGGCGTGACCCATATGGCCGCGATCTGCGCGATCTGCAAGAGCCAGTTCAGCAAGGTGCTGCCGTACTACGGTTTCGAAATGGACCAGGTCGTCAGCGTGCACCAGCTCGTCGGCAACGCGATCGTGCTGGGCGCCGAGCAATAGATTCGATTACGGAGACAAGACATGGCAGCGTCGGAAAAAGAAGTCGACAAGAAGCTCACGTTTCGCAAGTACGAGGACGGCGTCAACCGCTGGCGCTCGATGAGCGAAAATATCTTCAACGAGGATACCACGCACAAGTGCCCGACCTACGTGCACCGCACGCCGCCGTGCCAGGGCAGCTGTCCGTCCGGCGAGGACATCCGCGGCTGGCTCAACATCGTGCGCGGCATCGAGCATCCGCCCGAGGGCGTCAGCATGCAGGAATACGCGTTCCGCCGCTCGACCGACGCCAATCCGTTCCCGTCGATGATGGGCCGGGTCTGCCCGGCGCCGTGCGAGCAGGGTTGCAACCGCAACAACGTCGACGATTTCGTCGGCATCAACGCGGTCGAGCAATACATCGGCGACACCGCGAGGGCCGAGGGCTACAGGTTCGAGGCGCCGCCCGCGCTCGGCGACAAGCGCGTCGCGATCGTCGGCGGCGGCCCGGCCGGCCTCGCCGCCGCCTACCAGCTGCGGCGCAAGGGTATCGGCAGCACGATCTTCGACCAGCACGACGAACTCGGCGGCATGTTCCGCTACGGCATCCCGGGCTACCGCACGCCGCGCGAATTCCTCGACCACGAAATCCAGCGGATTCTCGATCTCGGCGGCATCGATACCCG